>DATCDZ010000147.1:0-36028 GCA_036510395.1 Verrucomicrobiia bacterium
TCTATTGTCCGATCCACAGAGCCCTGAAGAAGTTGAGCGGGCCGTTTGTGGCTGGGTTGGGGAGGAGGAGGTTGAAGCCTGTGGCTGTGATGGTGTTGGTGCTGACGTTGGTCCATGAACCGCTGTTGAGGGAGCTTCTGCGTTGGATCACATACACCGTCCCGGTCGTCCCCATGATGCCCAGGCCGGAGGTTCCGTTGAGCACCAGCACCGGACTGCCCACCGTGTAGGAGGCGCTGTAACTGTTGATCTGCCCCGCCGCCACGCTCACCGTCTGGTTTGTCGGCAGGTTCCAGCCCGGTATCGGGTTGAACTGCATCACCGCGCTGGGCGTCGTCACCGCGCGGACCGCGTTGGGCGCGCTCAAATAACTCGTGTCCCCCTGCAACCTCCAGCCCGCTCCCGCCGCGACCGCCGAGGGCGGCGACAACTGCCATTGCACATAGCCCGGATTGAAAGCGCTCAACGCCTGGTTGGGGATGATCGTGATGACGCCCCCGCCCGTGTGGTTCGTCCCGTTGTCCCCCAGCGCCGCCGCGTTGGTGATCAGGTTGACCACGTCGCTGTCTATCGCACGCACCGCCGACGCATACGGCGTGATGCCGCTATACAATGTCCCCAGATACACTCCCGCCGGGTAATAATACCCGTTGAACTGCGCATACACCGGCCCTCCGCTGTTGCCGGGACAACCCAAAAACCACGGCGCTTCATAAACCTCCTGCCGCCCATTCACCGGATCGGCCGCAAGGCTCAAGGCATAGGGCTGCGGCTGGGTCTGATACATCTCCCCGGGCACGATGCTTGCATCTCCGAACTCCGACCCGTCCACCGGATAACCCGCCAGCATCTTCAAGCTGTTCCCCGTCAGCCACGGATTGGGCGACGCATCCGAGGGCAGATAGCCGCCGTATCCGCCTCCTGCCACGGGTGAGAGAAAGTAAAGCGCCGCCACGTCCATGTTCCGTGATTGGGGTGTGGACGTGCCGGGTGAATAGATTTCCAGATCGTTCGTCCGTTGTGCCGCGTAGCCGCCCAACACATACCAGCCGCGCGCCGGCAGCGGTTCGGGTTCAAATGTCCCGGCCTCCCGCTGGAAATACCACCAGGCCCGGCTGACGTAGGACAGCGTCTGGTCGTTGAACACCATGTGCGCCGCACTCAACACCACGTTGGTCTGCACCGCCACGCCGCTGCCATAGCCCACGTCCGTCTGCAACTGCCCGTTGAACCCGAAGGGATAATCGGCCACGTCGCCGATGTTTCCAACAGGCACAGGGTAGGGCAGCAGCACCTGGGCCGGAGCAGATTGGGCCAGCGAATAATTTTCGTCCAAACGGGTCGTCTGTCCCGGCACAACCTGCACGGACAGATTGGGAGGAGTAACCCGCCCGCTGACGGGCGCAAACGCAACCAGATAGGTTCCGGCCACCAAGTTGGTGCTGTAACCAGACGGATAGTTGGTTGAACTGCCGAGGAATCCCCAGAAAGCTCCAACAGGCGGGCTGGGGCCCAGCGTCACTGTCAGCGTCCCGCCGCTGTTGGTGTCCACGGTGCTGAAGGTCGGATAATACCGGTTTGTGATGGAGGCCGACTGGCCGGAATCCAGCGTCACCTTGCCGGCTAGGGGAATGGTGATCCAACCCGCAACAGAACGAAACTCTATGGGATAATCGCCCGCTACCAGACCCGTCGCCGCCTCCCCGCTGTCGCGCCACGCCACCTCCCACGGGAAACGCCACTGGCCCCCAGCTTCAGGCGGTGACAATGTCACCGTCAAAGAAGAATTCATCGTCGGCAGACTGTAGGCTGCCTTGTTCGCCAGCCCATACGCCGTGAATACTCCCTTCCGAATCGTGCCTCCTGAATCGGTGACATAAACGTTGCCATTGGTATCCACCGTCACGGCGGAAGGAATTGCAAATAGCGCAGCGCTGCCTGCTCCATCAATGTCGCCAAAAATTCCGGCCATTCCTCCAATAGTGCTTACCACCCAGTTCGTCCCCACCGGAGTAATTTTTCGAATCGTAGAATTGATTTGATCCGCAACATAGAGATTGCCTAAACCGTCCACAGCGATGCCGACAGGTTCATTAAACTGCGCATTCCTTCCGATGCCATCGCTGATGCCGCGATCTCCAGACCCGGCGATGGTAGTCGTCACCCAATTGGGGCCGACCGGCGTGAGTTTGCGGATGATATTGTTTGCTTCATCCGCCACATAAAGATTGCCGCTGGCGTCCGCTGCGATGCCGTGAGGTTCGTCAAAACTCGCGGCGCTGTTGGTGCCGTCAGAATGGCCGGAATTGAAAAGTCCGGGAAGTCCGGCAATGGTGCTTACGACCCAGGTTCCGCGAATCCCCCGTGTCATTTTCCGAATTGTGTTATTATTATTATCTGTCACATAGAGATTGCCATTGGTGTCCACCGCAATGCCGGTTGGTTCATTGAACCGCGCATTGCTGCCGAGGCCGTCGTTCGTGCCTTGAGTTCCTGCCGATCCGGCGATGGTTGTCACCACCCCGGCCGTCGTGACGAGACGAATTGTGTTGTTGCCAAAATCCGCCACATAAAGATTGCCGGCGCTGTCAACCGCCACGCCGCAAGGCTGGTTAAAGCCGGCATCACTGCCCGAGCCGTCGGCGTTGCCTGGGTTTCCGCCTGATCCGGCAATGGTGCTTACCTGTCCCTCCGAAGAAATTTGCCGGATCGTGTCGTTGCCGGAATCGGCCACATACAAATTGCCCGCGCTGTCCGCTGCAATCCCATTTGGTTCGTTGAACCGTGCCGCACTGCCCGTGCCGTCCACGTCGCCCGGACTCACAACAGACCCCGCAAAAGTCCTCACCACCGCCGCCGACGTGATTTTCCGAATCGTGTTGTTCAGGGTGTCCGACACATAAAGATTGCCCGCACCGTCCACGGAAATTCCAGACGGATGATCAAATCGCGCCGTGCTGCCCGTGCCGTCGGTGCCGCCACCGGCTATGACTATGTCACCGACCTCGTCAGTGGTCGTAATCGAAGGATTGCCCGCAATGGTGCTCACCACCCCTGCTGAAGTGACTTTGCGAATCGTGTCATTGTCTTCATCCGACACATAAAGATTTCCATTCGTGTCAATTGCTATATCACTGGGATAGTAAAAGCGTGCGGCGCTACCTGTTCCATCGTTGGTGCCGAAACCCCCGCCGGCAATGGTGCTGACCACCCAGTTTGTGCCGACTGGTGTAATTTTTCGAATCGAGTCGTTGCCAGAATCCGCCACATACAAATTGCCTGCACCGTCCATCGTCAAACCATTGGGATTGCCAAACCGTGTGGCGCCGCCCGTGCCATTATTGGTGCCATAAACTCCCGGCGATCCGGCAATAGTGCTGACCATCCAGTTAGTTCCCGTCGGAGTCATTTTACGGATTACTTCATTTCCTAGATCCGCCACATAAACATTCCCCGAATTGTCCACGATTAGTGCTCCAATAAAGGCGATAACACCCCCAAAATGTGCGTTGGTCCCCATGCCATCAGCATAACCGCCACCTGTGGGATAGCCATATTGGTCAAAGACCGGGCCGGCACCGGCGATGGTGCTGACCATCCAATTGGTTCCCACCGGCGTGATTTTACGGATGGTGTTGTTGTAAGAGTCCGCCACAAACAAATCGCCCGCGCTGTCCAACGCAACATGGGAAGGATGAAAAAAACGTGCGGCGCTGTTTATCCCATCGGCGAAGCCGGAAGTTCCACCCAGCCCGGCGATGGTGCTCACCAATCCTGCCGGCGTGATTTTCCTGATCGTGTCGTTGTAAGTATCCGCCACATAGAGGTTGCCATTCGTATCAAGGGCGTTGCCGGAGGGAAGTAGAAACTGCGCGTTCCCGCCCACGCCATCAGCACTCCCGATGGATGATGCCCCGGCAATGGTTGTCCATGTGTAAGCGTCGGCGTTATTTGTCTGAGGATTGACCGTCACGTTCACCACGGCGGAAGTCGCGGAAATTCCAGCCGCCGTCGCCACTGCCGTGAAAGCATAGTTGCCCGTTCCCAAATTGCTGACCGTAAGGCTGAATGGAGTTGCCAGAACCGTCCCCAACGAAACGCCGTTGCCGAAAAATTGCACATTGGTCACCGTGCCGCTGCTCACTGAAGCATTGGCAGCAAAGTTCACGGTCGCGGGAGATCCAAACACAGCGCCATTCGTCGGATTGATGATGCTCACCGCCGGCAGTGGAAGAACGGTGATGTTCACGACCGAAGAAGTTGCGGAAATTCCCATCGCCGTCGCCACTGCCGTGAGGGCATAAGGGCCAACCGCCAGATTACTGGCTGTCAAATCAAAATCCTCCGGATTCGTAACCGATCCCAATGAAACGCCGTTGGCGAAGTATTGCATATTGGTCACTATGCTCCCTGTGCCAGGATTCACATCACCAAAGGCTTCGATGGGAATATTCGCGGAAAACGCAAAGACAGCGCCATTGGCTGGATAATCAATCTCCACCACTGGTGTCGGCAGAAGAGCGATTTGAAATCCGTCAATGTCGCCTTCCGCGCTGCCGCTTCCAGCGATGTAAGTAATGACCAGATTCCCCGAACCATCGGAAACTGCCGGTGCAAAATCCACATAATCAATCCCGGCGATCATTGTGCTGCTGGAAGCGTTCCATGTGCTGCTCAAAGTATTGCCATTGACGGTAAAAGAAGTTTTGCGGCCAACTGCACCAGCACTGCTATCCGCCGCGTTGTATAAAATCAGATTGTAGGCGGAATGTATTGCAAGGCCCGAAAGCGTGATGGTTTGAGCGCTGCCGCCAGTGAACAGATAATCCTCCATCAAGGCGTTGTAGGCAGTGCCGGCAAAAGGAGTCGAACCGAGAAAACTCTTCACATCGTATCCGCCGCCGGACGTGAACGCCATCTTCACCGTCGAAGTGCCGCCGTTTATGTCAACCAAGGAAATGTCGCTGCCACTGTTGGCGCTGATTCCATTCCACTGGTCGCTTATCCCCGTTCCAATAACCGCCGCCCCTGACATTGTTGGACCGAGATTGGGACCGCCATGCGCTGCTCCGGCGCTGTTGTCATTAAAATCAACATCAATCAATTGGGCTTGGACCAGGCGGGCGGACAAAAAAATAATTCCAATTGGAAGAACATGAGCACGCAGATATCGCTTCAGCCATACGGCTCGAATTGTTTTTTTCGAGAAAACTTCAAACTGGGGCGCCATAATGATTGATTCTGCGCCGTTGAAAAACATTGGCGCAGGGATAGTTTACACCAGGTGGCACAAAAGACAATAAATTTAGCCGTCAGCATCTATCCAGACCGCACTGTGGATGTGGAATGAACCTTGCGGAAAGTTTGCGGCTTGTTATCAATCAGGCGCACGAAAGCCGCAGCCATGCCGTCGCACAAAAATAATTCAAACAGGTTCTTGATTGGCGCTGCCAGCGTTATCATCGTGGTGGCGCTTGGCACGTGGTTGTGGCATCGCCAGACGCAGCCGGCTTCGCTTCAAACTGCCACGGTGGCCAAAACGACGAATGCAATTTCATTGCCAACCGCCTCCAACACTTCAGCCACAGCGACCAGCCCGACTCCTGCAACCAACGATCGTCTGAAAAAACTTTACGCCGCGCTGCAAGTTGCCCCGGACACAAAAACCGCGCGGCAACTGTTGGCGGAGTTGCGCGCGGAACTTGCCGCCATGCCGACGAACGAGGCGGTCGCGGCCATCAAACAATTTCTCGATTCAAAGGCCGACGCGTCCACGCATCTGGGATTCAAGGTTGCCAAAAAAGGTTTGCTGGATGAAGCGCCCACGTTGCGGACTTTTCTGCTCGACGAACTCGCGCGAATTGATCCGGCTGCGGCGGCGGATTATTCAAAAATGATTTTGGCCTCGAAAGATTCGCCGGACGAATGGGCGGTGGCTTTGCGAAATCTTGCCTGGGGTGACACGAGCGCCGACGGGCGCACCTTGCTCGAACAGAAAACGACCGAAATGCTCCAATACGAACCGTGGCAGCAAAATCCATCAACCGGCTTTCTGGAGGCGTTCGACGCGGCGGTCTATGTCGGCGGCACGGGACTGATGCCGGTGCTGACGGATTTGGTGCGGAAGCAGGACAATCCCGCCGTGGCGCACGCGTCGTTTCTGGCGTTGGACCGGCTGGTCATCAACAATCCGACGACGATGCTGGCCGCGCTTTTGGCCGATCCCGATTCGATGCAAGGCCGCGAGACGACGCGGGCGGATTATTTCGCGCGCGCCGACGTGCGCGACCCGCAGCAGAAACAGGTCCTGGAAAATTATCTGCTCAATCCGAAAACCACACCAGCGGAAATTGACGCGTTCGCCGGCATTTTCCCAAACGCCAATTACATGATTTCGCCCAACCTGCTCACGCAATCGCAGACGCCCGGCCGTGACGTGCTGGTGAACCGCGACACGGAATCCTTGCGCGCCGTGCAAGGCTGGATCACCGATCCGCGATTTGCGCAATTGCTTCCAAGCCTTCAGAAAATGCAGGTGCGCCTGGCGAGTTTTGTGCAGCAGGAAAATCAGTGAACGCCCGCTGCGGGCGCGGCGGTCAGAACACGAAGTTTAATTTCACTTCAAACACGCGGCTGCGGGGTAATTCCTGATAAGGCGTGAGCGGATTCAAATTGTAATCTCCGCCTGCCAGGTTGAGGATGCCAAGCTGCAATTCCGCGCGGCGGTGCGCAAAAAACCAGCCGGCGAACAGATTGCATTGGAAGAAACTATCGCCGGGTTCGGCTGGATTGTAACCGGAATTTTCCTGGTCATACCATTGAGTTTCAGCCCGTGCGAAGAAACCGGACGGATGATTGAATTGAATGTAGCCGGTGATTTCGTGCAAGGTGGAATGTTGCGACGGGTTGGCGGGAGCGAGAGTTGAAACCGGCATTTCGAGATAAGCGTCTTGCAGGCTGGCCTGGATAAGTTTGTAACCCGTTCCCACCACAAATTCTTTGCCCACCGATTGGTTCAAATTTATGGCCAGGTCGTATTCCTTGTAGTCAAGATTTTCGGGAGTGGAACCGGGCGCAACGGGCAGGCTGTTCTGGAATAAAAAAAACACGGAGTTCTGTTGGACGGCTGTGAGCAGCCGTTCGGCCTGAATTCCGACGAAGGTGCGCGATCCCAGTTTAAGGTCAAGCGCGACCCCCATGGTTTCATAACTCGGCGCGTCAACGGAACCAACTATGGACTCGGAAATCAAACTGCGAAACGCCTGTGGAAATCCGGCCAGCTCTGTCGGTTCAAGCCGGTAACTTTCATCGAGGCTTACGCCGCCCAATGAACGTGTATAAATGCCGCGCAAAGTGACTTGTGGAATCGGATTCCAAACCAGGGCCGCTTTTGGACCAAGCTGGGAACGCCTGGCTTCGCCCGGGGCGACGGGCGGCTGCCGATAGTTGTCTGGAAACGAAACTTGGTCGTAAGCAAATCCACCAGTCAACCAGAGATGCTCCAGCGGTTCCACCGTGAGATAACCGTAACCGGTCATGCGTTCAAAGTTTTGAGAGATGGAGTCAGCGGGCGGAGGAACAAACAAAAAAGGAGCGCTGGACGGATTGTCCAACAAATCCTGGGCTTGGAATGTCCCGGACTGATATCGCGCTCCGGCCGACAATGTCACCCGGTTCCATTCAAAGATTTGATTCAGCTCCGCAGAATAAATCTCAAAGGAATTATTATAATCCACATCAAGGGCGCTGCTTTGAAGCGGCGTAATTGGACCGTTTGCAACGGGTTGTTGCAATATGTTGTATGGAACGCCTTGATCGCTGAAATGCTGCTCGTCCGTCAGCCGGCCCACCAGTGCCAGAGTCCGCATTCCCGGCGACCATTCGTGATCCCATCCGCCGACCACAATCGGATGCTGGTATTCGTTAAACGTATAATTCGGCCGCGCATTTGTCGGATTGTAATACTGGAAATTGTCGCCGGAATGATAATCCTGACTTTGCACCAGCAGCAGTGCGGTGTCGTGCGGGGTGATCTGTTGCTTAATCGTGAAATTCAATTCGGTGTCATCAAGTCCGTTGTTCGTGCGGATGCCGTCGTTGTGATGATAATCCAGGTCAAGTGCGTAGGAGGTATTGCCAAAGGTGCCGAACTGCGAGGCTTGCTCGTGATACATTTTGTCCGAGCGCACATCGGTCGAACTGGCCAGGTCAAAGCCATTCTGCTGGAACAATTTTGAATATTCCTGCTGCGAAACTTCCTGCGAAAGCCGTCCGCCGCCGACCGGCGACAACAAGTTCGCCAGCAGCAATTCATTGAACCAGACCGTTTCGTAACGGAGGTTAAATTGCGTCGGGTCGCGCAAATCATTGTAGGCGTCGGACAAAAACAAATGGGCCGAGGCGTTCGCGTAATCCTCGTTCACCGCGCTCGCGGCTTCGCGCACGCTGACATCGCTCATCCCCGCGTCGCGATAAATCGAGGCCAGGTTGACGCTGCCGACCGCGCGGTCTTGATCCAGCAAAAGTTTTGAGCGGAACACGCTGCGGTTGTCGTTGCGCGCCTGTGAATTTTCCAGATCGCCGATGGCCTCGTTGATTTTGTTTTCCTGCTGTTCGAGCAGCGCAAGGTAAAGCCACGAAGTCGGGTCATTCGGATCAATTTTCTTGGCGAGCTTCAATTCCCTTTCCGCGCGCACATCGTCATTTTTGTTCGCAAACGCCTTGCCGAGATAACTGCGGAGCAGCGAACGGTTCGGCTCCAGCACCGCCGCGACCTGCAAATCTTTCAAGCCGCCGACAGCGTCACCTTGATGAATGCGGACCAGTCCGCGTCCAAGCCATGCATTGCCGAGCGAGCCGTCCAGCGCGATGGCGTTCTCAAAATATTCGCGCGCGGCGGAACTTTTGTTTTGCGCGGCCAGCAAAAATCCTTTCAACGCGACGGCTTGTGCGTTGCGCGGCGAAAGTTGCAATCCCTTTTCCAGCGCGGCAAGCGCGGCGGACGTGTGGCCGAAACTGAATTCCAATTCCGCCAATCTTTCCCATGCGAAGCCAAAATTCTGCGACGCTTCAGTCGCGGAACGCGCGGCACCCAATGCGGCATCAAGCAAGGATTGCGATTGGAAGTAATACGATTTAGCAAGCCATTCCGAAGACGTTGGCAAACGAGCGTCATTCGTCAGAAACAACTCGTGCTTAATGGCGGCTACAACTTCCCGCAGCGCGTCGGCCAGCGGCGATTGGATGGAACCAAGTTGTGTTTCAGATTCCTCGACCTGCCCGACCGCCAAAAGCAGTTGGGCATGATAAATCTTTTCCGAATCGGAAATCGCCGTGTGGTTGGCCGGATAATCCGCCAGCGCCGCCAGCAAATCGCCGGAACGGTAATCGTCAAGCGAGGCCGCCAGCGCCTGTTTTTCCGCGTCGCTGAACTGCAATTCATCCAAATTCAAAACCGCCGGGTAGTAAAGACACCATTGGATGATGTTGGCGGCGTTGATGACGGCGGTTTTCCTGGGTGCAAGGCCCGGCTCGATGATGCCTTGCTCGCCGGAAACCAAATCCACCGCGCCGTCTTGATTGGTCAATGCGACTTCGCCGTCTATGAGCGTGACGACGGTCGAACCGTCGTCGGCCACGGCCAGGTTAAATTCCGTTCCACGGATCGCGCCGGACGCCAGCGGCGTGCGAAACTCCATTTCCGTCGGGCGTTCGCGGCTGAAAAAATACGCCGCGCCCTTTTCAAGATTGAGCGCGGATTCTTTGTCCGGCGCGGACGGAGGCTGGATTTGGAGCGTGGTGAGTTCGTTGACGCGAAGAACCGTCAGGTTGGACAGCCTGACGGTGGCGCGGCTGTTCAGGCCGGTTCGCAAGCGGTCGCCGACGAACAGGACGTGATTGGTATGCGCCGGCAACCAGTCTGTCGAACCGGCGACGGCGGCCTCAACCTTGCCTTCGACCGTCAGCAGCAGGGAATCATTTGACAGCGGCGCAGCCGGAGAATTTTGGGCGGAGACGATGCGCGCGGCAATGAACAAACCCAGGAAAATCCAAATGCCAGAATTTATTTTACCACATTTCACGGATTGATTCTGATTGATCGCACCTGTGTATAACAAATCGCCGCCACGCGGCAACGAAAGAATGATTCGATATTTTGCAGCAACGGGTTGAAAAGCAAGCGCGTCGTTGGGTTTGTCTGCCCGGCGCGAAACTGGTAAAAACGAATTCCGATGGTGTTTCGCCGGGTGCGGAATCAAGAAGCATGATCGCTGCGCCAGTTCGCAGGAAGTCAAACCAGAGGAATCAATTCTATTTGAATTCGTCCCTGTCTTTTCATTACAGTCTGGAAACTTTATGTCCATCCAGCTTCGCGACAAATCCACCTGCAAATACGACCAGATCTCGCTCGGCGAAATCATGCTGCGACTCGATCCCGGCGAGGGACGCATCCGCACCGCACGCTCGTTCACCGCGTGGGAAGGCGGCGGCGAATACAACACCTCGCGCGGTTTGAGAAAATGTTTCGGCTACAAAACGGCCATCGTCACCGCGTTCGTGGACAACGAGGTCGGCCACCTCATCGAAGACTTCATCATGCAAGGCGGCGTCTGCACAGACTTCATCAAGTGGCGCGAAGACGATGGCACCGGCCGCAGCGTGCGCAACGGCTTGAATTTCACCGAGCGCGGGTTTGGAATTCGCGGCGCGGTCGGCGTGCCGGACCGTGGCAACTCGGCGGCGGCGCAGCTCAAGCCCGGCGATTTTGATTGGGATTTGATTTTCGGAAAAATTGGCACGCGCTGGCTGCACACCGGCGGCATTTTTGCGGCGTTGTCCGAAACGACGGCGGCGTTGACGATTGAAGCGGTGAAGGCGGCGAAGAAACACGGCGTCATCGTCAGCTACGATTTGAATTATCGTCCGTCGCTTTGGAAATCCATCGGCGGCCTGAAGAAAGCGCAGGAGGTCAACCGTGAAATCGCGAAATATGTGGACGTGATGATCGGCAACGAGGAGGATTTCACCGCGAGCCTCGGTTTCGAGGTCAAGGGCGCGGATCACAACTTAAGCACGATTGAGACCGACGCATTCAAGGCAATGATCGAAGCGGCAGTGAAGGAGTTCAAAAATTTCAAGGTGGCTGCGACGACTTTGCGCCGCGTCATCACCGCGACGAAAAACGACTGGAGCGCGATTCTCTGGCACGACGGAAAATTCCACGAGAGCCGGAAATATCCTGAATTGGAAATTTTAGATCGCGTCGGTGGCGGCGACAGTTTTGCGAGCGGCCTGCAATTCGGCTTTCTCGAATTCAACGACGCGCAAAAAGCCGTGGAATATGGCGCGGCACACGGCGCGCTCGCTTCCACAACGCCCGGCGACACGAGCATGGCGACGCGCAAGGAAGTGGAAAAAACTTTCGGCGGCGGCAGCGCCAGAGTTCAGCGTTAAAAAAATGTTAAAGCGTTGAAGTGGTTTCTGAAAACGGTTAAACTCTTCATCGTTTCAACGCATTACGAACCATGAAAACACCAGCGGAATTATTTTCACTCAAAGGCAAAGTCGCCGTCGTCATCGGCGGCACGGGCGAATTGTGCGGCGCGATTGCGGAAGGATTTGCGGCGGCGGGCGCGATGGTTGTTGTTGCCGGACGCGACGAAGCGAAGGCTAAAGTTCGCCTTGATAGAATTTTCAGCGCTGGCGGCAACGCGGAATTTTTCGCGTGCGAGGCGACCTCCAAATCCGGTTTGCAAAAGCTTTGCGCGGATGTCATCGCCAAATTCGGCAAGGTGGATGTTTTGGTCAACGGCGCGGGCATGAATTCGCCGACGCCGTTCTTCGATATTTCGGAAGAGGAGTTTGACCGGATCATGGCGGTGAACGTGAAGAGCGTCTTGTTCGGCTGCCAGATTTTTGGCAAGCACATGGTCGGGCGCGGTTCGGGAAGCATCATCAACGTGGGCTCGGAGGCGGCGCTGTGCCCGCTCTCGCGCATCTTCACATATTCGGCGTCGAAGGCAGCCTTGCACAGTCTTTCAAAAAATCTTGCGCGCGAATGGGGAACAGCAGGCGTGCGTGTGAACACGCTTGTGCCAGGATTTTTCCCGGCGGAACAGAACCGGAAGGTGTTGAACCTCGACCGGATAAAAACCATCCTGGCCAAAACGCCGATGAACCGTTTCGGCGAAGCGCATGAACTCGTGGGCGCAACGCTGTTACTGGCGTCAGACGCGGGCGGTTTCATCACCGGCGCGGAGATCGTGGTGGATGGCGGATTTGATGCGATGAGCATTTGACGGGATTGTAATTCGTTGAATGGTTGAAGCGTTGAATCGGAAACGATCCAACGCTTTAACTTTTTCAGCAGTTTAATGAATTACAAATCCGTGATCGGTTGGTGGCGCGGCACCAACGCCTTCATGATGCTCCACGCAATCAGATAGCTGAAGGCGCAGACAAGGAACATGAAGAAATACGCGGTTTGAGGAGTTTGTTTGAAAGCATCCGTCAGCCGACCGGCAAGCAGTTGAACAATGACGCCGCCAATGGCTCCGCAGGTGGTGCCGATGCCGGTAACCGAACCGACTGCTTTCTTTGGAAACATATCGGAAACGGTCGTGAACAGGTTCGCGGACCAGGCCTGATGTGCGGAAGTGCCGATGCAAATCGTGGCGATGGCCAGCACCGAGGCCATGGAACCAAACCGGGCCACGTCGCCAAAGTATTGCGTGCTCAACACCGCCAGCGGTGCCACGGCGATGAGAAACATCGCGGTCATGCGGGCCTTATAGACCGGCATTCCCCGCTTGATGAACGTCAGCGGAATGCTGCCGCCGTAAATACTGCCGACGATCGTGATGCCATAGACGATGAATGTCGGCAGCATAACCTGCCGGTTGGTCATGTGGAATTGCTTGACCAGATAATCCGGCAACCAGAACAGGTAAAACCACCAGACGCCGTCGGTCATGAATTTGCCGGCGAAGAAGGCCCATGCCTGGCGGTAGCCAAACAGCCTCCACCACGAAACCTTTCCCGCGTCGCCGTTGACGTCGCTGGCAACGGCTTCATCGTCAATATGGATGTAATCGTATTCCGCCTTGGAGAGCCGCTGTTGACTGATCGGCGTGTCGTAGAGCCAGAACCAGAAAATCAGCCAGAGGAAACCCGATGCGCCGGTCAGGATAAACGCCATCTTCCAACCGAGCTGGTTGCCGAAATGGATCAGGCACCAAGGGACAAACAGCGCGGCGACCATCGCGCCAAAGTTGGAGCCGCTGTTGAAGATGCCTGTCGCCAGGGCACGTTCGCGTTTCGGAAACCATTCAGCGACCGTTTTGATGGAGGCGGGAAAATTGCCCGCTTCGCCGACGGCAAAGGCGCTGCGGATGAAAATATTCATCGCGAGCGTCCGGCCGACGAAGGCGTTGGCAATGCCGCAGACGGACCAGAAGATGAGCGAAAGCGCCAGCCCCAGCTTGGTGCCGATGCGGTCAATGACCCAGCCCATGCCCAACGTCATGCCGCCATAGAACGCCGTGAAAAAAGAGGTCAGATAGGAAAACTCCGTGTTGGTCCAGCCGAATCCACCCTGATCCGCCGGTGTGCAAAAGTATTCCTTCAGATAGCTGATAACCTGCCGGTCCATGTAATTGAAGGTGGTGGCGAAAAACAGCAGCCCGCAAATGACCCAGCGATAATTACTTGAGACGGGCATAATCGGCTTGAGTGCGCCAATGGTCGGCGAAGTTTTATTTGTGGAATTCATTTGACGATTCAAGCGCAAAACAATTTTCGCTTCAAGCCTCGAAATCCAACTTTACAAACCGGCGGCGCCTGTGGCAACTTGCACGGATGAATTGGAAAAAATTTCTGCCGCTTTTGCCGGCGCTCCTGTTGACGGGCTGCGCCACGAACTTCACGCGCCTGACGCCGAACGAGCAGCCGCGCAACGCCAATAATCTTTATCCCGTCGAAGTCGCCTTTCATTCGCAGCAGCAATCGCTCCGTTGGGACAGCATCCAGCCTTATGTTCTGGTCAACGGCCAGCCTTATCAGATGCGCCAGGTGCCGATGATCACCAACCGCTGGGAAGCTTTTGTGTCCGTGCCGCCTTCGGGGAACAGCGTCAACTACCGTTTCAAATTCGACTACCTTTACAACAACTGGGGAACGCAGCCCAAGCCGAACAGCGCCTATTCGCCGCAATATAAACTGGAGATTCTCGACCAATAGTCCCGGTCACTGGCGCGGCTTGAACAGGATGGCTTTTTTCTCGGTGCCGCCCACTTCGACGCTGTGCGTCTCCACGTCGGGATCGTCCTTCAACGCCTGATGCACGATGCGCCGGTCGAAGGCGCTCATCGGCTCCATCTCCACCACGTCGCCCCATCGGCGGACTTTGTCGGCGGCGTCCTTCGCGCGTTTCACTAGCGCGTCGCGCGCCTGTGCGCGGTAGCCGCCCACGTCCACCATCACCTTGGGCGAACTGGCGTCCTGCTGGAAAAGAATGCGGTTCGTGATGTATTGCAAATCGGCGAGCGTCTGTCCCTGGCGGCCGAGTATCCGCCCCGACTCCTCCGTTTTTACGTCGAGCAAAACGCCGTCGTCCAATTTTTGCTCCTCGACCGTCGCCGGAAAACCGAGCGACGTCAGGATTTTTTCCAGGGTTTCTTTCGGTTGCGCGGCCATTTTTAGTTGATGGTTGAAGGTTGAGAGTTGATGGGCAAAAACTGTTCGCCGTTATTTTTTCCTTTTTGAGGCCGGCGTCAATGCCGGAATCGTGGTCGCCGCCGCAGTCGGAGCCGGAGGCTG
This sequence comes from Verrucomicrobiia bacterium, assembly GCA_036510395.1. Classification (GTDB taxonomy): domain Bacteria; phylum Verrucomicrobiota; class Verrucomicrobiia; order Limisphaerales; family UBA11358; genus UBA11358. The sequence goes on from DATCDZ010000147.1 coordinate 14,818, forward strand.
GTTCATTTTCGTCAACCGCATCTGCAAAATTCCCAGCAGCGTGCTGATCGTCATGTAAAGCGCCATGCCCGACGCATAGTTGTAGAAGAACACCAGGAACATCACCGGCATGAAACGCATCATCTTTTGCTGCGCCGGATCCATGCCCGGCGACACCGGCTGCTGATGAGCCTGCCAGACCATCACCGCGACCATCATCAACGGCAGCAGGTTGAACGGCAGTCCATCCGGCGTGCCGATGAACGGAATGAAGCTCAAACCGGGGATCATGAACAGCGTGTCCGGCTTCGACAAGTCCGCGACCCAGAGGAAATGCGCGCCACGCAGTTCAATCGCGCTGCGAAGCATCGTGTAAAAGCCGATGAACACCGGCGTCTGGATGAGCATCGGCAGGCAGCCGCCCAGCGGGCTGACCTTGTTTTTCTTCCAAAGCTCCATCTGCTTCGTGGTGAATTTCTGCGGGTCGTCCTTGTATTTTTCCTTGAGCGCCTTGATTTCCGGCGCGAGCGCCTGCATCCGCTTCATCGAGCGCGTGCCCGCCGCCGTCAGCGGCCAGAAGGCCGCGCGCAGCAGCACCGTGATCAGCACAATCGTCCAGCCATAGCCCAGCCGCGTCACGTCATGCAGCCAGTTCATTGCCAGCAGCAGCGCCTTCGCAAAAAAACCGAAAAATCCGAACTGCATCACGAGGTCCGCGCGGTTTTGAAATTCCGCGCCGATCTGCGCCAGCTTCCAGTATTCCTTCGGCCCCGCGTAAAAAATAATCTGCCGCTCGACGTTTGAATTCGCCGTCAACGTCTGCGCCGGATAGGCCAGGGCCGTCTGGATTCCCACCGGCGGCGCGGCTGAACCTGCACCGTTCATTGTCAGCGGCGGCAGGTTGACCGTGTGGGCGACCATTTGCTGTGCCGGCTCATTGGGCTTCGTCATCGCCAGCAGCACGAAAAACTGGTTGTGCGCCGCCGCCCAAACGACGTTGCCCGCGCCCGCGCGCAATTCCGTCGTCGGAGTCCTGTGGCCGAACCCGAAAAACGCCGTCGTGTTCGTGTTGAAATAGCGCGTGCCGTTGTCCACCGCGTTCGTGCCGTTGCACCACATCGCGCCGACATACATCCCGTTGTCGTCCGGCCCCATCGGCGTGGCCGTGCCGACGACCCATTCCTGCGCGGGCAGCGCGAGCGGCTTGTCCGAGGTGTTCTTCAGGCTCACGCTCGCGGTGACGAGATAATTCGAGCCGATGTGAAAATCCTTCGTAAGAACCAGGCCATCTGCGAAAGTTTTTTGCGCGCGGACATCGTCGCCACTGCTCGTCAGGGTGAAATTGCCGTCGCCGACGAAACTGGGGTCGCCCAAAATGGCGAGGACGGGAACCGGCGCATGCGCGTTCAGCGTGGCCACGCTGTTTGTCGCCATTTCCTTTTTCCAGCGCGGCGAAATCGTTTCAGGATATTTCAACAGCTTGACCGATTCCAAACCACCTCCGCGCGACGTGAATGTGTAGAGCGCGTCCGCGTTTGAAACCACAATCAAATTTTCCGGCGTGTTCGTGTCGAAAACTTGAGGTGGAATTGTGGTGGTTGTTGAAGCCGCCGCCGGAGTTGCGGTGGAAGCCTGCGGCGTTGAAACGACATTGGTCCTGTCGAATTCCGCCTTTTGTTGCTGCAAGAGGGCTTCCTGCTTTTCCGTCTGGAAAAACCAGAAGACAAGCAGCGCGGCGCAAATCGAAACGGCGATGATTCCTGTTCTGTCCATGAAAATTAAAGCGAATCCCCCAAAACAAGCTTGTTTTCCGCCTTGGCCACTGGATCGTGGCCGCAACCGCCTAATGGATGGCAGCGGCAAATCCGTTTCGCCGCGAGCCAGCTTCCGGCAAATGCGCCGCGCGAGCGGATGGCGTCAACCGCAAATTGCGAGCAGGTCGGCGTGAAACGGCAGCCCGCCGTTGGTCCGAATAAAAATGCCAGCGCGGGGGAAATGGTGATTTGATAAGCGCGAATGGCCAGCGTCAGAACTCGAATGACTAACGACGAAATTCTAATGACTAAAAAATGATAAAGCACTAATGACCAATTGCGAACCGCCGCGTGCGCGGACGATTCGGCATTGGCCATTGGCGATTCTTTGGTCATTCGGATTTAGGAATTGGTTGTTTTCAAAATGCCCGCCCGGTTCAGCGCCGCCAGAAAATCCTTTTCAACGTCCGCAAACTTTTTCCCGGCGATGGAATTGCGCGCGACCAGGACCAGTTCCACCGGCTGCGCGAATTCATGCTGGTGCTGCCGGAAACTTTCGCGGAGCAGACGCCGCGCGCGGCTGCGTTGCACTGCGCCGCCGATTTTTTTGCTCGTGACCACGCCGAGTTTCGGCGACGCGCCGTCCGGCAACTTGTTCCAATTGGCGATCAAGCAACCGAGCACGAGCCGGTGGCCTTGCTGCCGGACGCGCGCGAAATCGCGGCTTTGCGCGAGGCGCGAGGCGCGGGTGAGCCGCAGGCGATTCGGCGATTCGGCGGTCATGCGCTCGGAAATCAGACCGGCGTCAGGCGTTTGCGGCCGTTGCGGCGGCGGTTGGCGAGCGTGGCCTTGCCGCTCTTGCTGGAATTGCGGTTGAGAAATCCGTGCTGCCGTTTGCGGCGGATTTTCGACGGTTGATACTGGCGTTTCATAAATTCAGATTCGTTTCCGCGTGTAAAACTCCATTGACGGAGCGGCGCAGGATAGCAATGAAACGCCTCGTGTCAAGGCGCGGTTCGAGGTTCATTGAGTCCCTTGCAGCAGGCTTTCGATCGGCGCGTAATCGTCGGTGAGCAGTGGCGAAGTCGCCGCAGTCGGCGGGGGTTGATCCAGAAATGATTTCACCCGCAATGAAAACGTCGGCAGCGTGACCGTTCCCGAGTCAATCAGTTTATATGCTTCTGCCGCCGCGCGCGTGTAGTTGAACGGCTCCGCCGATTTGGTCGCCACGAAGACGACGTTCTGGCTTTCCACGGCGGGGAACATATAAACGCACGGGAAAACCGCGCTCATCGTGCGATACATCGCGCCGATCAGCGTGGCGCGGAAGCCCTTGATCTGCCCGATGACGTTGTAGGCGAGCACGCCGTTGGTGCTCAAATGCCGGCTGGCCAGCGTGAAAAACTCCTTCGTCGTCAACTGGCGCGGCAGCGACGAGCCGTAGCGCGTGGTGGAATAGGCGTCCATGATGATGACGTCATAAACATTGGTGGTCTGGCGCAGAAAAACGCGCCCGTCGTTGATGTGGATTTTGAGCGTGGGCGATTCTGCGACGGTGAAATATTTTTTGGCGACTTCTTCGACAACGGGATCAATCTCCACCGCGTCCACCATTACGTTGGTGTAATAATGCTGCCAGGCGCGCGGCGTGCTGCCGCCGCCCAAGCCGACCATCAGCACGCGCTTGATGTCGTGGTTCCAAAGCCACGGCATCTGAAAATACTCGGTGTATTCAAAGTGTCCGGTCAGCGGATTGGTCAGCGACATCGTCGTCTCCCACGAACCGTTGAAGCTCAACGTCCGCTTCCCGTCCTCATCATAAACCTGGATGTGATGGTAGGCGGAAATGCGGTCGAAGAGCACGACCTTCTGCGCGCCGGCCAAAAAGGGCGCGAGCAGGAACAGAAGGCAAATGGCGCGGCGCAGGAGGATTGTTTTCATGTCGTTCATTTCATTGGACGAACTGCATCGGCAAAAAGTTTCGGCGCGAATTTAATTATCGCGTCTTGATTTCGGGGCAACAGCCTTGCAATTGCCGCCGGGCCAGAAATCCATCGCGAGTGCAAGCCCGGCCAGAAACAAGACTAAAACGCCCATCGCCCGGAAAATGGCCGTGACGGTCAGGTAATCAATGAAAATGTAGCCGGAAATAAAAACCCCGCCGATGCTGCCCGCCGTGCTCGCCGCGTAAATCAGGCCGCTGACCGCCCCCACTTTTTCCAGCCGCCGCGCCGTGATGCGGATCATATATGGCGATAAAATTGCCAGAACGAAGCATGGCAGGAAAAAAATCACCGCGCTGCCGAACGCCGGGTCGAGCTTCATCCATACCATGGCAATGGGCTGGTCCGGCGGATGGCGGCTGACAATCGCGTTGATCAGCGGCGGCGAGATTTGCGGAATGAAGAATATGAAAAATCCGGCGGCGGCCAGAGGCGCGGCCAGAAAAGCCGTCCGTTGAAAACGGTCGGCCAGCGCGCCGCCAGTGGCGTAACCCAGCGACAACGCCGTCAGGATCATTCCAATCTGGCTCGTCCACACATAAAACGAGCTGCCGAAATCCTTGGCCAGATACAGCACGCCAATCATTTCCAGAACCATGACCACGAATCCGCCAAAGAAGACCAGGGCGATTGTGCAAATTCGGAGCATGAAAAATTCACTTCACATTCAACTCGCGCTGGATGCCGAATTTGTCAATGCGTTTGCGGAGCGTCGCGCGCGTGATGCCAAGCATCTTGGCGGCGTGAACCTGGTTGTTGTTCGTTTCCTTGAGCGCCTGAATCACCAGTTCGCGCTCGACGGCGGGGATGACCTTCAATTTCGGGTCGCGTCTGGCCCATTGAAACAATTGGCGTGCGAGCGCGGCAGCATCATCGTGGGACAGTCTTCCAGACTGTTCACCGCTGACAGGCAAGATGCCTGTCCCACTATTTTGTCCGGCAATTTCCGGCGGCAGATCGCTCGACAAAATCGCATCGCTCTTGGCCATGACGTGCGCGCGGCGGATGGCGTTTTCCAGTTCGCGCACGTTGCCGGGCCAGTGATATTTTTCCAGGGCTTTGATGACGCTGGCGGCGACGGATTTCGGCGGGTGCTGGAGTTCGCGCCCGTTTTTTTCGAGAAAATAATTCACGAGCAGCGGAATGTCGTCGGCCCGCTCGCGCAGCGGCGGAATCGGAATGCGCACGACGTTGAGGCGGTAGAACAAATCTTCGCGGAACTGTTTCGCGGCGACGGCGGCTTCGAGCGGCTTGTTCGTCGCGGCGATGACCCGGACATCAACTTGAATCGGTTGATTCCCGCCAACGCGCTCAAAAGTTCCGGATTGCAGCACGCGCAAAATTTTTGTCTGCGTCGCGGGCGTCATGTCGCCGATTTCGTCGAGGAAAATCGTGCCTTTGTTGCATTGCTCGAATTTGCCGATGCGCTGCAAGGTCGCGCCGGTGAACGCGCCGCGTTCGTGGCCGAAGAGTTCGCTTTCCAGAAGCTGTTCGGGAATCGCAGCGCAATTGACGGCGAGAAATGGCTGTTGATTGCGATTGCTGTGATGGTAAATGGCGCGGGCGACAAGTTCCTTGCCGGTGCCGCTTTCGCCGGTGACGAGCGCGGTGGCGTCGCTCGCGGCGACCTGTCCGACGAGTTTGAACACCTGCTGCATCGCGGCGCTGCGTCCGACGATGCCCTGCTCGTAATCCTCCGATTCGAGAAGCGGCTGGTAGGAGACGACCTGTTTCATGTCGCGCGCGGCCTTGAGCGCGCTGGCGACGATCTCCTTGATTTTCACCGCGTCGAACGGCTTGAGCAAATAATCATACGCGCCGAGCTTCATCGCCTCGATGGCGGTCTGCGTGGTGCCGTAGGCGGTCATCAAAATGACGAGCAGCTTGGGATTGCCCGCGCGAATTTTGCGGAGGGTTTCAAGTCCGTTCATGCCGCCCATGCGCACGTCCATGAGCACAAGGTCGGGCTTAAACTTGGGAATAACCTTCAACCCCTCTTCGCCGCTGGACGCGGTGGTGATCTCGATTTCCGGCGAGTCAAAAATCCGCTGGAACGAATACCGCACGTCCTCTTCGTCGTCAATCAACAGCAGCTTGCTCATTTGCACGGCAGGATAGCGGATTCCGGCTAAAGAAATAGTGAATTTTGCACCGCATTTTTAGTGTTGTATTCGCCCTTTCAATGGTGCAAAATCCTGACCGTTCCCAAACTCAACCAAAAATTGTTATGAAAAAAAATCTATTGCTCGGCATTATCACACTAATGGGCGGCTCGCTTTTGACGGCGTATGCCGGCCCCAAAGACGACGTGCAAAGCGCGGCCACCGCGCTTGGCAACGCGGCCAACTACACTTGGCAGACCACGGTGGACATGGGGGCTGATTCGCCCTTCCAGCCCGGCCCGACGGACGGCAAAACCGAGAAGGACGGCTTCACGACGGTGACCATGAGCTTCGGCGACAACTCCAGCGAGGTCGTGTTCAAAGGCACCAACGCCGCGGTCAAGACGGCGGACAACGGCTGGCAAACGATGGCCGAGGCATTGGACGCTGGCGGCGGTGGCGGCGGCGGTTTTAATCCAGGAATGATGATAGTTCGTCAGGCGCAGAACATCAAAGTCCCGGCGGTCGAAGTGACGAATCTCGTCGCCTTGGCGGGTGACTTGAAAGTGGATGGCGACAAGATTACCGGCGATTTGTCCCAGGACGGCGTGAAATCAATGATGGCCTTTGGTGGTCGCGGAGGTCGTGGTCGTCGCGGCGGTGGTGGCGGTCCCGGCGGCGGCAACGGCCCTGACATCACCAATCCCAAAGGCACGGTGACGTTCTGGCTCACGGACGGCAAGCTGACGAAATACGCCTCCCATGTCAGTGGCACCATGAGTTTCGGTGGCAATGACCGAGACATTGACCGCACCACAACGGTGGTCGTTTCAAACGTCGGTTCGACCAAGGTTGAAGTGCCGGACGACGCCAAGAAAAAACTGCAATAGGAATTTCCTTTTCAACGCCGGGCGGCTCCAAGCGGGCCGCCCGGTTTTTTATTTCCGCCCGGCTTGTCCTCCGTCCCGGCAAGTTTGCGCAACCGCGCACGCAAATTCGTTTCAACAATTTGCTTGCGTCCATCCGCGAACGGGGCGAGTTTTGCGCCAGAAGCCATGAGCCGGACTTTTGACATCATTTTGGGAACGACTGGCCTGATGATTTTCATCGGCGTCGCCGGCTGGGCGTTTTTCTATTTGCTCAAGCGCACTGAAGACCCGTCGAAGCTGCTCTTCAAGGTGGCGTTCACAATTCCATTTGTGATGGTCTGCCTCTGGTATGCGCCACAAATCTGGATATTCGGCCCGTTTCTCATCGTTTTCTTGGGCATCATTTTATCGGTGATGTGGACGCCGCACATTGCCGCCATCATATCAAAGCCGCTGACGAGTTTGTATGACGGCGGCGATGAGGAGGTTGAGTCAAAGCCATATTATTCAATCGCGCTCTCGAAACGGAAATTGAACAGGCCGTTTGAAGCCGTCGTCGCCGTCCGCGAACAACTCGCAAAATTCCCGTCCAATTTTGAAGGCGTCTCCCTGCTCGCCACGATCCAGGCCGAGGACATGAAGGATTTGCAGTCGGCGGAAATCACATTCGACCATTTCTGCAACCTGCCGGACGCGCCGGACAAACAGGTCGCCGCCGCGTGGACGCAGATGGCGGACTGGCATTTGAAGCTCGCTCAGGATTCCGATTCGGCACGCGTGTCGCTGGGAAAAATCATCGCAAAATATCCGGACACCGGACTGTCGCTGGCGGCGGCGCAGCGCATCGCGCACCTGGACGGGACGGTGAAACAACTGCTCGCGCCGCACGACCGTCGTGCGATGTTTCTGCCGGAAGGCGTGAAAAATGTCGGCCTGCGCGCGTCAATGGCGGATTTGGTTCCCGAAGAAATCAATCCCGAAACGCTCGCGGCGGAACTGGTGAAGCATCTGGAGCTGCATCCGCTCGACGCCGAGGCACGGGAAAGACTGGCGATCATTTATGCGCGCCATTACAAGCGGCTGGACCTGGCGACGCTGGAATTGAAACAACTGGCCGAACAGCCCAACCAGCCGCACAAGCTCGTCGCGCACTGGCTGAATTTATTGGCGGATTTACAGATCCACGGCGGCGCGGATTATGAGGCGGTGCGCGACACTTTGTTGAAAATCGTGGAGATGTTTCCTGATTTGCCGGTCGCGCAAATTGCGCGGTCGCGCTTGGATCGCCTGAAACTGGAATTCAAAGGACAGTCCAAACCGCCTGAAAATAAAACGCTGGGCGTTTATGAACAGAACATCGGGTTGAAATACGGCCCGACCTACGGTTCACCGCGCTGATTGCAGTTGCAGCGCGATTTCCGTGGCGACCTCGTGCGCCACGTCAATTTGCGGGTTGCCCATCGTCGAGCGGGACTGCACGGTGACCTGCGTGGTTCTCGGATCCACCGCCTCGACGCTAACCCAGACGTTGCGCTCGTTGACCTTGCCGTAAAATGCCAGCGTGGAGTTGGTGGTGTCGTGCGGCACATATTCCGTAAGCAGCACGCCGTCAGTCTTGATGGCGGTGATGGCCGCCTGATAGACCTGGTTCATCGGCGCAGCGTAAAGGTTCTGGAGAGAATCCCTGCCAAACCAGATTGCGGGCGACTTGGTGCCGCTGACAGTATGAACGCAACCGGCGGTGACAAGGACGATTCCCGCAAACGCCGCAAAAATTTTCGTTTTCATCTTGAACACAGTGCAATCAAAAACGCCGCCCGCGTCAAGCAAAGATTCGCGTCCGGCAATAAATCGAAACTGTGATTAGAAGTCAATTTGCCGCCTCTACCGTTTGCGCCGGATGTTTTCTGCGGCTTATAAATCCAACGACGCCAAGCAAGGCGATGGCGAGTGCGGCGATTTGATAGCCGGAAACCGATCCCATGATCTGCGGCGTGTCGCGGAGAAATTCGTGGAAAAAACGGAAAACGCCATAGACCATCAGGTAAATATGAAATAATTGTCCCGGCGCAATCCGTCCCCAGCGCAACAGCAGAATCACGCCGAGCATCAGCACATTGAAAATAAATTCCACCTGCGACGCAGGCCAGCGCGGGACGCCGTTGGCGTCGTTGATCGTGAACCAGTTTGCGGCGCAGACCTTGCCGAGGCAGCATCCCTGGATCATGCAGCCGATGCGGCCGAGCATGACGCCGACCGGAACGATGATGGCGAACCAGTCGCCGGTAATGCCATCGTATTTGAGCAATCGTTTGGCGGTTTCCACGCCGAGATAACCGCCGAGCAGCGCGCCGGTGATGGATTTGCCGGTGGCAAGAATGACCCAGCGGTTCGTGTCGTGCCAGTGCAGCCAGCCTTCCGACGCAAGATAAACAATTTTTGCGCCGAGAAATGCGGAGACGAGCGCGGCGACGTAAACCAGCACGAGCCGCTCATCGCGCCGCGCCAGCCGTGACCAGAATAGGATGCTCACGAAAATTCCCGAGAGCATCAGCCAGCCGTAGGCGGTGGAATGAAAATTTGAAAACATCTTAAATCAACTGTTCAACATTGCACCGCAACCCAGAAAAAACGAAATCACTAGATTAAGTAGAAAGAACACCAAGGCAGCCAGAGTTGCCCACCAAATATTATGCTGAAAAAGCAAAGATGCCGAAGCAATACAACACGCGGCGCTTGCACAACACAATACGGCTAGAATGATTGCGGGATGATTTGTGTGGCCGGTAAATGTGAGCACGCCGAGCAGCATAAATGACGGCGCGAAAGCCAACGTCAACGCGAGCACAAAAGATTTTCTTTTTTTGTCAGGCTTATTCAGTTGAGTTTTATTTGGATCGTCGCTCATAAATTTATTTCCTATTTCGGTTTGCAATCCGCAAAGCCGGAGTAGTAGCGGCAGAACGAATCCAATTTTCCATCCGGGCGGATGACGTGCGTGCAGCAGCGGTCAATGCGGTCTTCGTCCCACGTCGCGGCGTCCATGAACGGCTTGATGAAAAGCCGGAACGTGTGCGATTCGTCCAGCTCGAACTGCTTGAGCAACTCGCCGAGCGGCTCGGATTCGCAGCCGCATTTCATCAGGTCTTCGAGCTTGTAGCGGATTTTCGTGCCGAGAAATCCCTGCACGTTTTTGAAGTCAATGAAGTCGCTCACGGAACGGATCTGTCCGCCGATTTTCAGTAGATAGCCGATGGTCGCGCAATTCGGATCGCCGCACGGCAGCGGCGTGAAATCCTCGAAGCGCAGCTTGCCCGAGGATTGCGCGACGGCGGCGAGAATGATGTCGGCGGTATTCAAACGGTCGTAGGACAGGCGTCGCGCCTGTCTCAAACTTTCTGATTCTGAAGATGGAGACAGGCGCGACGCCTGTCCTACGCGCCCGCTCATGAACATGGGCTGAAATGAAATGCCGCGCACGTTCGGCCAGCGCAGGCCGAATTCCGTGGCGTCCCAGAGATTCGCCAGATTTTCCGTCGTCACGGTCATGGCGAGCGTGACGGGCAGATTCATTTCGCGGCAGCGTCCGAGACAGCGCTCGCGCGTAGCGCGTAAGTCCGCGCCGCGCAAAAATTGTTGTCCGGCTTCTTGTGTGCCGTCGAATTGCAGATAAAGCTGGAACGCACCGTAGCGGAACGCCGCACCGAGTTCGCGCGCAAAAGCGTCGTCGTGCGCGATGCGGACGCCGTTGGTGTTCAGCAAAACATAATCAATCTTCGGATGATCCTGCAGCCAGCGGAGCAGTTCAAAAAATTGTGGATGCAATGTCGGCTCGCCGCCCGACAATTGGAGGATTTCAATTCCGTCTTTGCGGTCAATCACGCCCTGGATGCGATGTTTCAAATCGGCGAGCGACACGGCGTCCACTTTTTGCGCGACGCCGAGCGGTGAATCGGCGTAGCACGTCGGGCAGCTCAAGTTGCAGGAATTGACAATTTCGATGAGCGCGAGGCAGGTGGAAAGTTTTTCCATGACGCCGAGCGCGTCGCCGGGTTCGGCGTTGCGGCCAAGCGTGCCAATATTTGTTCCGTCAGCCGAGCAACAGATGTTTTGGTGGGGCGAGGCTGCTGGCGAGCCGTTCTCGTTTGAAGCCCGACTCGCGGGGACGTTCGCCCCACCGCCGCAGCAGCAGGCATTTTCCGGTTTGCCTTTCGACAGCCAATAAAACCGTGCGTCGGAGGCGATGCACACGCTGGCCTCGCCATGTTCGGGACAGGTGCGCTTGAGAAAAACTTTCGATTGGATTCCGCCCGTGCGCCAGACTTCCGCCGGGCACGGCGCGTGGCAAATTGTGCAGCGCGACGTGGTGCGTTTGAGCAGTGCGTCGGTGAGCTTGAAAGTTGAAATGGGAACTTTCATCAACCAAACCTCATTTGATAACCACCAATGCCGCAGCCAAAAAGACAAAGCATGATGCAAACGATAATCATGACTGCCGACATGAGAATTGAGAGTAGAATCCGGACCGGAAATTTTTTGCTGCCTTGAAATCCAAGCATCACGCCGCAAATGACACCACCGATTGCACTGCCAATCAATCCAACCCACGGAGACACACCTTCATTCATGGGCTTCAACATTAAGAACCGCATTGTCGCCGCCGAAAGCAATGTCGCCAGGGCCGGAAACAACAAGGCGCATAAGAACAATCGCCAGTTAAATTTTACCGCCGGCGACTCTTGCAATGGTTTTGAATATTCCGGCGGTAAATTCTTCCCGCAAAACGGACACCAGGCCGCGCCATAATTTTCTGGAAGTTCTTTCTGGCAATGCGGACAGTTCATGGCAAATCATTCAAATCGTCTCGCAACAAAGGCCGACGGCCAATAAAGTGATTTTGATCGGTCAGGCTTTCAAACCAGTTTCGGCTTGTTGCCCGCCGGTTTCAATCCCAATTTTCTTGCAACTCAATTCCGTCGCGACGCGCCCTCGTGATGGCGGTTCATGGTTTCACCTTCAAACCTTCGCCGGCCGCCGCTTTGCGCTGGTGATGGTCGAAACTCAAAAAATTCCGCGCGTCCAAATGCAATGCCGTGGCGATGTGCAAAAGATCAAACGCCCGGTAGCCGCGCGCCGCCGTGTAGCGCGCCGAAAGCCGCTCCGCAATGTGATGCACGTCCGACCAGTCCGCCGGGACAATCACCACCGCGCCCATGTCCATGTTGAGTTGCAGCTTGCCGAGCGCGCCATCGCAATCCGCCTGCGGAAAACCTTTGCCGGGATTTTGTTCGTGCAGCCAGACTTGAAAACGCAGCGACTGGCGGAATTCAAACAGCAGCAGACTGGAAACGTGCAGCGCTTCCGGCATGATTTTGAAATACTCGGCGGCGGCCAAAGAATTATCCTGCCGCCGGTAAAGCGCGCAAAGAAATGACGTATCGGGATACGCGATCATCCTTCTTCGCCTTCCAATTCCGCCGCGCGCATTTCGGCGACTTCCTTGGCGGAAAAAATTCGGTCGCCCCAAGTTTCTTTTAATTGCGCCATGATGTCGGGCTTGACGAGCCGGGCCTTGCTGGGTTTGGGCAAAGGCGTGATGCGGGCAATCGGGCGTCCGTGCCGCGTGAGTTCGATTTCGCTGCCATTACGAATCCACGCCTCGACGCGCGAAAAGTCGTAACGCAAATCCCGGATGGTTGCAGTTTTCATTTGTGATTCTATTTTGTATCACAATTTGAACTGCGTCAAGCGCGCGCTAAAACAATTTCGACTGGTTTCCCGCCGCCGGTTTCAAGCCGAGTTTTTTGTAACTCAATTCCGTCGCGACGCGGCCTTGCGAAGTGCGGTTGAGGTAGCCTTCCATGATGAGATACGGCTCATAAACTTCCTCGATCGTGTCCGGCTCCTCGCCGACGGCGACGGCGAGCGAATTCACGCCGACCGGCCCGCCGCCGAATTTCGTGATGACGGCTTCGAGGATGCGTTTGTCCATTTCGTCAAGACCGTTCTCGTCAATCTCCAGCATCGCCAGCGCGCGGTCGGCAACTTCCTTTGTGATGCGGCCATCGTGACGCACCTGCGCGTAATCGCGGACGCGGCGGAGCAGATTGTTCACGATGCGCGGCGTGCCGCGGCTGCGCCGGGCGATTTCGTGCGCGCCGGATTCTTCGATTTCAACATTCAGCAAACGCGCCGAGCGGATGACAATTTTCTGCAAATCTTCGCCGACGTAATAATCCAATCGCTCGCGCATTCCGAAGCGCGTGAGCAACGGCGCGGTGAGCAGACCGCTGCGCGTCGTCGCGCCGATGAGCGTGAAGCGCGGGAGATTCAGCCGCACGCTGCGCGCGTTCGGTCCCTGGTCAATGATGATGTCGAGTTTGAAATCCTCCATCGCGGGATAAAGATATTCCTCGATGGTTTTTTGCAGCCGATGGATTTCGTCAATGAACAAGACATCGCCTTCTTCAAGATTTGTAAGCAAGCCGGCGAGGTCGGCGGCTTTTTCGATTGTTGGGCCGCTCGTGGCCTTGACATTCGCGCCCATCGCTTTCGCCAAAATGTTGGCGATGGTCGTTTTTCCAAGGCCGGGCGGACCGCTCAACAGAATATGATCAAGCGCCTCGCCACGTTGTTGGGCGGCGGCGACGGCGATTTCCAATCGCTCCTTCACCTTCGGCTGGCCGGTGAAATCGGAAAAGAGCGAGGGGCGCAGCGTCATTTCGAGCGCCACGTCCGGTTTGTTCAAAGTGGAAGCGGTATGTTCGGCCATTGCGTCCAGCATGGAAAATGCGCCGCGCAGCGGCAAGCGCGATTCGTCAGCAATGCATAAAACCTGAGTGGCACGTTGCTCCGGTTTCTTTTCCTTTTGTTCAGAAATGCACCTTGCTTTCGGTCAAATTTCAGTTATTTTCTCCGGCTCGCGTTTGGAACAATTCCTGCGCGTCAGGTTAACCTTTTTTATTTTATGGCAACAGCAAGCGATCTTCGCCGTGGCATGGCGATCAATTACAACGGCGACATTTCCGTCGTCCTGGATTTCCAGCACCGCACGCCCGGCAACCTGCGCGCGTTCGTGCAGGCCACGCTGCGCAGCATCAAGACCGGCAAGGCGTCCGACGTGCGCTTCAGCTCCACGGAAAAAATCGAGCCGGTGCCGATGATGACGACGAAGATGGAGTTCAGCTACAAGGACGGCGCGGATTTCGTCTTCACGGATCCGGAAAATTACGAGACGGTCACGATCGCGGCGGAACTGGTCGGCGACGCGAAAAATTATCTCGTGGAAAACGCGCCGGTGACGGTGGTGTTCGTGGAAGAAAAAGCCGTGAGCGTTGAAATCCCGCCGAGCGTCATCCTGACCGTGGCCGACGCGCCCGAAGGTGTGCGTGGCGATTCCGCCAATAATGTGCAGAAAGCTGTCACGATGGAAACCGGCATCACGGTGCAGGCGCCGCTGTTCATCAAGACCGGCGAAAAGATCAAAATTGACACGCGCACGGGTAAATACATGGAACGCGCGTAAGTTTAATTTGAAATTTCAAAAGCCCGCCGTGCGCGGGCTTTTTTATTTTTTCGGCGGAATTGCTTTGCAACGCAAACGCATTCGGCTATTTCTCACGGGACACAATATGTCGTCGCAAACAAAAGGGGAAAAAGTGTTTCGCGGCATCGGCGTTTCCGCCGGAGTTTGCCGCGGGAAGATTCTCGTCCTGCACCGGGCGCGGCACATCATCTCCAAGCACGAAATTTCTGAAACTGAAATTGCGCCGGAAGTCAAACGCTTCGAGCAATCGCTCGCGCAGACGCGCAGGCAGATTTCTGAAATTCAGAACCGGGTCGTCGAAAGCATGGGCGCGAAAGAAGGCGACATTTTTGAAGCACATCTGCTGATGCTCGAAGACCGCGTGCTGGTCGAGGAAGTCATCAAGCTGATCCGCGAAAAAAAATTCAACGCAGAAAACGCCTTTCACACCGTCGCCGACCGTTACGTCGCCGCACTGGCCGAAGTGGACGACGATTATCTCCGCGAGCGCGCCGCCGACATGCACGACCTGACGCTGCGCGTGCTCGACAATCTGCTTGAAGTGAAGGACGCCTTCGACCTGCGCCACATCACCGAGCCGTGCATTCTGGTCGGACACGATTTAAGCCCGTCCACGGCGGCGCAATTGAACGGAAAATTTGTCCTGGGTTTTGCGACTGACATCGGCGGCAGGACTTCGCACACGGCGATCATGGCGCGGTCGCTGGGAATTCCAGCCGTCGTCGGATTGCAGACCATCGCGGAAGAATTGGAAAGCGGCGACTACGCGCTGCTCGACGGCTATAACGGCACGGTCATCCTCAACCCAACCGACCAGACATTTTTTGAATACGGCCAGCTCGTAAAAATCAAGGCGTCGCTCGAGGAAAAACTGCGCGAAATCAAAACGCAATCCGCCGTCACGCTCGACGGAAAAACAATTCATCTCTCCGCGAACATTGAAGATCAAAACGACGTTGAGGCTGTGATTGCGCACGGCGCGGAAGGCGTCGGGCTTTTCCGCACGGAATTTTTGTTCATCAACCGCGACAGCCTTCCGGGCGAGGAAGACCAATACAAAGTTTATCGCCAAGTCGCCGCCGCGTTGAAACCGCAGCCGGTCATCATCCGCACGCTGGATTTGGGCGGCGACAAATTCGCGTCGCATTTGCAACTGGCGAAGGAAGTGAATCCATTTCTCGGCTGGCGCGCGATCCGTTTTTGCCTCGCGCAGCCGGAACTTTTTTGCGCGCAGCTTCGAGCGATTCTCCGCGCGAGCGCCGAGGGCAACGTGAAGATGATGTATCCGATGATTTCCGGCCTCGACGAACTGAACCAAGCCAACGCGCTCGTCGAGAAATGCAAAGCGGAATTGCGCGGGAAGAATATCCCGTTCGACGAAAATATGGAAATCGGCGCGATGATTGAGATTCCGTCCGCCGCGCTCATCGCCGACGCGCTGGCGCAGCGCGTGAAATTTTTCAGCATCGGCAGCAATGATTTGATCCAATACACTCTCGCCGCCGACCGCACGAACGAAAAAGTATCGCATCTTTACGAGCCGACGCATCCGGCGATTTTGCGCCTGATCAAAGCGACCGTTGACGCCGCGCACAAGCACGGCATCTGGGCGGGCGTCTGCGGCGAGATCGCGGGAGATCCGTTTCTCACGGCGCTTTTGCTCGGACTGGGCGTGGATGAATTGAGCGTCGCGCCGCCGGTCGTCGCGCAGGTGAAATACATGATCCGCCGCCTGAAATTGACCGAGGCGCAGGCGCTCGCGGAATTCGCGCTGCAATGCGAGTCGCCGTCGGAAATTTTTGCGCGCTGCCAGCAACTGGCGCGCGACACCGCGCCGAGCCTGTTTGAAAATAAAACGTAATTCGTTAAATGGTTGAATCGTTCAATCGTTTGATTGTATTTTTTGCGCGCAATTTCCGATTTAACAATTTAACAATCTAACGAATCACAAATGAAAGTCATCATCCTCGCCGCCGGATACGCCACGCGGCTTTATCCGCTCACCCTCACGCAACCCAAGCCGCTGCTGCCCGTCGCGGGCAAGCCGATGGTCGAGCACGTCCTCGACAATCTTGCGCCCATCAGCGGCATTGACCGCGTTTACGTCGTGACGAACGCGAAGTTCGCCGGGCATTTCCAGAAATGGTCGGACAATTATCGCGCGACGAAATCGAAATTTGATTTCACCGTCGTCAACGACGGCTCGACCGACGACACCAACAAGCTCGGCGCAATCGGCGACATCAATTACGTCCTCAAAACGCAAAATGTGGATGACGATTTGATTGTTGTCGCGGGCGACAATCTGTTCAGCGAGAAGCTGGGCGACTTCGGAAAATTCTGCCTTGCGAAAAACGCCCCAGCGCTCGCCGTCTATGACGTGGGCAATCTGGAGGAGATCAAAAAATACAATTCCATCTCCACCGACAGCACCGGCAAGATCACCTTCTTTGAGGAGAAGCCGAAGAATCCGGTCAGCACGCTCACCGGCATCGCGCTGTATTATTATCCCAAGAGCACCATCGCGCTCATCAAGCAATACATCGCCGAGGGCAACAATCCCGACCAGCCCGGCCGCCTCGTGCAATGGCTTTACCCGCGCACGCCCGTTTATACCTGGCGCGTGCCCGGCCTGTGGTTCGACATCGGCTCGAAGGAAACTTTGGAAGAAGCGAACAAAATTTTCGCGAAGTTCAAATAGTTACTTCGCCGTCACGACGACATAATTTTTTTTTCCTTTGCGGAGCAGAATGTGTTTGCCGAAAAGCAAATCGTTTGAAGTCACCGCGCGCTGAAAATTTGTTTCTCGAACATTGTTGATGTTCACGCCGCCGCCTTCAATGTCTTTTCGCGCCTGTCCTTTGGACGGACATAATCCGGCATGGACCAAAAGTTCGGCCAACGGAATTCCCGCGCCGTCCAATTTCGATTTTTCAATTTCCTTAGTTGGAACTTCGCCGACGATTTCGTTGAACGTGCTTTCGGCAATGCCTTTCAATTCACCGCCGAATAAAATTTCGCTCGCGCGCACGGCATCGTCCACCGCCGTTTTACCGTGAACAAGTTCAGTGAGTTCCCGCGCCAGAAATTTATGCGGTGTGCGCGCGGCGGCGTTTGCAGAATGTTCTTGTTCCAGTTCCGCCACTTTTGTTTGCGTGGCAAACGAGAGTGTCTTCAAGATTTCAATCACGTTCGTGTCCTCAACCCCGATGAAGAATTGGTAGAAACGGTATGGGCTGGTTTTTTTTGCGTCGAGCCAGACAGTGCCGCTTGCGGTTTTGCCGTATTTTGTTCCGTCCGGTTTCGTCATCAACGGAAATGTCAGCCCGAATACCGTCGCACCGAGCTTCTTCCGGCAAAGATCAATTCCCGTCGTGATATTTCCCCACTGATCCGTCGCGCCGATTTGCAATTCGCAATTGAACTCCTTCCGTAAATAATAAAAGTCAAAAGCCTGCAAGACCATGTAACTGAATTCGGTGTAGCTGATGCCAACCTCGCGGTCTTCCATGCGCGCGCGGACGGATTCCTTGGCGACCATTTGATTGACGGAAAAATGTTTTCCGATGTCGCGCAAAAAATCGAGGAACGAAATATTTTGCGTCCATGAAGCGTTGTCCATGAGGCGCGCGGGATTTTCCTTCGTCTCAAAATCGAGCAGCTTCGCCAGTTGCACTTTCACGCTGGCGATGTTGTGGTCAAGAATTTCCTTCGTGAGCAATTGGCGTTCTTGAGTTTTCCCGCTCGGATCGCCAATCGAACCTGTCGCGCCGCCCGCAACGGCAATTAGATTGTGGCCGAGCAATTGAAAACGTCGCAACGCGAGCAGGGGAACGAGGTTGCCGACGTGCAAGCTGTCCGCCGTCGGATCGAAGCCGCAGTAAAGCGTAATTGGCGAGAAAATTTTCTTTTCCAATTCCGCCGCGTCCGTGCAATCGGCGATAAGGCCGCGCCATTTCAGTTCTTCCAGAATGCTCACGCGACAAGGCTAATTCGCCAACGACAAATTGCCAATTGCTTTCGTGCGCCATAAACTCCGTGCGATGTCGCAAATGTTGAAATCGTCCGGCGCGATGGCCGCCGCCACTTTGTTCAGCCGCGTGCTCGGCATGGTGCGCGAAATGGTTTATTCGCGCTTCATGGGCGTCGGCTGGGTCACGGACGCATTTCTGCTCGCGTTCCAAATCCCAAACCTGTTCCGGCGGCTGCTCGGCGAAGGCGCGTTGACGGCGGCGTTCATTCCGATTTTCAAGGAGAAGGAAAAAATCCACGGCGAACAGGAAATGTGGCGCGCGGCCAACGCCGTGATTTCTGGCCTCGTCATCGCGGCGACAGTCATCATCGCCGTCGCGATGCTCGGAATTTCGCTCGCGCTGGATTTTCATCATTTCACCGAAAAAACCGAACTCATGTTGCAGCTTTTGCGCGTGATGTTTCCTTACATGCTGCTCGTGTGCGTCGCGGCGGTGTTCATGGGAATGCTCAACGCGCGTGGCCATTTTTTCATTCCAGCGATGGGCGCGACGATGCTCAACGTGGTGATGATCGCGTCCGTCTTCTGGCTCGTGCCGCAATTCGGCGCGGGACTTCCGAAGGAACAAAAATTGTCCGCGCAAATTTTCGCGCTCGCGTTCGGCGTGCTTGCCGCTGGCGTGGCGCAGGCGGCGTTTCAATTGCCGACGCTCCGGCGCGACGGTTTTCGCTATCAATGGGTTTCGCCGTGGAAAAATGAAACGGTGCGCCTCGTTGTGACGCGCATGATTCCGGCCACCATCGGCGTCGCCGCGTTTCAAATCAACGTCACCATCGTGCAAATTCTTTCGTTTTGGGTCGGCACAGGAATCGTTTCGTCATTTGGTTATGCGGTGCGGCTGATGGAATTGCCGCAAGGACTGTTCGGCATTTCGCTGGCGACGTATTTGCTGCCGACGCTTTCCGGGCTTGCCTTGGAAAAGAAATTTCCTGAATTCCGGTCAACACTTCGGAACGGACTCGGCACGCTGTTTTTTCTAAATATGATCGCCTCCGTTTTGCTTGTCGTCCTAGCCGAGCCAATCGTCCGCCTGCTTTTCGAAGGCCACAAATTCGACGCAGTGGCAACGCACGAGACTTCGTATGCGTTGATGTGCCTCGCGCCCGGTCTGGTCGCATTTTCCACCGTCAACATTCTGGCGCGCGCATTTTTCGCGCTGGGCGACACGAAGACTCCGATGAAAATTAGCATCGTGTGCCTTGCACTCAATTTGATTCTGGCCGCCGCGCTCGTCGTGCCGCTGCGGCAAGGCGGACTTGGAATCGCAAACACGCTGACCTCCGCTTGCAACGTCGGTCTGCTGATTTTTGCCCTGAAGAAAAAATTGGGAAAACTGGAAATGGAAGCGTTGTGGAAAACGCTTTTGCCGCTGACTTTTGCCGGAACAATTGCCGGAGTAATTGCGTGGTTCGGCTGGCATTATTTGGAAAAGCAATTCGGCCACGCAACCATCGCGCTAAAAATTGGCGCGGTGTTTGCGCCGGCGGTTGCCTCGGGTTTTATTTATGGAATCCTCGCGCTGGCGTTCAAAGTTCCGGCGACGCAGGAAATGATGGATTTTGCGCTCGCGCGGTTCAAAAGGTAGGACAGTGTCGCGCCTGTCTCTAATTTCATTTTGACGGAGACAGGCGCGACGCCTGTCCTACGCACAAACCGGCACAACCGCCGTCCAGCAGTTTGATCCAAACTTCGATTTGAATTTTCCCGCGAGCGATTCGGCAGACAAAATATTTTCGCAAATCGCAAAAGTTGTCGAGCCGCTGCCGGACATGAGCGCGGCCAGCGCGCCGTTTGCACGAAGAAATTCCTGGAACAATTGCAGGATTGGGAATTTTTCGAGGGCGGGCGCTTCGAGCGAATTGCAAAGGCCGTCGGCGATGGCCGGCCAGTTGCCGGTTTGCAGCCTGGAAATCAATTCTGCGGCGCGTCCTTTTTGTCCATTCAGCGCGTCTGGAAATCGCGCGAGGTTTTGATAAGCCCACGGCGTGGAAATGCCAAAGCCGGGATGGATCAGCAGGAACGCCCTGCCGTCCAGCGCCGGAAAATTTTCGAGCGGCTGGATTTTTTCGCCGCGACCTGTCGCAAGAGCGGGCTTGCCCTGAAGAAAAAACGGGATGTCTGAACCGAGCGCGGCGGCGAGTTCAAAAAGTTCTTCCGCCGTCAGCGGCAGGCCGAAAAGTTCGTTGAGCGCGAGCAGCGCCGCCGCCGCGTTGCCGCTGCCGCCGCCCAGCCCGGCGGCGAGCGGTATTTTTTTCTCCAGGTGGATTTTCAAGCCGCCATTGATTTTTGCCGTCGCCAGAAAATCTGCCGCCGCCCGGAAGACGAGGTTTTTTGAATTCACCGGCAAATGCTTGTCGCTGCAGGAAAGTTCAATCCGCTTTCCGCCGCGTTCAAAAACCAGTTCGTCGCAAAAATTGACGGGCTGCATGACGGTTTCGAGTTCGTGAAAACCGTCTGGCCGTCTGCCGAGGATGTTCAGCAGCAGGTTGATTTTGCAGTGCGATTTTTTTTCAAGCGGCATGGATTGATTTCACGAAAGCAAAACGCGCCAACGAAGGTTTGTCGGCGCGTTGAGCGGGATATTTTGGCCACGGTCAGTTGTCGAACACGCTGAACCGGCTGCCGGGAAACCACGGCGCGACATCGCCGCCGCTAAAGCCGGTGTAGGTGTCCGTGTCGAACATCGGATCCGAAATCAGTCCCGGCTTGTAGCTTTCGGGGTAGGCCGGATTGGGCGCCAGGTGCGCAGTGTCAATGGGTCCGTAATAATCCTTGTGGTTCGGGAATGGAAAAGTCACGACTTCCCAGAGGCCGACGCCCGTGCGTTCAACACTGCGGTCAAATCCGCGTATGACGCCGGTGGTGTAGTAGGGCTGGCCGGGCGAGCTGAACACCGCCGACTGCTCGATGGAGCTGCGCATTTCG
>DATCDZ010000148.1:0-21375 GCA_036510395.1 Verrucomicrobiia bacterium
TGGAGCTGCGCATTTCGCCAAGGCGCGCAAATTCAAGCGAGTTGCTGATGCCGCGTCCGAGTTTTTGTTCCGGCCCGGCGCAACCGGACGTGAGCAATGCGGCAAGGGCGGCCGCAGCGAGAAGGGTGATTGCGTTTCTCATACGTTTTGAATTGTTGAAAGGAGCCTACCTCGAAATTGGATTTTGTAAAGCGCGTTTTACGATTCAATCGCGGCGCATTTTTTGTCACGCCACTCCCAATACCAGGCAACCCAGACGCTGATTTCAAAGAGGACTTGCAGGACGACGGCCATGATGACCTGCGTGAACGGCTCCGGCGTGGTCAGCAGCGCGCCGATGACGAGGTTGATGACGATCATGTAGCGGCGCAGCGCCGTGAGTTTTTTATAGTCGAGCACGCCGATTTTCACCAGCGCCAGCAGCACCACAGGCAGTTCAAATCCCAGCCCCATGCCGAGCAGGAATTTGGTGACGAAGCTGAAATAGGTTTCCGCGCGCCATTCGGGGACTTTCACGCCCATCCAGAGCGACCACCATTGGGCGAACTTCAGCGCCCGCGCCAGCACGAAAAAATAGCAGAACGCAACGCCCGCGAGAAACAGCCCGACGCCGATGAACGCCGCGCGCAGGACGTATTTTTTCTCCCGGATTTTCAGCGCGGGCAAAATGAACTGCGCGACAAAAAAGAAAATGACCGGCGACGCCAGCAGAATCCCGCCGTAAAACGCCAGTTGCATCGAGGAAAAAAACGGGGCCGCCGGATCAAGATAGATCAGGTCGGTGGCCGATTGAAGCTGGGTCGCGGCGGTCGGATTTTGATCCACCCGCACCGACAGGAGAATGTTGCTGCCGACGGCGACCGGCTCGACTTGCAGGACGCTGAACCAGTTGGTGCCAAGATCCAGCCCGCCGATCCGGTTCGTCATGAGTTCCAGCGTGGCGACGGTGTTGGTGTCAAAACGCACGAGCGTCCTGCGTTCGCCCATCACGCGCACGAGCGACGCGCGCGACAGGGGCCATTTCAGGATGGTGACAATTTCCGGCACGGCATAAAGGCAGACAATCAGGCAGACCAGCAATGCCGTGCCGCTTTTGATGACCAGCCAGCGGAAATCTTCGAGGTGTTCGAGAAAACTTTTGACGGGACCGCCCTCTTCCTCTGCATCAGGCGGCGTCTCTTTGGAAAAATCGGCCATGAAAAACTTCGCAGCGCGAACCCCGCTGATGCGCGGTCAGACGGCTTTTGTTTCCGGCGGCGGCGGATTGGATTGCGTCTGTGCGGCGGTGTTGGCCGGAGGCGTTTTGGGCGCGGGCGGTGTTGATCCCTCATTTTCAATCGAGTCGGTCACCTCGCGCGACGCTTTTTTGAACTCGTTGATGCCCTTGCCCAGCCCTTTGGCAAATTCAGGAATCTTCTTCGCGCCGAACAGCACCAGAATCGCGACGACCACGATGATCAGTTCCGTCCCGCTCAATCCCAAAACTGCAAAAATCGGTTTCATAAATTTTTTCCGAACTTGTCCAAATGCTACGCCTGTTGCGGCAAATAGTAAAGCACCAAAAAAAAAGCCGCGACGCGCGCGGCCCTCCGTGATTTCATGTCGCAGTCAGGGCATCGGCATTCCCACCGACGCATTCGGATTCGGATGCAGCAGGATGAACTCGTCGCGGCGGTTTTTCTGCCAGGCCGCTTTGTCGTGGCCGGGGTCAACGGGCTGGTCCTTGCCGTAGCTGATGGTGCGGACGCGCATCGGGTCAAGCCCCAGTTTGGCCAGCGCCTCGCGCGCGGCCAGCGCGCGGCGTTCGCCGAGCGCGCGGTTGTATTCCTCCGTGCCGCGCTCGTCGCAATTGCCCGTGACGAGCAGCTTCGTGGCCGGGTCGGTTGCCAGTTCAGCCGCCACCGACTGAAGGTTCATTTTTTCGCTGTCGCGAATGGCCGCGCTGTCGTAAGGAAAATGAATCGCATAAGCGGCCAGTGCGTTGGTGTCTTCAATCATGCCGTCAAACACATTTTGAGGAGCTTGCGGAATCTCCGAGCTGAAGGGATTTGAAAACGGATTTATTTTTGGTCCCGTCGGGTTAGTATCCGGCATTGTAGGTGGCACATATTCTCTTGGCGGCAGCGTTATGCCTCGAGGCATTGGCGTAACGTTGAGGGGTTGGTGCTTGCAGCCGGTGGCAAGCATCACGGCCAGCGCCAGCGCCAGCGGGTAAATCATTTTCATCGTCTTCATATTTTTCCTTCGTTAATTTTTGGTTAAAATTTTCCGTCAAAACAAAATCATTTCGCCCAGGAGGGCTGCGAATCGTTTCCCGAAATCATGCCAATATCCTTGACCTGTTTCGTAAAAACGTCAAGCACGGACAGCGAGTAGCGCCAGTTTGAAAGCTTTGTGAAAATCAGCGTCCGCGAATTCGGCGACCACGACGGGTCCTGGCCAGGCACCAAAATCACGGGATTGCCGCCGTCCGCCGGCACGATGCAGATGTCGAACTCGCCCATCTGCGCCGTGAACGCAATCCATTTGCCGTCCGGCGACCAGTCGGGTTCGGTCGGATTTGGCGCGCCCGGCGTCGGGATTCTTTGAACCGCGCCGCCGTCCGCCGGAATTTTCTCCAGCACGCGGCGCTCGGCGATTTTCGTCGCGAAGCAAATCCATTTTCCGTCCGGCGACCAGCACGGCGACGATTCGTCCTCCGCCGATTTTGTCAGGCGCTTCAGATTGCCGCCGTCCGCGTCGGCCACATACAAATCCACCCAGCCGTCCTTGTCCAGAATCATCGCCACCCTCGAGCCGTCCGGCGAAGGCGCCGGGCTGATGTTCGAGCCGCCGTAACGCGCGACGGTGCGCGCCTCGCCGGTCGCGAGGTTGCTGTAAAAAATGTCCGGGTTGCCGAGCCGGTAGGAATTGTAGTAGAGCGCCAGCCGCCCCGGAACCCACGCGGGCGCGGAGACAATCGTCTTGTCGTGCGTGATGACCTGCGGGTTGCCGCCGTCGAAATCGGACACAAAAATCTCGCCGTCGCCATTTTCGCTCTGCGCTTTGAACGCGATTTTTGTCTGCCCGATTCCCTTTTTGCCCGTGATGGCAAAAACGATGTCGTCCGAAAGCGCGTGCGCCTCACGCCGCACACTCGCGCCCGCGTAGCTGCGCGAAAGAATTTCCCTTCTGGCAACCCTGTCCGTGACATGGCCGATGACGTTTCCTGAATTGCTCCCGCTGATCTGATATTGCGCCGCGTCCGGCGAAACGAAGCTGAACCCCTGGACGTAAAGGTCAAATTTCAACACGCTCAAAACTTCGCCGCTGAAACCGTCGAGCGAGATGGGAATTGGTTTCTGGCCGAATGTTATCTTATGCGAAATTTGAATTGGATTTTGGTCGCTTTGGCCGCAGGCAAAATTGACGGCGAAAATCGTGAGCAATACAGGCAGGCAAATTTTTAGATGTTTTTTCATTCTGAACTTTTGACTTGGGGATTAAAGATGATGGTATAAGTGCGTTCCTTATCAGTCGCGCCGTCGGGAAATGCCGCGACAAATTTTACACGATCCAAAACCCTTTGCACCGAAGCGTCTGCCGGCGCGTCGCCTGACGGCGTGACGATGCTCGATGAAATCACCGTGCCATCGTTCGCAATCGTCACGCTGACGGTGATGTTTTCGTCTTTGGCAATCGTGTCCGGCAAAGTCCACGCGCGGTCATAGACGCTTTTGACAACGCTGGCATAATTCGCGTAGGCCACGCTGCTTTCTCCCGGCGTGCTGACTTCGGTCGGCGACGATAATTTGTCCCGCAATTCCTTCGCGAGATTTCTTGCCGTCGGCAAATTGTCTTTCGTTTTCACCGGCTTCAAGCTTTTTGGCGCGTCGCGCGTCACAGGCTGCATATTGACTTCAATTTTGTGCGACGGATTTTTTTCCGGCTTTTCGACCGGCATCAAATCCGGTTTTGGTTCGGGTGCAAAATATTTTTTAACTCTTTGGACAAGCGTCGGCTGCGGCGCAGGTGCGGGCTGGACAATTTTTGGCGCGGGCGGAGTTGGAGCCGGTTGCGGTTGCGGCTGAATAATTGGCTGTGGCGTGACAATCGGAGCCGGCGGCGGCGGTTGCGCGCCTTTCACTCCGCTGTTCAACGCCTCATCAATCAGGTTTGCCGGAATGACGTCGAGCAATTGCGAGTCGTCCGCTTTCGGCTTGGAATTAAAAAACGCCGGGCCGACGAATAAAATCACGATTAGCAGCAGGTGAAGTCCCGCCGTGGCGATGACGCATTTTTTTTGCAGGCGGTTCATTTGGGCGACGGGTCGGTTCGCAGCGAGTAGCGCGTGATGCCGTTTTTCTGGCAGGCGTCAATCACCTGCGCCACGAGTTCATAACGGCTGTCCTTATCGGCGCGGATATAGACGACCAGATTCGGGTTGGCGCGGAACTCGCCGGCGAGCTGCGCGATCATTGGCGGCAGTTGCATCGCTTTTCGATCCAGTTTGTAATAACCCGTGTTGGAAATTTCGACCGTGCGGATGTCGGACTTGTTCAACTGTTTGTCCGGCTTGCCGCCATGCGGCAGTTTGAGTTCGATGCTTTGCGTGAGCAACGGCGTAGTGATGATGAAGATGATGAGCAGCACGAACGCGAGGTCGAGCAGCGGCGTGATGTTGATCTCGCTCAACGTCACCATCTGACCGCGCTGGGAAAAACGTCTCATCGTAAAAAATCATTCGTCCGCGAGAAATTCCGTCTCCATTTTGGAAACGAGTTCCTGCGCGAAATTGTCCAGGCCGACGGTGAAAACTCGAAGGTTATGCACGAGCCAATTGTAGCTGAACATGGAGGGAATCGCCACGAGCAATCCGGCGACAGTCGTGATGAGCGCGGCAGAAACACCGGGCGCCATCGTTGTGAGGGTGGCGGAATTCGCCTGCGCGACGCTGGCGAACGTGCTCATCACACCCCAGACCGTGCCGAGCAATCCGATGAACGGCGCGCCGCTGACTGCAATTGCGAGCAGGATCAAACCGGATTCCAATTTCAAAGATTCCTGTGCGACGACATTTTCCATCGCGCGCTTGACGTGCTCCATGTTTTTGAGCGAGACATTTTGTTTGCGCCGTTCGCCGGTCGGCCCGCGCAGCCGCGCGTCAAGCTGCACGCAGCCGGACTGATAGACTTCGTAGAGCGGGCAGCCTTCGACCTGGAGCTTGCGGTCAAAAAGGTCGAGCACGGTTTTTTGCGCGTGAAATTCCTGGTCGAAGTAATAATTCAGTTTCCGCGCGCGGCGCATTTGCAGCGCCTTCGAGACCATGACGGACCACGCGATGATGGAAAAAATGATGAGGCAGACGATGATCGCCTTGGCTTCCGGCGTCGCGACTTCCCAGACATATACGAGTTCCGCCTTGTTTGAAGCGGTTCCCACGGCGGCAAATAGACAGAGTCCATCCATAAAATTCCGACGGTGACTTGGGCGTGAGGAACCGGAGCGCCAAGCGGCGGGTGGTCGAACAATTTTCCCGCCGCGCAAATTATTATCCGGCGCGGAAAAATTGCAAAGCCTTTTTGCGGAAAAAACAAACTTTGTCCGCGCCCCAAAATCGCTTACAAAATGTGCGATGTCTCGTCCGCGCATCGCAGCCCTGTTGCTCGCGCTGGTCACGCTGCTGGCCTACGCGCCGGCGGCGCACCACACTTTTGTGCTTTATGACGACGGGGATTACATCACGGAAAACCGCGTCGTGCAAAACGGCCTGACCTGGGCTGGCATCAAATGGGCGTTCACGACGTGGCACGCGAGCAACTGGCATCCGCTCACCTGGATTTCACACATGGCGGACTGCCAGATGTTCGGCAACAACGCGGGCGGGCATCATCTTGTCAGCGCGCTGATTCATGCGGTCAACTCGGCGCTGCTTTTTGTTTTGCTGCTGCGGTTGACGAGCCTTCGCGCCGAAGCTCCGGCCCGGCAAGCGGATTTGTTCTGGCCGAGCGCGTTCGTCGCCGCGCTGTTTGCGTGGCATCCGCTGCACGTTGAATCCGTCGCGTGGGCGTCGGAACGGAAGGATGTGTTAAGCACTTTTTTTGAACTGCTCGCGCTGCTGGCCTATGTGCGCTACGCGGGTTTGTCCAAAGTCCAAAGTCCAAAGTCCAAAGTTTTTTACGCTTTGGCGCTCGTGATGTTTGCCTGCGCCCTGATGTCCAAGCCGATGCCTGTGACGATGCCCTTTGTGATGTTGCTGCTGGATTACTGGCCGTTGCAACGGTTCAAAGTTCAAGGTTCAGGGTTCAAGGTTAAAAATTTGGTTTTGGAAAAAATTCCGTTCTTCCTGCTCTCGGCAGCTTCGTGCGCCGTGACTTATATTTCTCAAAGAACAACGGCCGTCGTGTCGTTGAAGGGAATGCCGCTGCATCTGCGGCTGGAAAACTCGGTGGTTTCCTACGGACGCTATCTGTTGAAACTGTTCTGGCCGGAAAACCTCGCCGTCCTTTATCCGCTGCCGGGGCATTTTCCGTGGTGGCAATTGGCGCTGGCGGCTGCGGCCTTGATTGCGATTTCATGGTTTGCCTGGCGCTGGCGGCGCCGGTTTGCATATCTGCCCGTCGGCTGGCTTTGGTTCTTGGGAACGCTCGTGCCGGTCATCGGCATCGTGCAGGTCGGCAGCCAGGCGCTCGCCGACCGTTACACCTATTTTCCGTCCGTCGGCATTTTCATCGCCGTCGCGTTCGGCGCTCGCGATCTGGCGAACCGGTTTCAAATTTCAAAAACAATTGCCGCCATCGCGGCCGCTTCGGTTCTCGCAGCCTGCCTGGTTCTCATGGAAAAACAATTGAGCTGCTGGAGCGACGACGAATCCCTCTTCCGCCACGCCGTCGCCGCGACCCGCGACAACGAAGTCGCCCACCTCAATCTCGGCGTCGCCCTCGAACGGCAGGGACGCGACGCCGAGGCGGTGGCCGAGTATCGCGAAGCCCTGCGGATTTATCCGAAAAGCTCCGACACGCACAACAACCTCGCCAACCTCTTCGACACCATGGGCGAGACAAACGCCGCGCTGGCCGAATATCAGGAGGCGATACGGCTGGATCCAAAATCCACCGCGCCGCGCAACAACCTCGGCACTCTTTATGTCAAACTCGGACGGCTTGACGACGCGATGAAGCAATACGCCGAATCAGGGCAGCTCGACCCGAAGGACGCGCACGCCTATTTTTTGATGGGCAAAGTGCTGCTCCGCGAAGACCGCGACGGCGAAGCCATCCTGCAATTCCAGAAGGCCGCGCAACTTGCGCCGGACGATTTTGAGATGTTCGCATACATGGCACGCGTGCTGGCCTCCGATCAAAATGCCCGGGCTCGCAACGGCAACGCCGCCTACGCACTTGCATCCAAAGCCAACGCCTTGACCGGCGGCGTCCAGCCCGCCATTCTCGACACCCTTGCCATGGCCTACGCCGAACTCGGACGCTTCGACGACGCGCAGCAGGCCGTCGGGGACGCCATCGCCCTCGCCGGCAAATACAAACTCAAAGACGACATCGCCGCCATGACCGCCCGCCTGCAACTTTACAAAGACCGCCGGCCCTACCGGGAATCCTTCACCAACGCGACGCTCAATCTTCCAAAAATAGTCACGCCGTTCATTTATTGAGGCGCGGCAGCAGGAAGATTCTTTCCGCATCGAAAAATTCCGCGAGCAGGCCTGCGTTCGTCTTCGTTGAGGCGTCCGGCCTTTGCGGCGAAGCCAGGACGACGTGAGCCTTCGCCCGCAAATTTTTCGGCAGCGCCTCCAGCGCGAGCAAAACCTGGTTCACCGCGCCCAGCTTGTTCTGCGCTACAATGATTGGCATCGCACGCAACGCCACAATCAAATCGCGCGAATTAAAATTCTTGCCGAGCGGACTCAACAGGCCGCCCGCGCCTTCAATCAATAAAACGTCAAAACGCCTTTGCATCGCGCGGACGCGCGCGACGACTTGCGAAAGTTTTACGGTTTTATTTTCGCGGCGCGCGGCCAGCAACGGCGCAATGGCCGCGCGGAAATGCCACGGGTTGATTTCGTCGAGTGACAACTCAAGGCTTTGGATCTTGGACTTTGGACCCTGGACTTCAAGCGCGCGGTCCATCACCGCGAAAAGTTTCCGCGCGTCGCTGCGGCCGCCGGAGCAAATAGGTTTGAGCGCCGCCGCGTTGACGCCGCGCCCGCGCAGAAATTTCACGAGCAGCGCGGTCAGAACCGTCTTGCCGACGCCGGTGTCCGTGCCGGTGATGAAAAGCGTTTGCTTCATTTGCCAATATCAAAGCGGAAATGTTCCTGGCAGGCCATAAAAACTGTTTTGAAACTCGAAACCGGTGAGTTATCGGAAATCAAAACGGGCGCGGAAATAATTCCCATTCTGTCGTGAAAAACCCCGCTTGCCTAATGAATTGAAAGGAGTAAATTACCGCCATGAGTGCGACCGAAGTTGTAGAACAATTCCGCAAACTTCCGTTTGAGGAACAGCACGAAGCCTTCGAGGAAATTCGCGGAGTTGTTGACGACTTTGCCGACGAACTCACGCCGGAATAAACCGCCGAACTCGAACGGCACGCAGAGGATGAGTTGAGAAATCCGGGGCGCGGCAAACCGGTCGAACAAGTATTTGCTGAAATCGAAGAACGCCTTCTGGCCAAGAACAATTAAGGAGAAAAATTATGAATCTGAAAGGCAAAGCCGCCATCGTCACCGGCGGAAACAGCGGCATCGGCATGGCCATCGTGCTGGAACTCGCGCGGCAGGGCGCGAACATCGTCATTGATTACGTCGCGCATCCCGAGGCGACGGAAGAACTGGAAAAACAGATCCACGCGCTGGGCGATTGCGTGATCGGCGTGAAAGCCGATGTCAGCCAGGTCGCCGACCTGCAAAATCTGTTCGCCGCCGCCGTGAAGGAATTCGGGCGCGTGGACATCATGGTCAACAACGCCGGCGTCGAGACGCGCACGTCCATTCTGGACACGACCGAGGCGCAGTATGAAAAAGTGATGAGCATCAATCTCAAGAGCGCGTTCTTCGGCACGCAGCTCGCCGCGCAGCAGATGATCAAGCAGGGCGGCGGCGGGCGCATCATCAACATCACGTCGGTCCACGAAGACTGGCCGATGCCCGGAAACACCGCCTACTGCCTCTCGAAGGGCGGGATGAGAATGTTGACACGAACGGCGGGCGTGGAACTCGCGCCGCATAACATCCTTGTCGTCGGCGTCGGCCCCGGTGCGGTCGCCACGCCAATAAACCAGTCCACGATGCAGAATCCGGACTTGCTCAAAAAACTGAACTCCGCCATTCCGCTCGGACGGATGGCGAGACCGGAAGAAATTGCCAGCCTGGTTGCATTTTTGGCAGGCGATGGAGCCAGTTATCTGACCGCAACCACAATCTTTGCCGATGGCGGCATCATGCAGAGCAGTCCGGGGCTTTGACGGGCAACAATCTTAATTCTTGCTGGTGCAGGCTGCTTGCAGGAGTTAGATAAGTCATCATGATTTTATTTGTCTAGGCGTTGTTGTCACGCTTCAATCTGCAAACCCAAATCATCGGCGGCGGATGCCACGAAGTAAAAATTGAACGGACGCTCCGGCGTTTGTTCTTCCGAATACCCGGCTTTTTCCGGGTGGAATTCAAACAAATGAAAAATCCCATGGATGGCGGGCGTTGAATTTTCTTTCGCGACGCGCCGGATTTTGATAGAAAGTTTCCGTGCGCAAACTTCTTTGGACAATTTCCGGCCTATGGCTGTGCGGGCTGCTCGCGGCGGTTCACGCGGCCACGTTCCCGCTGGCGGACGGCACATCGCTGACGGGCGACATCGTGCAGTTTAACGACATCGGCATCATCTTCCGCACGCCGGACGACAAATACACGGAGCGGATGCCGTGGACGAAATTTTCGCAGGACGGACTGAAGCAACTGTCGGCGGCGGATCCGAAAATAGAACCGCTCGTGGAACCGTTCATCGAAATTTCGGCGTCGGAGCGCCCGCCCAGGCAGGAAATCAAAGTCAACGACGTGACACGGCTGGACCTGCCGCCGAAACAATCCCTGATCGGCGCGCTGTTTTCGTCGTCGGTGGGGCTGGTGGCGCTGCTGCTGGTTTATGCGGCGAACATTTACGCGGGATTTGAGGCGGCCATTTTCCGCATGCGTCCGATCGGGCTGGGAATGGGCGTGGCGGCGGTGCTGCCGGTTTTGGGGCCGCTCATCATTCTTTCACTGCCGACGGTTGTGCAGGCTGAAGCCGCACCGGCCGAGTCGGTGATCGAGTCCGAGGAGCAAAAGTTCACGGTGCCGGGCACGCCGACGAATGAAGAAATCACAATCGCCGCCGCGTCGTGGCAGGCACCGGGGGCCGCGTCCGGAGCGCCGCCGGCGCAGGTTTTCCAGCGCGGACAGTTCACGTTCAACCGCCGGTTTTTCGAGACGAAGTTCCCTGGATTTTTCAGCGTCGTCCGCCGCGACATTGACAAGGACATGGTGCTCGCCGTGAAAACGATGCGCGGCGAATTTATCGTGCAGCGCATCGTGCGCATCGCGCAGGACGACGTGCATTTTCAGATTGTCAAGGGCGACGCGAGCTGCGAGGAGATGGTGCCGTTCGCCGAAATCCAGGAAATCCGGCTCAAACACAAGGACGCTTGAAATATCGCACGATGCTCATGTTCGGCGCGCCCGGATCCGGCAAGGGCACGCACGGAAAAATTCTCGGCTCGATTCCCGGCTTTGTCCATTGCAGTTGCGGGGAAGTGTTCCGCAGCCTGAGCCCCGACACGCCGCTGGGGAAAATTTTTCTCGAACATTCCAGCACAGGCGGACTCGTGCCCGACGAGCCGACCATCGAGCTTTGGAAAAATTACACGCACGGCCTCGCCGCCGCCGGACGCCTCGACCACAAGCGCAACACCCTTGTCCTCGACGGCATCCCGCGCAACGTCCATCAGGCGGAGATGCTGGACGAATTTCTCAACGTCGTCACCGTGTTTTATATGTGCAGCGCGAACTTCGAGAACCTCGTCAAGCGCCTGCAACGTCGCGCGCTCAAGGACAACCGCCTCGACGACGCGAACATGGACGTCATCCGCGCGCGTCTGAAAACCTACGAGGCCGAGACCAAGCCCGTGCTGAATTTTTACGGCAAGGAAATCGTCCACCGCATCAACACCGACGGCACGCCGCCGCAGACCTTCCTCAAAGTCCTCCGCCAAATAGTCAAACTCTGACGCGAGAAATCTGCGCAAAAATTTGTGGCAGTAGACGCAAGTCCGCTCCATTCTTTTGAAATGAGCCACGATGAATGAGTTAAAAATTGTTTTCATGGGCACGGCGGAGCTGTCCTGCGCCAGCCTGGAAAAGCTGGCGGGAAAATTTTCTGTTGCCGCCGTCGTCACGCAGCCGGACAAACCCAGAGGCCGCGAACTTAAATTGCAATTCTCGCCGGTGAAAATTCTGGCGGAGAAATTGAAGCTGCCGGTTTTGCAGCCCGCGAAAGCACGCGACGAAAAATTCATTTCCGAACTGCGGGAATTGCAGCCGGATTTGATTATCGTCGTTGCTTACGGACAGATTTTGCCGCAAGCGATTCTGGATTTGCCAAGGTTTGGCTGCGTGAACGTCCACACGTCGCTCCTGCCGAAATACCGCGGCGCGGCGCCGATCCAATCTGCGATCCTCAACGGCGAAACGGAAACCGGCGTGACCATCATGAAGATGGACGCGGGTCTGGACACCGGCGGAATCATATCGCAGGCGCGCACACCGATTTTGCCCGCAGACAATTCGCAGACGCTCCACGACCGTCTGGCGCAACTCGGCGCGAAATTACTGGTTGAAACGATTCCAGATTACGTCGCCGGAAGAATTCCGCCAAAGCCTCAGCCTGCCGAAGGCGCGAGTTACGCGGCAAAAATAAAAAAAACGGACGGTAAAATTGACTGGAACGAACCGGCGGAAAAGATTTTGAACCGGCTGCGCGCGTTCACGCCGTGGCCGGGCGCATTCACGTTTTTGCCGGACTCGGTGGGGCGAGTGTCCCCGCGAGCCGAAGCTGAAATTTCAAAATCCGAACGGTTCGCGAGGACGCCCGCCCCACCAAAACTGCAGTTGCTGAAAATCTGGAAGGCTGAAGTTTCTGGAAATCATGGCCAGACCGGCACGGTCTTGTCGGCGGACAAAAATGGAATTGTCGTCGCCTGCGGAAAAAACGCGCTGCGGATTCTGGAATTGCAGCGCGAAGGCGGACGGAAATTGTCCGCGCAGGAATTTCTTGCTGGAAATCTGGTGAGGGCCGGCGAGAAATTTGATCAACCGGATTGACAAAGCCGCCTTTTTTGCGCCTATTTTGTCTGTGATTGAACCGCCGGATTCCCACACCGACCCGCGCATTTACATGGCGGCGGAGCGCACGTTTCTGGCGTGGCTTCGGACGGGCATCGCGCTGATGGGTTTTGGTTTTGTGGTGGCGCGGTTTGGTTTGTTCCTGCGCGAAATCGCAGCCAGCCAGGCTTCCATCAAACTGCCGCACGCCAGTTTTTCGCTGGCCGTCGGAATTCTGCTCATCGTCCTCGGCATCATTGTCAATATCGTTGCGGCCATCCGTCATCGCCGCTGCGTCCGGGCGATTGACCGGGGGCAATTCCGGCAGAAGTTCGGGTCGGCTTTCGGGTTATGGCTGGCGGGGTTGCTCGCGCTGGTAGGGCTGGCCGTGGCCGTTTATCTGGCCGTCTTGTGATTTTTTCAGGCATTACGAAATGGCCGGTGCGCCCTGGCTTTTCACGCCCGTGTGCCGGATGTCCTGCGCGTCGCAGAGATAAACGACATCCTCGGCCACGTTCGTCGCGTGGTCGGCGATGCGTTCGATGCTTTTGGCGGCGACGATCCAGTGGAGGCAGCGGCCGATCGCGTCTGGATTTTCCACCATGTGCTGCACGAGCGCGGCGTGAATCTGCTTGTTCAGCGCGTCCACTTCCTTGTCGCGCGGGATGACGGCGCGCGCGGCGGCGGAATCCTTGTTCACAAAGGCGTCGAGCGCGGCCTTGAGCATGTCGAGCGCAAGGCCGGCAATGCGCGGCAAATCCAAATTCACCTTAACCGGGGGTTCCTGGCACAAATCGCGTGCGCGTTTGGCGATTTTCGACGCCTCGTCGCCGATGCGTTCGAGGTCCTGCGAAATTTTCATGGCGACGGTGACAAGGCGCAAATTTGTCGCGAGCGGCGCCTTGGTCAAAAGCTGGATGGCGAGGTCGTCAATCTCGACTTCGCACTGGTCAATGACGCGATCCTCCTCCTTGACGCGCTTTGCGAGTTCGGAGTCGCGCTGTGTGAGCGCCTGCACCGCACGGTTCACGGCGGTCTCGGCATGGCTGGCCATCGTCAGCAGCTTTTGCTTCAACGCGTCGAGTCCCGCTTCAAAATGATTTTCCATAAACTGTTTTCAAAATAGTTCAACCGAACCGTCCTGTCACATAATCTTCCGTCTGTTTTTTCGACGGGCTGGTGAAAATTTTCGTCGTCGCGTCGAATTCAACCAGTTCGCCGATGTAAAAAAACGCGGTGAAATCCGAGACGCGCGCGGCCTGCTGCATATTGTGCGTGACGATGACAATGGTGAAATCCTTCTTCAATTGAAGGATCAGACCCTCGATTTTTGATGTGGCAAGCGGGTCGAGCGCGGATGCGGGTTCATCCATCAGTAAAACTTCCGGCTGCACGGCGAGTGCGCGTGCGATGCATAGCCTCTGTTGCTGTCCGCCGGACAAACTGATCGCGGGCGCGTGCAGGCGGTCTTTCACCTCGTCCCACAATGCGGCCATGCGAAGCGATTGTTCCGTTCGCTCCGAAAGAATTTTTTTGTCACGAATTCCGTTCAACCGCAAACCGACGGTGACATTTTCATTGATGGACATCGTCGGAAACGGATTTGATTTTTGAAAAACCATTCCCACGCGGCGACGGACGACGACGGCTTCGACGCCTTTAGAATAAATATCGTCGCCGAACAATTTGATTTCGCCTTCCATGCGCACGTCGGGATTCAGTTCGTGCATGCGGTTGATGGCGCGGAGAAAAGTGGATTTGCCGCAGCCGCTCGGCCCGATGATGGCGGTGACGGCGCGCGCGGCGATGTCGAGCGAAACATTTTTGACGGCGTGATTCTTGCCGAAAAAAACGGAAAGGTTTTTTATGTTCAGCGCGGCGGAATTGTTTTGGTTGTCAGCCATGATTCAAATTTTTTGCTGAAAACGGTCGCGCGTCAAAAAACGCACGCCAATGTTGATGACGAGCACGAGCAAAAGCAAGACGAGCGCGCCCGCCCACGCCTGCCGGTGCCAGTCTTCGTAAGGGCCGGTGGCGTAGAGATAAATTTGCAGCGGCATGGCGGCAATCGGCTCCTTCAAGCTGTGCGCCCAGCCGAGATTGCCGAACGCGGTGAACAGCAGCGGCGCGGTTTCACCCGCGATCCGCGCGAGCGCGAGCAAAACGCCGGTGACAATTCCCTTGAGCGCGGTGCGGATGACGATTTGCACGATGGTTTTCCATTGCGAAATTCCCAGCGCGAGCGCGGCTTCGCGATAACCTCCGGGAACCAATTGCAACACTTCTTCCGTCGTTCGCATCACGAGTGGGATCATCATCATGCCGAGCACGACACCGCCGGACAACGCGGAACCGCCGTGCATCGGCACGACCATCAACCCATAAACAACGACGCCCCAGGTGATGGACGGCACGCCGTTCAAAATGTCGGCGGCGAAACGAATCCACCAGTTGAATTTCGTGCCGCCGTATTCAGAAAGATAAACGCCGCCGAGCACGCCGATGGGCACGCCGACCACCGCCGCCTCGCAAATCAAAACAAAAGTTCCAACGATGGCGTTGGCCATGCCGCCGCCTTTTTCACCGAGCGCTTTGGGCAAATGCGTGAAGAAATTGAGATTGAGCGAGCTAAATCCCTGCGTAATGAGATGATAAAAAACCAAAATGAGCGGCGTGATGACGAGAATCGCGCAGGCCAACGTGATGATTTGCATCAAAACGTCTTTGCACTGGCGCCATTTGTGGTTCGGTGCGGTCATTTCAGTTTTGCGGTTTGACGCTCGGGCCGGCGAATGTTTTCAACAGCAATTGCGCGATGATGTTGACCAGCACGGTGAGCCCGAGCAGGACCAGTCCCAGTTCAAACAGAGTGCTGTAAAACAAATCGTCAACCGCCTCGGTAAACTGGTTGGCAATCCAGCTTGCCAGCGTGCTGCCCGGCTGAAAAAGCGATGCGACGATTTGCGACGAGTTGCCGATGACCATCGTGACGGCCATGGTTTCGCCGAGCGCGCGGCCAAGGCCGAGAATCACCGCGCCGAAAATCCCTTTTTTCGCGTAGCTCAACACGGCGATGCGCGTGACTTCCCAGCGCGTCGCGCCGAGCGCGTAGGCGGCTTCGCGCTGCAATCCTGGAACGCTGCGCAAAATTTCGCGGGAGACGGACGTGACGATTGGGATCACCATGATGGCCAGAATAATTCCGGCGGCCAACATGCACGGGCCGTAATCCGTGTCTTTGAAAATCGGCAAAAAACCGAGTGTTTCCCGCAACCACGGAAATAAATGTTTGTGCAGCCAGGGAATCATCACGAACAATCCCCAGAAACCGAGAATGACGCTGGGAATCGCCGCGAGCAATTCGATGAACATGATGAGCGGCTGGCGAATCCAGAGCGGCGCGAGTTCCGTGAGATAAACGGCGGTGGCGACGCTGATGGGAACGGCGATGATAAGCGCGATGACCGCCGAAACGAGCGTGCCGAAAATAAATGGCAGCGCGCCGTAATTGTCATTCATCGGATCCCAGTCGCTGCTGACCAGAAAGTGCCAGCCGAATTTGTGCAGCGACAATTTGGAGCCGGCAAACAATTCGTAGCCGATGAGGCCGATCAAAATAAAAACGACCAGCGCCATCAGCAGCGTCAGCCATTTGAAAATGCGGTCGCCGAATTGGCCACTGCTTTGCGCTGGTTGTGATTTCGTTTCCATTTTTTAACGCAAAGGCGCAAAAGCGCAAAGGCGCGAAGGTTGAATGGTAAAAACATCCAACATCCAACGTCCAACGTCCAACGTCCAATTTTTCAACATCGTCATTGTAGGAGCCGGGGTAACGAGGCTCTAATTTTTTTCCAAATTCATTCAGAGCCTTCTCACGTCGGCTCCTGTTCTAACAAGCCAAAAGGACGAAGAGCGGGAGGAACTGCGCTCTTCGTCCTGCTCACGCCCCACAAAATATCGGGCGCACGAACAAAGTCAGTATTTTATTGTGCCGAGCAAGGTCAACTCGCGTTGCTGCACATTTTCAGGCAGCGGCGCATAATCGAGCGTGACGGAAATTTTCTGGCCGTCCGTGACCGCCCATTTCAAAAAGTCCACGAGTTTTTTGCCGATGACCGGGTCTTTTTGAGTTTGATAAACGAGACCCCAGCTTGCGCCGGCAATCGGATAGGCCTGCGCGCCGGGCGGGTTGACCATCGAGAAACGGAAGTCGTCCGGAATATTCGCGGTGACCAGCGCGGCGCTGACGGATTCCGGCGCGGGCGAAATGAAATTGCCGGAAGAATTTTTCACGTCCGCATAGGGAATTTTGTTCTGGTCGGCATAAGCCAGTTCGCCGTAGCCGATGGCGCCGGAAGTTTGTTTGACCTGTCCGGCCACGCCTTCGCTGCCTTTGGCGCCGAGGCCGATGCCCGACGGCCATTTCACCGAGACGCTCTTGCCAACGCTGTCCGCCCAGGCCGGATTTACAACGCTCAAAAAGTCGGTAAAGATAAACGTCGTGCCGCTGCCTTCCGTGCGGTGAACGGGAACGATTTGCAAATCCGGCAAATCAACGCCGGGGTTGAGCGCGGCGATCTTGGGATCGTTCCATTTGGTGATGTTGCCAAGAT
Source organism: Verrucomicrobiia bacterium (assembly GCA_036510395.1). Lineage (GTDB taxonomy): Bacteria > Verrucomicrobiota > Verrucomicrobiia > Limisphaerales > UBA11358 > UBA11358. The sequence goes on from DATCDZ010000148.1 coordinate 16,960, forward strand.
AAATTCCGGCAATTGTGTCGCCATCCAATTTCAATTTCGGACCACCCGGCAGATTATACATGAGCGCGACGCCACCGGCGACGATGGGGAAATGGAGAATTTTTCCATTCTTTGAATTTGCCATGGACGCATCGGTCATCGGAGCGTCCGATGCGCCGAAGGCCACGGTTTGGTCGAGCAACTGTTTTTGCCCGCCGCCCGAACCGATGGAGGCGTAATTGAAGCGCACGTCGGAATGATCCTTGCCATAAGCTTCAAACCATTTGGTGAAGGCCGGGTAATCGAAGGTCGAGCCTGCGCCGTTGATGAGCGTCTGGGCGTTGGTTTGCGCGGCAAGCAACAAGCTGCCGCCAAGAACCGAGAGAATTATTTTTTTCATTTTCAAAAAGAGTTAATCAGTTTTTCGGTTTTTTATCACGTTACATTTGGGTTAAAACTTCCACATGATGTCGGCCATCATGTGCAGAGCGTCGCTCTTTGTGCCTGCGACCGGATTACTGATGAGGGTGTTCGCATAGCAGGTGAATGTGAACGTCAGGGCGTCGGTTATCGAATAGTTTACCTTGATCAAATGACCTTTGATGCCCGTGCCGGCAACTATGCCGGCCGCAGTGGTTGACGTGGGGAGCACCGCTATGTTGTCATCGTCAACGATCTGATCCCACCACGCGTTCGCATCAAGCACCTGATAACGGCAGGAAATATCCCATGTGCCTTTTTTGCCGGATTTGCCGAATGTGACACCGCCCCAGTAGCCGATATTTTTACCAGAGGCCGCCGGGTTGTTCATATACTCACCTGCCAGCTTGATCGGGAACGCCCCAGCGTAGAGCGGAAATTTGTCCAGCGTGTAAGTGACGCTTCCGCTGGCCACAATAGGATTGAAGTCGGTCGCAAACAAACCGCCCGCAAGTGTGTTGCCCACATTTGAATCGTAGGCGGTGGACAAGGATTTCTTGTTGGAAATGTCGTAAGCGGCAATGCCGAGCGAAGTGCCGATGGCTGGAGTCCACTTGGCGTCCCAAAAGATTTGACCGCCAAAAAGAAACGGGTCGTAGCTTGATTTAGGCATCTCGTCCAGCACGAACGCGGCGCTGTTGAACCTGAACGACTGCGTGTCGTTCAATTTGTAAGTCGCCTGCAACGCGGCGCCTTCCGGCGTATAATCGGGATCGAAGACCATCGGCGATTCGTCGAAAGGATTCACCATTTTGCCGAAGGTTCCTGCCAGCATCCATGTGCCGTCGTTGATTGGCGTCCATTTGCCATAGGCCGTGTCAATGTAAAGCGGCTTCTTGCTGGCATCGCTGTTCAAAGTTTGATTGTTGGAAAGCGGGCTGCTGGGAGAGCCTTGGCTGTTGTCACCCGATCCTATCCTGAAACCGACTTCGAGATTGTCCTTCATGTCGAGCGTCAAACCCGCGCGCAAACGGTAGCGCAGACGTTCGCGAGCCACGATTCCGGCCTCGTCGCCGGACTGGTCATCAAACCGCCCGCGAAAATCGCCGCTGAATTTATAACTTGTAATCCAACTGGGCATCGGAAATTTGGCGTTCATCGCCGCGTCGAAGTCGTTCACGGAATTCGTCGCATTTTCCGACTTCAATTCCTTCGCCTCGTCCACGGACAAAATGCCTTTCTGCTCCAGCTTGTTGAGCAGTGCGTCCACGGATGTTTGCGCGCGGGTGTTCGGGGTAAGTGCCATCAGCGCCGTCGCGCCGGCAAACAATGCAGCTTTAGTCGTGTTCTGTTTTGTGAGTTTTTTCATGGTTGTTGGTTTCAAAGTTCGGCGACAGGATGAAACAATGTCGTTACAACCACATGGCGGAATTGTTACATGGAGGTTACAAAATCCTCTTTTGAGACTTTCAAATGCCTGAAACCGGACTTTCGGTGGAAAGAACTGCTTGTAATGTTGCCGGAAAATCTTTGCGGGGTCTGCGATTTCCTGTGAAATCAACCCGCGTTTTCCAGCGGCTTCGCGGAAATTTCCAGCATCCGCTCAATCGGCAGGCGTGCGCGCTTGAGAATTTTTTCCGGCAACTCCACGCGCGGCGACAGTTTCTTCATGCAGTCGCGCACTTTTTCGAGCGTGTTCATCTTCATGAATTTGCACTCGCTGCAACGGCAGTTGTCCGTCGGCGCGCGCATCGCGTCAAAAACCGGCGCGCAAATAAATTCCTTGCCCGGACACTCCTTCTGCATCCGATGGATGATGCCCGATTCAGTGACGATGATGAACTGCCTTGCGGAATCATTTTTGCAGAACAAAATCATTTTTTCCGTCGAGCAGACCGCGTCCGCCAGCTCGCGCACCTCGCGCAAACTTTCCGGGTGAACCACAATCTTCGCGTCGGGAAATTGAACCTTCAATTTCAACAGCGCTTCGCGGCGAAATTCAACGTGCGCGTAACAGTCCCCCTTCCACAACGTCATCGGCCTGCCCGTTTGTTCCATCACCCACTGGCCGAGATTTTCGTCCGGCACGAACAAGATGTCCTTGTCCTTTGGCGCGGCGTTGACGATGCGCTCCGCGTTGCCGCTCGTGCAAATTACGTCACACAACGCCTTTACCGCCGCGCTGCAATTGATGTAGGCAATCGTCCAGAAATTCGGATTCGTCTTTTGCAGTGCCGCCAATTTTTCCGCCGGACAACTTTCTTCCAGCGAACAGCCCGCGTCCTTGTCCGGCAGCACGACAATTTTGTTCGGGTTCAAAATCTTTGCCGTCTCCGCCATGAAATGCACGCCGCAGAAAACAATCACGTCCGCGTCCGTTTTCTCCGCCTCCTGCGCGAGGCCAAGCGAATCGCCGGTGAAATCCGCCACGTCCTGGATTTCCGGCACCTGATAATTGTGCGCGAGGATGACGGCGTTCAATTGTTTTTTGAGCGCATAAATTTCCTTCGCCAACGGCTCAAACCTGTTTTTCGCCATCGCCGCGCGCGGCTGCATTTCTGCGATGTTAATCACAGCTTGAAGTTAGCGCGAAAATTATCTGTGTTCAATCTGTGTTTCATCTGTGGCTGAAAGAATTTTCAATTTTCCCGGCGGCAACGCGCCGAGCCGGAAGTTTCCAATCCGCACGCGGATCAGCCGGAGCGTCGGATGGCCGATGGCCGCCGTCATTTTGCGAACCTGCCGGTTCTTGCCTTCAATCAACTCCAAACCGATCCAGCAATCAGGAACACTCTTGCGAAATCGGATTGGCGGATTGCGCGGGGAAATTTTTGTAGCAGCGGACGTCAGTCCGCTCTGACTTTTTGGATTGAGCCGGCTCACGTCGGCTGCTACGGATAAAATTTCCGGCTGCGGATCCAAAATCCACGCTCGGCACGGCAAAGTTTTCCGGCCTTGAACCAAAATCCCCGGTTCCAATTTCTTCAAACTTTCCGGTGTCGGGATTTTTTCCACCTGCGCCCAATACTCGCGCTCGTGCGCGTGGCGCGGATGCAGCAGTTTTTCGTTCCAAGCCGGTTCGTCACTCAACAGCAGCAACCCTTCGGAATCCGCATCGAGCCGCCCGATTGGATAAACATTTTTTGGGAAATCAAATTCCGCGAGCGTGCGGTTCGGCGAACCGTCGCTTGTGAATTGCGACAGCACGCCGAACGGTTTGTTGAATGCGATGAGCACAGCACGGGTATTTTTGCCACAGAGTCACAGAGAGCACAGAGAAAAATTGTTTTGCCTTGCTCTGCGTCTCTGTGTCTCTGTGGCCGATTTTCCTTTTTGTTGCCTTGAAACTATTCGCGGTTAAACTGCCGGCGTGATCCGCAACATCATTTTCGACTGGTCGGGAACTTTGGTGGACGATCTGCCGGCCGTCTTGAAAGCATCCAATTTCGTTTTGTCGCAGGCCGGCAAACCCGAAATGTCGCTTGAACAATTCCGCGCGGAATTTTCCCTGCCGTTCACGAAATTCTACGACCGCCACACGCCGGACGTGCCGATGACGCAGTTGGAATCCTGGTTTCACACCAGTTTCAAGGACGCGCAAGCTTCCGTCATCGAGCTGCCGCACGCGCGCGGGTTTCTGGAATTCTGCCGCGCGAAAAAAATCCGCACATTCCTGTTGAGCACCGTCCACGCCGACTATTTCAAGGAGCAATGCAGCGTCACCGGCTTCGACGCCTTTCTCGAAAGACCTTACACGGATGTCTGGGACAAGCGCAAAAAAATTCGCGAAATCCTCGCTGAAAATGATTTGCTCGCCATCGAAACGCTGTTCATCGGCGACATGGAGCATGACATCGAGACCGCCAAACACGGCGGCGTCCATTCCTGCGCCGTGCTGACCGGTTACAACACGCTGGAACAGTTGCGCGCCGCGCAGCCGGATTTGATCGTCGAGCATCTTTCCGAATTGCGCGAAATTTTGGAGCAAAATGATTTTCAGCTCGAACGGTGGGGCGA
>DATCDZ010000149.1:0-4475 GCA_036510395.1 Verrucomicrobiia bacterium
GCCGATGACCCGGTCTCGCGGGAACATCGCCGAACCTTGCACCACCGTTGCCGGTGCGACGCCGTTCACGCGCACCAGCGGCGCGAGTTCAATCGCCAGTTCGCGCACCAGATGGTTGCCGGCAGCCTTCGAGACATCGTAGGCCACTGAACCTTTCTTGGCGACTGCGGCGTTGGCGGAAGTAGTCAGCACCAACTGGCCTTTCAAGTCCTGCTCTTTCCAGGTCTTGAACGCCTCATCGCCGACGAGATAACTGCCGGTGACATTGATGTTGAAAGTCAGCGCCCACTTATCGTCAGGAATGTGGCCGGTCGTGTCGCTCGGCACAAAGATCCCGGCAGTGACACAAATCGAATCAAAGCCGCCGTAAGCGAGCGCGACTTGATCCAGCATTTTGCGGATGCTCGCGCGATTGGTGATGTCTGCGGCGAGGCCAATGGCCGGACCGCAGTTGGAAATTCCCGTTCCCGCGACGCCGATTCCCAATCCATGTTTGTCGGTGATTTCTTTCGCGGTTGCATTGGCGGCATCGGCGTTCAAGTCCGCGCACACGATCTGCGCGCCTTCCTTGACAAGGCGATGCGCCGTTTCCTTGCCGATGCCCGAACCCGCGCCGATGACGATGATGACCTGCCGGGCGAGTTCCTTTTCGGCCGGCATGCGTTTCAACTTCGCCTCTTCGAGCAGCCAGTATTCGATGTCGAACGCCTCCTGCTGCGGCAGCGCGATATATTTGTCAATCGCTTCCGCGCCGCGCATGACCTCGACCGCGTAGTTGTAAAATTCCGCCGTCACGCGCGATTCGCTCTTGTCCTTGCCCCACGCGATCATGCCGAGGCCCGGAATCAGCACGACCGTCGGATTCGGATCGCGCATCGCGGGCGAATTCGCGTGCTTGCACTTTTCGTAATAGGTTGCGTAGTCCTTGCGATATTGCACGAGGCCGTCGGCGAGTTTTTTCTTCAACGCCGCCGAGTCTTCGGTCTGCGGATTCCAGGCGACGTAAAGCGGCTTGATCTTCGTGCGGAGAAAATGATCCGGACAGCTCGTGCCCAGTTCGGTCAACCGCGCGGCGTCCTTCGAGTTGACGTAGCGCAAAATCTTCTCGTCGTCCTGCACCGTGGCGATGAAACGTTTTTGTTGCGAAACCTGGCCGCGCAGCCACGGCAGAATCACTGCAAAAACCTCGTTGCGCTTCTCCGGCGCGAGCGTTTGATATTTTGCGCCGCCGAACACCTTCGCGTCGCCGCCTTTGGCCTGATATTTCGTCTCGATGAACTGGGACGCCTTTTCAATGTAATCCAGCGTGGCGAGATAACACTCCTTGTCGTCGTTCGCCCACGAAATAAAGCCGTGCTGGCCCATCATGATCGCCGTGGCCTTCGGATTTGTTTTCACGATTTCCTGCATCGCCAGGCCGAGTTCAAAGCCGGGGCGCATCCATTTCACATACGCCATCTCGCCGCCGAAAATTTCCTTCGTGAGCTTCTCGCAGTTCTTGCTGGCGGCGATGGCGATGACCGCGTTCGGGTGCATATGATCCACGAACTTCGCCGCAATAAAACTGTGCAACGGCGTGTCAATCGAACTGGCTCGCGGGTTGAGATTGAACGTGGTGTGATTGTAGGCCGCAACCATGTCGTCCTCGGCCTGCGATTTCAATCCTTTGTCGGTGCGGGCAGCGTAGGATTTCTGGAGGCCGAGAAGTTTGGCCTGGTAGAGCGAGGAAAAATTCTCCCGCAGGCTGGTGCGCAAATCACCGCCCGAGCCTTTGACCCACAGCACCCTGACCATTTCGCCGGTGAGCGGATCCTTTCCCATGATTTTGGACGACGTGTTGCCGCCGCCGGTGTTGGTGATGCGCTGGTCGCTGCCAAGTTTGTTGGAACGATAAACCAGCCGGTCCACGCCCTTCAGCTTGGCGGCTTCGGCGTCATTCCAAAGGTTGTTGACGTGTTTGAATGATTTGTTTTTCATAAATTTAATCCTGGAGACAGAAAATGGTCAGTTTCTTCGGCCCGTGTGCGCCGAGAACAAGGATACGTTCGATGTCACCCGTGCGGCTGGGGCCGGTGATGAAGGAGATCATGCTCGGATAATTCGCGGCGTATTTCTGCTGCAACAATTCAAACGCGGCTGGCAGATCAGCGACCAATTGTCCACGCCGCGCGAGCACGACGTGATGCGGCGGCAGCACGGACAACGCGCGTCCGCCCGCGCTGCGATTGGTCACCAGCACGCTGCCGGTCTGCGCGACGAGCGCGTCGCATTCAGAAATGCCGACGTCGCACGTTTCGAGTTCGTGAACGTCGTAAGGTTTGTCGGTGCGCAAAAACGGGAGGTTCAACGGCGGACAAACCGGATTCGTCAAATCGCCGGAGTGCAAAGCCACACGCTGCCACTTTTCCGTATCGCGCAAGCGCAAGAGCGCCGACCGCATTTCATCGGCGGAATTGAGCAAATGAAAATTCGCCTTCAACTCGGCGGCGTTTTTGGCAAATAGCGCGAGTTGTTCGTCAAAAGTTTCGCCAACTTTCGGCAGCCATTGCCGCGCGGTCGAAACAGTTTTTGAGGAAGCGGGCAAATGAGTTTCGCCATGCGAGCCGGGCATGGGAGCCGCGACTTTCAACGCCTCGCGCACGCGCGCCAGAATTTTTTCGCGTTCAGTCATTTATTGTAGGACAGGCGTCGCGCCTGTCTTATTTATTAATTCAAAAATTAGAGACAGGCGCGACGCCTGTCCTACGCTGATCTTGAATCTCATTTCCGTTTCCTCCACCAGTCTTTGAAAGTTTCCGGCGCGACATCCGGCAAATCACGCGTTTGCGTCCAGTGATAGCCGGGGTCGAGCCGCGTGCCTTTCACGAGTTTTTGCAGCGGCTGCGTAAGGCGCGCGAATTTTTTCACGAACGCCCAGAGTTTCGGGTGATTCGCCATTTGCACGAAAGCTTTGAAGCCAATTTGCTCTTTAATCGTCGGCTTTTGCACGGCGGCGTTGCGACGGTTTTGCAAGAGGTGATGATGCAGATCAATTTTCACCGGGCACGTTTCGGTGCACGCACCACAGAGCGAACTCGCGTTGGAAAGATGCTTCCAATCCTGCAAGCCGCGCAAGTGCGGCGTGATGACCGAACCGATCGGGCCGCTGTAAGTCGTGCCGTAAGTGTGGCCGCCGACGTTGCGAAAAATCGGGCAAACATTCAGGCACGCGCCGCAGCGGATGCAATGCAACGCGTCGCGTTGCTCGGCGTCGGCGAGCAGTTCCGTGCGGTGATTGTCGAGCAGCACGACGTGCCATTCTTCCGGGCCGTCGCTTTCGTCGGCCTGGCGCGGGCCGCCATACATCGTGTTGTAGCCGGTCATGGATTGTCCGGCTCCCGCCGTCGCGAGCATCGGCAGAAATAGAGCGAGGTCGGAAAGTTTCGGCAGAATTTTTTCGATGCCGAGCAAGGAAATCATCGTCTTGGGCAGCGCGGCGGTGAGGCGCGCGTTGCCTTCGTTTTCCGTGATGGAAATCATGCCGGTCTCGGCGATGGCGAAATTCGCGCCGGTGATGCCGATGTCCGCCGTGAGAAATTTTTTCCGCAGCGCGCGCCGCGCGATCATCGTGAGTTCCTCGGGATCGTTCGAAAATGTAGTGGCATGGGCATCTTGCCCGTGTGTTTCTGTTTTTTTTTCAAGCTCTTTGTCCGACGAACTCACAGGCAGGATGCCTGTGCCACTACCAAACTCGCGTTGGAACAAATCCCTGATCTCATCGCGCGTCAAATGCATCGAGGGAAACACGATGTGATACGGCGCTTCGTGGCGAAGCTGGACGATGAATTCGCCGAGGTCATTTTCCACGACGTTGAGGCCGGCGTGTTCGAGCGCGTCGTTCAAGTGAATTTCCTCGGCGGTCATCGCCTTGGACTTGATGATCGAACGCGCTTTTTTTTCTTCAACGATCTGCAAAATGATCGTCCGCGCCTGCGCCGCCGTGCTCGCCCAATGAACTTTCGTCCCGCGCGCCTCGATTTTCGCGGTGAACTCGACGAGGTATTTGTCCAGATGATTGAGCGCGTCCCATTTCGTCTCGGCGGCGAGCTGGCGCGCGGATTCCCAGCTTTGAAACGACGCCTTGCGCTTGTCGCGGGCGATCTCGTAATTGCCCAGCGCCGCGCGGATGATCTTGCGATGGCGCAAATCGCCCGCCATCACGCGCGCGTCTTTCAGAAATTTTGCGGCAAAAGTCATGCGGAAAAAATTTTAACCACGGATGGACACGGATGAACACAGATTAAACACGAACGAAAATTAAGGCAACAACTCGGCGCGGAAGAATTGTGTCAACGCTTGGGACTTGTATCTTGGACTTGACCGGTGAGTTGGGGAGAATCCGCTTGTCGGTTTGTCCGGGAGGCTGGCCAGCCTCCCGGACAAAGTCGTCGGAGATGAGATCGTTCGGGACTTGAACCGATGAGTTCGCGGGTCAG
>DATCDZ010000150.1:0-4286 GCA_036510395.1 Verrucomicrobiia bacterium
TCGGAGATCGAGTGCCCGTCGTGCCACGAGACCATCACCATTCCCGCCGCATCCACGAAAATCGCCGCCGCCGGGCCGCCGGAGGAGTCGCACGCGCCGAGCCTCGCGCCCAGCGTCATGTCCACCTCCGCCGCCGCGAAAGTGGAGATGCACCTCAAGGTGCCGGTGAGCAACAAGCCGGGCGAAAGCCTCATCAAAAAATCGGCTGTGCCGCTCGCCGCCATTGCCAGGGGCGCGGACAAGCAAATCCGCGTCCGCACGATCAAGCACGCGAGCTGCATCGAATCCGGCCACGACAAGTTTGACGAGAGGGTGACGGAATTTTTGAACGAGATCGGCGAGGCGAACATGGTGGGCGTCCACACGATTTCCTACACGTTCTTCGACGTCGGCACGCAGAAAATCCTGAACGACTACGGCCTGACGATTTTATACCGCGGATAGTTTGGCCGCCGTTTCCAGGTTGAGAATTGAAGGCCGGCGACGCGCGAACGTCCTTCAGTTGCAACTTTCAACTTGCAACCGTTTTCCACATCGCTAACGTCAGCACATGAATCGCCGGTTTGTCCTGCTGTTTGCCGTCGCCGCATTTGCGGCGCTGGTTCCGTTCCGTTCGCCCGCGCCGCTGATTTATACGCCGGGCGAGGGCTGGGATTACGAGCCTTACGGCGAGAAGGCCGGCTGGATGCGCCCGCGCGCGAAGGAGCAACTGGATGTGGCGGAGCAGTCCTTTACGAACAAGGATTACAGCGTCACGCTCCACGCGGCGCACCGCGTTCTGCGCCTCTGGCCGTTGTCGGACTATGCCCCGGGCGCGGAATATCTCGTCGGTCGCTGCCTCGAAGTGGAAGGCAAGGACGAGGCGGCGTTCAACGCCTACCAGGACATCATCAAAAAATATCCGCAGAGTGGAAAATACGAGGACGTTTTGTGGCGGCAGTATGGAATCGCCGGACGTTTCCTCGACGGCGAATGGTTTAGGATTTGGGGCACGATTCCGCTTTATCCCTCGATGGATCAGACGGCGGAATTATACGACAAAATCGTCAAGGGCGGCCCTTACAGCGACGTGGCGCCGCACGCGCAGTTGCAGATCGGCGCGGCGCGGGAGAAGCAGAAGAATTATGCCGACGCGGTGCAAGCCTACGAAACCGCCGCCGACCGCTATCACGACCAGCCGCAAATCGCCTCCGACGCGCTGTTCCGCGAAGGCATCGCCTGGCAGAAACAGGCCGCGACCGCCGAATACGACCAGAGCACCGCTGGAAAATCCATCGCGGCCTACACGGATTTCACCACGCTGTTTCCCGACGACAAGCGCGTGCCGCAGGCGCAAAATGCAATTGCCGTGCTGAAGGTGCAGCAGGTGGAGGGCAATTTCAAAATCGCGCAGTTCTACGAGAACAGCAAAGTCCTGGACGCGGAGCAGCGGCGCGACGGCGCACGCGTCTATTACAACGAAGTTTTGCAGCTCGGCCCCAACTCGCCATACGCCGACCATGCCAGGCAGCGCCTCGCGGCGTTGAACCGCCTGTAAATCCGCCTGCCAGCTAAAATGCGACTGATGAATTTTTTTTTGTTGTGCGCGACGGCAGCGCTGCTCGCCGGTTGCGCCGGTTATCATCTCGGTCCGGTCAACGGCGCGCGGGCGGGCGATAAATCCATTGAAGTGCTTCCGTTCAACAGCAAGACGCTCCAGCCCCGGCTCGGCGAGGCCGTGACACAGGCGTTGCGCGAAAGACTGCAGACCGACGGCACTTATCGCCTCGTCACGCGAGGCGGTGGCGACATCGTCCTCACTGGCGTCATCACCAGCTACGTCCGCGACAGTTTGAGTTTTTTGCCAGGCGACGTGCTGACGGCGGAAAACTATCACGTCACCATCACCGCGCGCGTCACCGCGCGCGAGCCGGGCACCGGCAAGTTGCTGCTCGATAAAAATGTGAGCGGCTCCACGCTCGTCCAGGTCGGAACGGATCTGGCCAGCGCCGAACGCCAGTCCACGCCACTGCTCGCGGAGGACCTGGCGCGAAACATCACGGAACTGCTCACGGAAGGTGCGTGGTAAAAATGGTTGAATTTGCCCAGACGGGCTTTTAAGATTTCCAGAGCCGCACAACCAAAAATCAAAATGAAAAGAACAATCCTGAAAATCGCAGTTTGCGCGCTGTTCGCCGCGCCCGTGTTTTCGCGCGGGCAGGACAGCAACACCATGGCCGCGCCCGCACTGACCGGACCGCCGCCTGTTGTCGCCGCGCCACCCGCGGCCGAAATTCCAGCCGCCACCGCGCCCGCGCCCGTCAAGGCGAAAAAAAAGCCGCGCACATCGCTCGCGGTCACGGGCAAGGTTACCAATGTTAATACCAATGCGATGACGTTGACAATCGGCAAGCGCACGTTTGAAATCACGTCCGAAACACGCATCTCAAAAGACGGGAATCCCGCGATCTTGAGCGACATAGCCGTGGACGACAAAGTCGGAATCGCCTACAAAAAAGCCGATGGCAAGTTGGACGCCGTGACGATCAACGACTCCTTGAAGCCGAAAAAATCAGACGGTGAAATGAAGGGTGACGGCGACCAGAAGTGACGGCTTGAAATTATTTTTATTGCCGCTTCCACCAGCTTGTCGTGCCTTTGGGTTTGGGATGTTGCGGAGACTGTGATTGCTGGCGCAGCAGGAAACTGCGCGCCGCTTCGAGCGCCATGATGAATTCATCGTAGCTCAAAAACCGGTCCGCCGGATTTTTTGCCATCGCCTTCACCAGCGCGTCGCTCGTCGGCTGCGTGATTTCCGGCACGACAAGGTTCGGCGGCGTCAGCGGCGTCTGCACCTGCGCGACGATGACCTCCTCCGGCGTGAGTGCGTCGAACGGCACATGGCCGGTCATCGCGTGATAAACCGTCGCACCGAGGCTATACATATCCGACAAAAATGTTTCCGGCTCGCGCTTGATTTTTTCCGGCGCGACGTAATACGGCGTTCCCCAGATCATGTCGCTGGACTCCTGTTCCGCATCCACTTTGCGCGCGAGGCCGAAGTCAACGAGCTTCGGCTCGTGGTCGGCGTTGAACAAAATGTTTCCCGGCTTGATGTCGCGGTGCAGCAGGTCGTATTTGAGCGCCATGTCAAGCGCGGAAGCGATTTTGATGCCGATGTCCAGCACGTCCAGTTCGGGAATCAAACGGAGTTTCTCGATGCGCGCGTCGAGGCTGCCGCGGTCGGCCAGTTCCATGACGAGATAGCGCTGGCCTTCCCATTCGTCGAACGTGTAGATATGGATGATGTTTGTGTGGTTGAGCCGGGCGCAGGCGCGAGCCTCGCGGAAAAAGCTTTCCAGAGCCACGACGTCTGCGACCAGTTCGGCCTTCATCAATTTCACCGCCACCATCCGCTCCAGCGTCGTGTCCCATGCGCGATAGACGTTGCCCATGCCGCCGGAGCCGATCATGCCGCGCAACTCGAACTGCCGCAGTTGCATCGGCATCATGACCGGCTGGCCGCACTTCTTGCACGGCACCGTGCTCAACGGCGGCATGTTTCCGGGAATAAACGCCGTGTTGTCGCACCACCCGCATTTGACCATCCGCAATTGTTCACTCATGCCTAATTCAATTTAGCACCGCAGGCAAATCCGACAACGATTTTCCTTCGCACAAAATCAATTTGACAAACGCAGCAAAATGGTGTTTCTTGCAACCTTGATTTGAAAGTGAAGAAAATGAAAACCACGTTTGCACCAATGCTCAAGCACGCGCAAGCCAAAGGACAAATGTCCGTTTGGACACGTGTTGGCTGCCGTCTTGGCATCGTGGGAACGAAATTTTAATTAACCAAACAATTTTCAAAACCCCGCGATTGCCTGTCAATCGCGGGGTTTTTGCTTTTTTATACAAAACCAAAATGAAAGGAAACATGAACAAATATAAAACACAGGTGCCGACAAGGTTCGCCCCTGAAACACGCTTCGAAGTGCGGGCAAATCCGCCCGCGCCGTTCCGCGCCATCCAGGAAAACGAATTCGAGCGGCTCAAAAACAAGCTGCTCGCGGAACAATTGCTCGGCGCCGCGCCGGAGTTGAACGTCCCGCTGCGGCGCGCGGCCAACGACGCTGCTGCGCTCGCGTGGGCGACCGTTTTCCCGCTGCTGGTGTTCCCGGCATTGTTCGAGGAAAAAATCGTCGCCGCCGTCCTGCGCGCCGGGCGGCAGGCGCGCATTTACGCCAACAGCCGGCTCATCGCCGCATGAAAACGCGAATGACCAAAGTGGCGGGTGATGAGTGAAA
>DATCDZ010000151.1:0-22870 GCA_036510395.1 Verrucomicrobiia bacterium
CACGCGGGCCTTGAGCAGTTGCTCCGGCGTAAAGCTCCTCGAAGAGCGGCGAGAGCTTCTGGAGCACCGCGTCCACGCGCCGCTTGATCGCGCGCAGCGGATGATCGGCAGGCACACATTGGTTGAGATTGACGACCGTCAGGAACTCCGGCTGCCCTTGAGCTTTTCCACGCATGAACTTCACACACGCCAGCATTGGTTTGGTTCAAACGTTTTTCAACAGCCTGCTAGATGTTTATTTCACGACTTGCCGGTTTCCTTCGTGAAAGCGCTGACGGTTTTGATGTTCACGGCTTTCGCGGCGTCCATCACTTTCACAATCTGTCCCCACGGCGCGTTTTTATCGGCGTTGACGGCGAGGGCGAGCTTTGGATTTTTCGCCAGTTCATCGCGCATCCGGGACTCCAGTTGTTCCAGTGTCACGGCGTCGTTGTTCGGGCCGACGCGCAGGCCGCCCTTGTCGTCAATGGTCACGACCAGCGGCGGATTTTCATCCGCACCGGTCTTTTTCGCCTCCGACGATTCGGGCAGCGCGATTTTCAAGGCCGTCTGCTGCTTGAACGTCGTCGTGACGAGCAGAAAAATCACCAGCACGATCAGCACGTCAATCAACGCGACGATGATGACTGCGGGCGTCTGCCGCCGTTTGTGGACAACGAAGTGCATGACTCAATTTTTCCTGTCGCTGTATTGCCGCCGGATGAAATCGTCGCAGAGCGCCTCCATTTCGACGGCGAGAACCTCGACTTTTTTGCTGAAGTAACTCCACGCGATGAGCGCAGGAATGGCGATGAGCAGGCCGATCAACGTCGTTTTCAAAATGAGGCCGATGCCGTTGGCGAGCCGCGCGGCGTCGCTCAAACCCGCCGCGCCGATGTTGTTGAACAGCGTCATCATGCCGATGATCGTGCCGACGAGTCCGAGCAGCGGCGCGATGCCGACGATGATCTCCAAGACGACGAGGCCGCGTTCGAGCCGGACGATTTCATGGCGCGCGGCGGTCTGGAGCGCGTCCACATTGTCAGCCTTCGGCCAGTCGAGGCGGCCTGACGCGAGCAACATCAATCGTCCGAGCGGCGACGGTTTCAGCGCGCAGAGCCGTCCCAATTTTTCCGCGTCTTCGCGAGTCCCGCAGGCGGCAAGCGACGCGGTGATTTCTCGCGGCACAACCTTGTTCCAGCGCAACGCCAGCGCGCGTTCGACGATGAACGCGAGTCCGACGACCGAGGTCAGTCCCAGCAAGACATAAATGAGCGTGTCCATAGAAAAATTTTAGAGCGGCATGGTTTTAATTCGTTCAATAATAGTAAAATGTGAACTGGATGTCGCGCGAATCCCCGAGCTTGAACCTCATCTCGCCGGGCCATTTCGCGAACGGCGCGGGATCGGTGACCGCCTTCTGGCAGACGTAGCCGAGCAGTTCGCCGACGTCGTTTTGCACAACCTTCATGTCGGTGATGGTGCCGTCGTAGTTCAGGCGGAATTGCAGCACGACCTTGCCGGTGCGGTCGAGCGCGAACTGCTGGCTGTCCAGCAAATCATACCAGCGCTGCGAGATGGCCTGGACAAACGCAGCATCATAATCGCCGAAGCCCGTCAGTTTTACATCAAGCGACGAAATGCTTGCGTGCCGTCGCACGCCGCCGTCCTGCTTCATCTGCACGCCGGGCGAATGATCGAGCTGCGCGAGCGCCTCCTTGATTGTGCGCGGACGCGGCGGCGGAGAATTATTTTGCGGCTGCGGCTGCGGCTGCAAATTTTCCGGCTTCGCCAGCGTCAAATCGCCCGGCTGGATTGTGGGGCTTGGCTGTTGCTGTTGCGCATTTTCCGCCGGTTGCGGCTGCGGCGGCGAAGGCTGCGCTTTTGAAAATTGCGGGCGCGGCGCGTCCTCGGTTTTTGGAACGTCGGTCTGATGACCGTTGATTTGCGGGACGTCCGAGTTGCGGCTCGCGTCGGGATTCGCCGCCCGGGAATTCTTGTTGGAATAATATTTCGTCTTTTGCGGCGCCTCGGTCGAAGGCTGCTTCACGGTCACGAAAGTCAGCGGCTCTTCGGCGATTTGCGGCGGCAGAATCATTTTTGCCGCGCGTTGAACCGGGTTCAGCCGCTGCCAGAAATGAAATTCCCGCCCGATTTCATAGCCGCCCCACGCCAGCAGGTGCGCCGCGAGCGAAATCGCCAGCGCCAGCGCCAGCCGCTCGTTTTCAAAACGGTTGAGTCGCAGCGAATCAAAATTTCTGCCGATTCCGGCCATGACTTCAGTCTGCCGCAGGAAATGAAAACCGGCAACTTTCTTTCAGACAAGACACTTTTTTTCCTTGGCGAAATAAGCGCAGGCTTGATAGGATTTTCACTTCCATGAGCCACACGGATTATATTGTTGTCGTCAGCCAGGAGGATGATTATTTGAACGGATACCACCTTTTCGCCGAAAAAGTGAACCGAAAGATGCGCGCCGGCTACCAGTTGCACGGACAGCCGTTCAACATCGAGCGCGTCGTTTGCCAGGCAATGGTCAGACCGGCGGATGCAACAAGCACAAACGGCGATGGTTTTTCCGAAGCTTCCGCCGACACCACGTCATTTTATCAGCGCCCGGTTCAAGCACAATAACCCGCGCTCACGCCTCCAGTCTGGCGTCCAGGGAAATTTTTGCGTTGAGCAGGCGTGAAACCGGGCAGCCGGCCTTCGCACCGTTCGCGATGGCGGTAAATTTTTCCGCGTCAATGCCGGGAATTTTTGCCGTCATGTCCAGATGCGATTCCGTCACGGTGAAGCCTGCGTCGGTTTTTTCCATCGTGATTGTCGCGGTCGTATTGATGGAGCCTGGCGTGAATCCGGCCTTGCCGAGTTCCGCCGAGAACGCCATCGAGAAACAGCCCGCGTGAGCCGCCGCGATGAGTTCTTCGGGGTTCGTGCCGACGCCGTTCTCGAAGCGCGTGCTGAATGAGTATTGCGTCTCCTTGAGCGTGCCGCTCTCGGTGGAGATTTTGCCCTTGCCGGATTTCAAGTCGCCAGACCAGACCGCCGATGCTTTGCGTTTCATAAATAAATTTCCTTTCAATGGCCGGAACGGGAATTCGCCCCGGCGCGAAACACTAGCATCTAGGATTCCGCCGTCAATTTTATCAGGGGTTCGCCGGCGCAATCTGGTTGGTGTCCGATGTTCCGTCAGGCAGCAAAGGCAGGAACGCATTGTTGTTTTCTTTCCGTTCGGGCTTTGCGCCTGTTTGGGCGCCGTTGGCCTCGGCTTTGGCCTCGGCTGCAACCTGTTTGCGTTCGTCCGCCGCATCCTCGGCTATGGCGCGGTCAATGCCCGGCAGTCGGCTTTGCTCCGCGACAGCCTGCGTGGCGGCGAGGTCGGGCGTCCGCAAAACCGTCGGGCGGATCAGCACGATGGTTTCCTGGCGATCCTTGCTGTCGGTGTGCTGGGAGAACAGGTGGCCGATGAGCGGAATGTCCTGCAGGTATGGAATCCCAGACTTGCTGTTATTCTTGGCCGAGCGGATAAAGCCGCCGAGCATGATGGTGTCCTTGTCCTTAACGGCGATTTCCGATTGGAGCGTGCGCTTGCTGGTGCTCGGCTGGCCAGTGCCGTTGTAGCTTTGATCTTCAATATCATCAATTTCCTGGTTGATGTCCATGACGACGAGGCCGTCGGGATTGATGAACGGCGTGACATCCAGTTCAACACCGACGGACAACTGCGAATAGGAGTTTTCGGCTACGCCGTTATAGGAGGCGTAGTTGCCTGTGATATAAGGAACAGTTTGACCGACAAAGAACGATGCCGCTTTCGCCTGCGAGGTCTGGATGCGCGGGCGCTGGATGACCGTGGCGCTGCTGTCGCTGGCGGCGGCCTGAAGCGCCACGTCCCAAGTCGGCCCGATGTTTCCAAAATAACTCAAGCCGCTGGAAAGGGCGGCGACCGCATTAGTGCCCGTGCCCGTGCTGAAAAACGTGGGGGCATTGCCGCCCAGAAAATTCAAGAAGGTAGGACCATTGTTAAAACCGCCGCCGCCGGCGATTCCTCCCAGGCTGGAACTGAACGTTTTTGGATTTTGCGCCGCTGAAACTCCCATATTCATGGCCTTGTTCAAATCCACGTCTATGATGGCCGATTCGATCAGCACCTGCGAGAGCAGCACGTCCAGCTTTGCAATGACGTTCGTGATCGTGTCCATGTCCTGCCGGGTGGCGAAAATGAGGAGCGAATTGCTCCGCTGGTCGGCGATGATCTTTGTCTGGCCGAAAATCTGGATTGGCTGCTCCTGCCCGCCCGGCCCCGCCGCCGCGCGGTTGACGATGCTCAACAATCTCGATTGGAAAGACCCGCCCGGCGTCGGCGTGCCGTTGGGCGTCGCTCCAGGTGCGCCGCCATATCCACCCGGGCGGGATTGCTGGCCGACCCCGTTACCCCCGCCCGGCATATTGCCGATTCCGCCGGGCCGCGCCACGCCGTTTCCGCTGGTCGTGGTTGTAGGCGGGGTTCCGATGCTGACGGTGTTGGCGCTGCTGCCGCCGAGGCTGCTCAACGCGTTGGCAATGTCCGCCGCCAAGGCGTATTTGATCGGGACGACCTCGGAAACGATTTCCGACGCGCTGCCGCCGACGTCCACCTGGGCGATCATCTCCATCATCCGCTTCACGTTTTCCGCGTTGTCGCGCAAAATCAGGATGCCGTTGTCCTCCAGCGGTTGGATTGCACCGGGCAATTTTGCAAACGGCGTGAGGATCCCCTGCATCACGCTCGGCTTGACATAATTCAAATGCACGATGCGTGTCACAAAAGTCCCCATGTCCGGCAAATGGCTCACGTCATTGGTGTCAATCTTCTGACCGCCGTTGCCCGCTTCGGCTGACAGCAGCACCTTGGCAAATTTATCGCCGATATTTTCGATCACGACGCCATTCATCGAAAGCACCGCCTGCAACGCCTCAATCGCCTCCTTCTTGGTCAGCGGCGCCACCGTCTTCAAAACAATCGGCGTCGTCAACGGCAAACCCGGCGCGCGCAGCAGCGTGCGTCCGACCAGCGGCGAATAAACCTTGTCCAGTAAATCGTCCACGGTCACGCTCGAATAATTATAAATGTAGCCGGCGACTTCGTTTGTGTCGCCATTTGAATCGGCGGGAGCATTTGCGTCCGGCGAAGTTGCCGGCGGCACCTGCGCCCAAAGGTCGAGGCCGGTCAAAAAAAGAATCAGGAAGAGCGTGGTCGTTTTCATTTTGCGGTTGTGGTTGCGGATTTCAAGCTGCCCGCCGGGACGGGTTTCAGATTTTTCTGGTAGCTGGCGACGAGACGGATATTGCCGGCGAGTTTCAGCTTCGTCCCGTCGGGCTGCAGTTCAAGGTCTATCACGCGCACCATCGAGGCGTCGTTGCCAAGCTTGTAAAGAAAATCCACCAGTTGCGCGTCGGTCGCGGAGACGGTGATGTTTTGCGTTTGTTCGGTGAAAAATTCGTTCGTGTGCTCCATCGAATGCGAAAAATTGTTGATTCTCACGCCGCTTTGCGCCGATTGTGAATTGATCGTCCGCATCATGTTGATGACCTGGTCCTCGCGCGCGACGAATCCGCCCTGACCTTCAAACTTTTTCACCAGCGCCTCATAATTCGTGGACTGCAAAATCACCGTCTGGTAAAGCTGCAATGAGTCACGGGCGCTTTTTTGCCGCGCTTTCAACTTTCCCCAGTCTGAAAAGTGCGGCCAGATGAAAATCCAGTTCAACACGAGGAATAAAATGACCGCGACGCCCACCGCCAGGCGGCGTTCCAGCGGACG
The DNA here is from genome assembly GCA_036510395.1 of Verrucomicrobiia bacterium. GTDB lineage: Bacteria > Verrucomicrobiota > Verrucomicrobiia > Limisphaerales > UBA11358 > UBA11358. Next base: position 5,786 of record DATCDZ010000151.1, read on the forward strand.
CAGTTGCGCGAAATACTTTTTCACTGCGTTGCCTCCTCCGGGTTTTGCAGTTTCAAACTGAAACTCCATGTCACGCCGCCGGGGACGTTGCGGGGACTCACCGGTTCCCCGCTGTGCGGATCAAACATCGGCTGCCCGTTAAGCGCGGCCTTTTGCATCGCGCTGTTGAAATCAAAAAGCGTGTTGATCTGATCCTGCCCGGCGGTGCCCGTGAGCGAAAGCGTCTGGCCGTTCGCAAAGCTGAACCGTTGCAACGATATTCCCTGCGGCAACTGCTCCGCGACGACTTTCAAGCAGTCCAGCGCGGCGAACTTCAGATTCTGCCGCTCCTGGAGCACGTTGTAGCGCGCCTTGAGCAGCAGCGCGTTCGTGTAACCGCCGCTGATGGCCGCGACCTGCCGCTCCACTTTGTGCGTCTGGACGGAAAGAACGCCGGCCGCGCAAAAATAAGCCGCAACGGCAATCGCATACAAAACTCCCGTCGCAAACAATCCGCGCAGCCAGAGCCGGTCAACGAACTGCTGGTGGTAGCGCGTGGAAAATTCCGCCGGCAGCAGCGCCGCGCCGCCGGGTTGCGCCGCCGTTGCCCGGACCGCCGTGCGCGCGGCCAGCTCCTGAAGCGGCGGCGGTTTCGCGGCTTGGACCGGCTCGTTCAATGCCTCGCGCAAAACAGTCTCCCATTCGCCCGCCACCGCGCCATCGGCGACCAGATGAAATTTCGGCTGTGCCGTCAGCCAGCCTTCGAGTTCGCCCGCCCAGACCAGTTGCGCGAACTGACCCTGCAAATTTTTCGCCCGGTCGGCACCGGCTGGCGGCGCGATGAAGCTCAAGCTCCGCAGCGCGCCGCCGAACCACCACGCCACGAGCGCGGCGTTCTGGCCGTTCAGCGACGCCGGGTAAATCCACGCTCCGTCCTCCGTCGCGGGCGGCGTCTCCAACTGGTCGAGCATCGGCGTTTCGAGCCGGTCGGCGAGATAATTTTGCGCCTCCAGCCTGCCAAGATATTCCTCGACCACTTTGCGTTCAGCGACGACGACGATGACCGTCTGCAAATTTTCTGCCGAAGCCTGCGGAAGAATGTGCAGCGTCCAGACGATTTGCGCGACGGGAATCGGCGACAATTTTTCCAACTGCAATTCCGCCATCGAGAGCGTCTCCTCGAAGCTGCTTTTGGGCAGCTCGACGACGCGCAGAAAAACTTTTTCCAGCGGCAGCCACGCGACGTTCAATTTCGGCTGCCAGAGCGAAGCCCAGGATTTCGCGGCATATTTTCCGGGCAGCGGCTGGCCGGGCGCGCCGCTGTGTTCGCGATGCAGCGCGCCGCTCCGGGCGTCGAACTGCCAGAGGCGGTTCGCGTCGGGCGCGGTTTGGAGGATGTTGCAGGAATGCCAGCGGGACATGGGAAATTTTTTATTTATGATTTTTGATTTATGGTTTTCAAACCGGCAGGCCGACAAATCATAAATCGCAAATCATAAATCATAAATGTTTCAGGTGAATTCATTTTAGCGCGTGATAAATTGCGTCTTGTCCTCGCCGCCGGCCAGCGATTCAAGGTGTTCCTCCATTTGCGTGACGCGCAAAACTTCCTCGATGGTCGTCTCGCCGGCCTTCACCTTGTTCCAGCCGTCGGTGCGGAGCGTGCGCATCCCGGCCTCCATCGCGCGCTGGGCGATGGCGGTGGAGGACGAGCGGTTCATGATGAGCGGACGGATGGCTTCGCTCACGAGAAGCAACTCGTAAATTCCCTTCCGCCCCTGATAACCGAGATGGCGGCAATTTTCGCAGCCCGCGCCGCGCCAGATTTTCGCCGTCGCGATGTCCGCTTCTGGAAAACCGATTTTCCGCAGATAATCCGCGTCCACTTTCTGCTCCGTCTTGCAATGCGGGCAAATCGTGCGCACAAGCCGTTGTGCCATGACCGCCTCGACCGACGACGCCACCAGAAACGGCTCGATGCCCATGTCAATCAACCGCGTGAACGCGCTCGGCGCGTCGTTCGTGTGCAGTGTGGAAAAAACCAGGTGGCCGGTCAGCGACGCGCGGATCGCGATCTCCGCCGTTTCCTGGTCTCGGATTTCGCCGACCATCACGACGTTCGGGTCTTGCCGCAAGATGTGACGCAATCCCATCGCGAACGTCAGCCCGATGTCCGAGCGCACGGCGATCTGGTTGATGCCCTTCAATTCATATTCCACCGGCTCCTCAATCGTGATGATGCGCTTCGTGACCGAGTTGATCGAACTCAAAAAAGCGTAGAGCGACGTGGACTTGCCGGAACCCGTCGGGCCGGTGACGAGAAAAATTCCGTGCGGCTTGACGATGATTTCGCGGATGGCGTCTTCTTCCATCTTTGAAAAACCCAGCTTTTCCAGGCTCAAGAAAATTTTTCCGCGCGTCAGCAGGCGCAGCGAAACGCTTTCGCCATATACCGTCGGCACAGTGGAAACACGGATGTCAATTTCCTCGCCCTTGATGCGGACGTTGATGCGTCCGTCCTGCGGCAGGCGCTTTTCGGAGATGTTCATGCCGCTCATCACCTTGATGCGCGAGATGAGCGCGGCCTGATAACGCTTGAGCTGCGGCGGCAGCGGAATCAGGTGCAAAATCCCGTCAATGCGGTTGCGGATCCGCAACTCGTCTTCCGCCGGCTCGAAATGAATGTCCGTCGCGCGATCCTTGAACGCTTCCCAGATGATCTGGTTCACGAACTTGATGACGCTCGCCTCCTGGTCGTCGCCAGTGATTTCCTTGTTGCCGGCGATTTCCAGTTCCATCGGCTCGTCCTCGCCCATTTCGTCGAGCGTCTCGGCGCCGACGCCGTAATATTTTTTCAGCGCCTTTTCGATTTCCGGTTTTGGCGCGAGCGCGAACTGCACCGGCATCCGCGCGTCGAAACGCACCGCGTTCAACATCGCCGCGTCGAACGGGTCGCTCACGGCGACCTGCAACCTGCCGTCTTCCAGCGCCGTGGGCAAAATGGAATATTGAAATGCGATCTTCGTGGAAATCTTGTTCCGCGCCTCGGTCGAGACCGGCAGCTTCGGTAAATCCAGAAACGGCCAGCCGAGCTTCGTCGCGAGCCGCTGCACGAAAACATCCTCGGCCACGCCGCGCTCGCGCGCCACGAACGTCAGCAGCGGCTCCTGCGAACCGGCGTCCGCCGCCGCGCGCCACGTCTTGTGCCAGCCGTCAAATTGCGACGGCGACGCTTCCGCGACTTCGGCGACGAGATTTTTTACAGGGCTGAATGCCATTGTTGTGCCTGTTTTAACAGCCGAAGCCGCGAAAAGTTGCGGAAAATCCAAAGGGTTGCGATCCAAAACCCGGCGGACATGAATCACGGGCGGGAAAACGGCGGCGGTGAAATAATTTGGTGGGCGAGATCGTGGCGTCTGCCAAGACTGTGAGCCGTTTTAAGAAACTGTGGGATTGGGAACGTTTTTTTTACTCTGCCGCCAGAGCCAGAACAAACTGGCGTAGCTGCCGATGAGCAGATACGCCAGAATGATTTTCATGGCCGTGTCAGCGGTTTGCGGCGAAATGTGCAACGCATCCGTAAGATTACAGAGGCAACTGCATGGCTTTTTATAGCCAATCAATGCACGAATAACGCGATAGCCCAATAGATTTGTTGAAAGCCATGTGATTAGCGTGACAGGCATCCAAATGTCTTTAGCATAAAAACAAACAATTGCGATGGCCAGTTCAGTTGCTGCCGCAATCAAAATCAGATTTTTGATTGAAATCCCAATTATCGGATCACGCTCCATCAGTATCTTTTCATGCCCAGCGCTGCCAACAAATTTTGCTGCGGCTGTCATCAATAGAATCACCGCTGAAGTATAAATAAAAAAGCGGGCCAGCCTCATGGTATTCGGTTAATGCGTTTTTTCCGCAGGCGTTATGATCGCCACCACCGTGAGCGACTTGGATCCTTGGTCGGTATAGACCGTCACTTCCTTTGTGCTTTTGTCCGCATACCCCAGCACATTCATCGTCACTGCAATCTGCCCTTTGTTCTGCGGCTTCAAAACCCACGGCAACGGCGGCACTTTGGCAACCGTGCAGCCGCACGACGTTTTCACCGCAGTTATTGTGAGCGGTTTTTTGGAGGCGTTGTGCAGGTTGAAAACAAAATTCGCCTGCGCGTCGCCTTCGTGAACCGTGGTTTGTTTCGTCTCCGCGTCGAAAACCAAAATCCTGTCTGGCAGCGGAATGACTGGCTGTTGTGCTTCCGGCGATCCAAAGGTGGAATTTTGAACGGCGGCGATTTCGGCGTCGGAAATAGTCGCCCGCCTGTGAAACGCCATCAATTTAACCCCGGCCACTAAAACGATTTCAGCGTAGATGAGGTATAGAAGCAGATGTTCCGCTCTTTTCCTGTATGAATCATTTGTAATCGAATTCATGCGCGGCGCTTGCTTCAAGGTTTTCTCGACCTTCGCAAAACGAAATAGATTATCGGAGGGCCGATAAGAGAGATGCTCATTACAATCAAAACGACCTTACGATATTTGGATGTATCCACCGGCTTTTGTGAGCGCAACAATTTTGCCGTGGCCAAATTACGGAGGTCAATCGTTTGCTGGTTTTTGGCGAGTTCTTTGGATTTGTCCATCGTCGGCCACTGGCCGTTGACGGGGTTCCGATACGAGGGCGGACGGTTTGGAATGCCGCTGTCAAAGCGACGGTCAACCACCACTGCCGGACCATCCGGCGATGGTATCAAACTTGCGATTGAACAACCCGGACGAATCGCCGTCACTTGCACGTCCACGCGTTTGACGACCACCATTTCGTGAACAAAACTGTTCGCTATTAGAGGACCAAAATCGAGTCGCTCAAAAACAAAACCAGTTGGAATTAGCATCCCGTTAACCGAGTTAGTGCCCGTGATTCTGTAGAGTCCATTTGTCTCACCCCACTCACCAAAATACCTTACCTCTCGCGGTAACGTTCCTGGTCCGCTCAAAAGATCCCATTCCGCCCTTACTCTCCGGTCTTGACCATGAGCGCCGACGGATGCTTGCCAGTCATAAACCGGCCTTAATTGATCCGTTTTCAACTCCGGCCAATAGCATTGCGATGCGAACATCAGCCAAAGATGACCGACAACGGCACTGTCCATTTCTCCAATCGGGACATTGCCGGGCACCATGACCGCAAACATCGCTCCAGAAGATTTCTTAAACATTGGTGCGCCATTTGTGGATTCTGTAGACGATTCAATCCGGCCAAGCGGATGTTCACATTCATATATTTCGGCTCCATTGGTTGATCCAATTTCACGCCGGACAACGTTGCCTATTTCATTGGTTTCCGTCGTCTCAATCAGCCAACCGCAATCGCGAACGAATACTTTGAATGAAGCAGTCGCATGAAGTGTGCCGCCGTTATAGGTGTTCATTGTCTGATTCACATTACCATCCACTTCATATTCCGATGCCCAAGAAGAAAAACCAAAACAAACTATGGCCATAGTCAGGCAACCCGAAAACCATCCGCGATGATTTGAAAAAATGAGGTTCACAGAAAAGATAATTGGTGACACTTATTGTTTCTCCGCCGGAACAAGGGTGAATATATTTGTATCTGCTAATTCATCCAAAGCCTTTGGCGAAAACTCCGGCACGTCTAGTTTTAGTGATTTTAATTTATCGAGCGCTAACGGAGATTCATGGACAAGCCGGTAAACATCCGATTTGATGCTGCCAATTTCCGCTTCCGTGAACTTGTGCTGGCTGACAATGGTGTCAAGATAGAGATAATTTGTGCCCTGTTTCTCTCTTGCCAGTTCCAAAGAAGTGACCAGCGCCAAGCCGGGATCATTAATTTGGGTTAAATTTGTCGTGAATCCGGGAGCCGCATTGGCAACGAGGAATTGCGGGTCATTTATTCCTCTATAAATGGCTGCCTCTACTCCCAAAGCCGCCCAAACCTCATTCTCCGGGCTGCCACTTTTTTCAAAAATATCGCTCCATCGGTAATTTATGGTGGCCGCCTCAAAATAACACCGCGCAGCCCAACGTTTTATTGGATCCGCGTCAGCCATTATTGCGCCCGCTTCCACAGCACTCGGTATTCCATTTGTGGACTTGCCGATTTCAATTTCCCAAAATCTCACCGCTCCGGCACGTGGAGGCGCTAATGGATTACTATAATATAGGTCATCAAGTTCAATCATAATCCCTCCCCCAAGAAAGCTCGGGACAAAATCAAATGCCTTATTTGGATTTGCAATGCAACATAGGTTGACAATTTTTTTAGCGGTATAAATGCCTGTTGGCAAATCAACCCCATAATTGAAGGATGGTCCCCGATTCAAAGTGCCAAGCTGAATAGAAAGCAACCTGCACAGTGGCCAAATAACAACATTAAACGCGGGAGCTTGGTAGGCGGAATGATTAATTTTTATCTTTTGGGTCAGAATATCCTCATAGTTTACTTGCTTTCGGTGAATCCAAATCACTCCAGTTTCATAATCTTGAGTGTAAGTATATGCCGGATATGTGGCAATGAACGCCTCTATCAATTCTTTTCCAGTGGTTGTTTCTTTATTGAAAGAAAAGCTTTCTGAATCGGAATCCGATCTAACATCCATATACAGATTGGCTCGCAATAAATACTTGCTACCAATTTCCCTCCAAGCAGACTCCATGTCGCCCGCTTTAATACTGACATTATGGAATTCCGTATTTAAAAGACCTTCATCCCATTTGGATGGTATCTGAATACCTTCGGCATTCCCAACTTTTGGAATCCAAAAAATAACCAGCGTCATCAAACCAAACAACCAGAACATTGCAATAAGCCACTTCACAAATTTATCGAATGCAAATGTTAATTACTCGAGAAATCAATAGTTGATGTTTTAGGGGGGCCAAGAGTCGATTTTTTCGTTCGTGTCGTATTGCCGGTCAGTGTCGTTCCAGAGCCAGCAGGTCCTGTATCGGTCAATGTCCATGTTTGATAGTTAGAGCACTGACAGTTAGCTGTTACTTGACTTGGACATAGCGTTTGAGAGCTGTCAGGCACACTGCCATATCCAAAGTTATCAGACGTAAATGGATAAGGACTGCCACCAAGCCCACACCACGGACAAGTGCCTGAACGCGTAACGACTTCTGACCAACTGTAATTTTCATTAGCTTTAAGACAAGAAAAATCAAAAATAACATTATCGCCACAACCACCCCACCAACCCGAACTCGTCCAAGTTGCAGTAATAGTTACACTCGGTCCATTTGCACCTTTTGAAACAATATCAACTTCTGGGGAGGTAATGCCCAACTCACTGGAAGTAGCCGTAATTTTGTTCAAGCCCGTCACCAACGTAATGGCCGTTGCAAAATCAGAATCAGTCCACCCCCAACCAGTGCTATCACACGCTTCGCCAGAGTCGCTTATAAATGGTAAGGTTAGCCCGCCACCACCGTTATCATTTGCAGTTACCGTGTCGCTTGTATCATCACCAATGCATGAGGCTCCTACAATAGCCGTGCCACAATTGCCATTATTTTGGTTAGCAGTCACCGTTACTGAAGGCGTGCAGCCTTCTGGAACCGAGTAAGCGGAACAGAATAAGGCTATGCCAAGCCCCATAACCGCCACGGCGGCAAGCTGCGCATTTCTCACATGATCCTGCATTAATTTCTTAATGTTGATGTATTTTTTCATGATTTTTCCTTTTATAGTTTTAGAGTTTAGTCATCAAATTATTTTCACGGCATGGCTGTCGCCTGTGCGACACCAGACGTTCCAAACCCTTTCATCTGTTGCGCCATTGGAACGGAGGCGCGGAAAAGTCAAGCCATTTTTGAATAATAATTTGGAAAAAATCGTGTCCTACAGCGTCCAGAGGCATCCCTGTGGCCAATGAAGAAGAAATTTTCTTTTTACGGGACGTTCGCCGGAATGGTGAGATAGCTCAAGACGAACTGGTAAAGTCCTGGAGGAAAAAGAAACGCCCAGCGCTCGCCGTCCAGCGTGACGGAGGCCAGCGCGGTCTGCCATTTGGGAAGTTCCCTGCCGAAATCCACGGAATCTTTTTCGCCGTTCTTCAGCTCAAAGATGATCTGCAAATTATTTGTGTTGAAACCGTTTTCTTCCGTCGGGGTCACGTTGCGCCCGACCCAGGCGAAGGCGGAGAGGTTGCCGAGCGCGGTGGTCGTGTCTTCAATGTATTTGCCGGTGATGATGCCCGAACCGGCGGTGAGCGACCATTTGTCCGCGCCGGTGTGAACCATCGTCCGGGTCCTGCCGCCTTGATGGAGCGTAATCTGCACTACGTTGCTCGCGCTGAAATTCCAGATCTGCCGGTCGCGAAATTCCCAGCTCGCATCCGGAAGCCGGTTGTAATCCTGCGGCGTGATGGAATAAATAAAATCCTCGCCGGTGCGGTGGACAAAAATCACGTTGGTCCGCATGGCGAAGGAAAGCTGTGCGATGACTCCGTTCGAGCCGCCAATCGTGGAACGCAACGTGATCCGGCGCGTCGGGTCCGGCTCCAACCGGTAAGCCTCCAAGTCTTTCTCGGTCACGGCTTCCGCCACAAAATCCGCGACTCGCAGGCCGGCGAGGGTTTTCATAAATTGCTGGACGTTGGCGTCGTCCGTCGGAAATTTTTCACCGGCAATCCGCCAGCCGTTCGTGCCCTGCCGCTGCAATGTGAAATTGTTGCTGCCGTCATCGCGCACCCCGATTTCGGCGACGGGCGCGGCCACGCCGGACGCGGGCAGTTCGAGCAAATACGGGTCGCGGAAATCGTTCACCGCGCTATGCCACGGCGTGAACGACTCCGAGGCGGTCGTGACAATGGCGCTCCAGCCTTCGCGTTTCGCATAAACTTGCGATGTGCCGTTCGTCGGGCTTTTCCCGACGTGGATGCCGAGGGTGAAATTCGTGCCGTGACCGAGCCATAAATCCAGGTCGGCGGGTTGCAAACCGAACGTCGTCAAATCCGCATTTGTGCCGTTCGTGACAAACTGCGTGACTTGCGCCGCCTGCAACTGCTGAAGCGCACCATTAATGAGGCCGTTGTTGGCGCGCGCCTGCAACGGCCGCGTCATGCGCCACAGGCGGTTCGTCGCGTCGCGGTGCAGTTCGATGATTGTTGCGCCGTTGGTCAGAATGATGGAGTCAAAATCATTCTGCCCGGCGTCCACGAGCGCGGTGCTGCGCCAGTCGGCTGCCGAGCGCGGAATGAATTTGAGCCAGTCCACGTCGGAAACGAACACGCCGTCCGTGCCGACGGCGCGGAGATAGACCTGGTCGCCGGGCGCGGTCCTGTTGCCGATCTTCAACTGCCAGATTTTATCACCCGCGCCGATGACCAGCGTGGTTTGCGGATTGTCAAAGCCGAATTCGGCGTCGGGATTCGTGTGTCCGCGCAGGTTCTCCGGGCTGATTTTCGCCGGCGCGAGTTTTTGCAGCGCGGCGAGTAGCGCTTCAATCGCGGCGGACTGCGCCGGATAGGAAATGGGTTTTGACAAAAGCCACGAACCGTTCACGCGGTCGGCGCGGATTTCCAACGGGACGGCAGGAATGATTTGCACGCTCGTGACCTCGGACGGCTGCAAGCCTGGAAAAACCGGGCGGACGGCGCTCACAGTCGGGCGGGAAAAATCTTGAAAAATGCAAACGAGCGCCGCCAGCATTGCCGCGATGACGAACCATATCCATGTGCTTTTCGAATTCATTATTTTCTGCGCGCGAACCAGACGATTCCGCCGAACAACAAAACCGCGCCGGGCAGCGCGCCGAGCAGCAGCCAGCGGACGTTGATTTGCTGCGCCTGCGTCAGCAGGAGGCGGAATTCCGTGACGGGCCGCGGCCCGATGCCCTTGAGCAGCGTCGTGCGGTTCAGCAGCCAGTTGACGGCGTAGCCGGCAAAATCGCGGTTCGCGGCGGCTGCAATCATCTGGTTGTCGAGAAAAAATGAATCGCCCACGACGACCATGCGCGTGTTGCCGCGCGTGCTGGCGACGCCCGGCACGCCCTTTTGCTCGACGGCAACCATGAGCGGATAGGCGCGCGGCGGTGCGGCGGGGTCGCCCACGAGCGTTGACTGCGGGCTGGAATATACAAGCGCGTCAACATCGGGCGCGTCGGCGGCCTGATTCTGCGAGTCCACGACGCCGACGGGACGCGGTAAAACCAGTTCCAGCGCAAGTCCCGTCAGCGGATTGACGGTTGGATGCGAACTGAAATTATAAATGACCACGTCGTCGCCTGATTTCGTGTTTTTTGGGTCATGTTCCTGCACCACGTCGGCAACGGTGTTCACCCCCCAGCGCGCGAGGATGGGAGCGAGTCCGGTCGGCTGTTTGGTGGAAAAATAATTGAAAAGCATGAACAGCCGTCCGCCTTGCGAGAGGTATTGGTCAATCTTCTGGAGTTCCGTTTCCGAAAACGCTTGGCGTGGCCCGGCGATGATGAGCAGGTCGCAATCGTCCGGCACGGCGTCCTGGCCGCGCAGGTCCAGCGGCATGGTGGCGATGTAATTTTCGGCGAGAAGTGCGCCGAATTTCAGGTAGCCATAGTCGCCGGAATCGGACAGCGACGGTTCGCCGTCGCCTTGCAGAAAATACGCCTTGAGCGGCTCGGGACTTTCCACCCAGAGCAGCATCGCGGTGAACAGCATTTCGCCGTTGAAAGCGACGGGGGCAAATTCGATCCGCCTGTCTTTTGCGACTCCGTCAGGTCCGTATTGGGCGAGTTCGTCGCCGTTGGCGATTTTGACGCGACCGTCGTAATCAAAAATGACGAGGTTCTTGTCCTTCGCAGAACCCAGCTTGTATTTCTCCTTGGTTTTTTCCGCCTCGCCCGGGTCAAGATAATCTACGGTTTTGACGGAGATGTTTGGGTTCGCCGAGTGATATTCGTTCAACAGCCCCACAATCATCGGATAAATCACGTTGTTTTTGTCATAATAGACCGTCACAGTGACTTGGTTTGTGATCGAATGAACCACGTTCAAAGTGCGCGTGGACAATTGCTGCGCCTGCGAACTCAAATAGAAGCGGCGGAAAAATTTCGCGCCGAAATAATTCACCATCACGACGACCGCCAGCACCAGCGCCGTGCGCACAACCACGTCGAAGCCGATTTTCCATCGGCGTCCGGGTGAGAAACTGGGTTGGATTTTTTGGGCCATTTTATTTCCAGCGGCGGCTTTCCACCACGCGCAAGGTCAGGAACAAAAAGAAAAAGGTGGCGCCCGCGTAAAAAACCACCGTGCGCGTGTCCACGACGCCCCGCGCGAAATCATCCATCTGGTCGAAAAGGCCGAAATAGGACAGCGCCCGCGACTGCCATTGCGCGGTCGGAGGAATTGACTTTGCCAGAAATCCAAGCGAAAACAGGCTCACGCCCAGCACGAAGCTGATCATCGCCGCCGCCATCTGGCTGCGCGAAATGGCAGAAGCGAAACAGCCCAGCGACAAAAACAGGCAGCCCGTCAGGAAAACCCCCAGATACATCCCGCCGACCGTGCCCGCGTCCAGCGCGCCCGGCTGGTTTGCGAAATGCCGCACCACAAGCAGGCACGCCAGCATCGGCAGCCACGTCGCCATGTAAAAAATGACCGCCGCCGTGAATTTCGCCGCGACCACCTGCAAATCGCCCACCGGCGTCGTCATCAGCGTCTCGAATGTGCCGGAGGATTTTTCCAGCGCGAACAGCCGCATCGTGATCACCGGCGTGGCGAGCAGCAGGATCAGCCAGAAATAAAACGTGCTATAAAACATCTCCGTCACCGGCGTGGTAAAGGGATCGGTGCCCAGGCCGGCGATCAATACGACAAAGCTTAACCCCAGCAGCAGCGTGATCGCGGCGATGATGACATAGCCCGTGATGGACAGAAAAAACGCCGCCAGTTCGCGTCGCAACAATGTCCCAAAAATTCGCATCAGCTTTCTTCCTCCTCATCCGGCTTCGTGACCTGGACGTAAATGTCCTCCAGCGAATGACGGCTGCGCGTCAATTCACGCAACTTCCAGCCGCGCTCGCACGCCAGCATGAAAACCGCCGGGCGCAAATCCTGGCCGTCACGCGGCGTCAGCGCGCAACGCTGGAAATGATCCGCGCCCGCAGACACGTCAAACTGCCCGACGCCAGCCAATTGTGAAAACGCAGCGCGCAAGTCATCGGACGGCGCGTCAATTTCCGCGACAATCTGGCTGCTGCCCTGCATCAGCTTCTGCAAGTTCTCCGGCGTGTCCGCCGCCAGTATTTTCCCGTCGAACATGATGACCATCCGGCTGCACATCATTTCCGCCTCCGGCAGAATATGCGTTGAGATCAAAACGGTGTGATTTCCCGCGAGGCTTTTGATCAACTGCCGCACCGAACGAATCTGGTTCGGGTCAAGGCCGATCGTCGGCTCGTCCAAAATGATCAGTTCCGGCTCGTGAACCAGCGCGTCCGCCAGCCCGACGCGCTGGCGGTAGCCTTTGGAAAGCTGCCCGATGATCCGCCGCTGCACATCCGTCAAACCGCATTGCTCCATCACCGTGTCCACGCGTTCGCGCGAGCGCCTCCAGCCGAGGCCCTTGAGCCGGGCGCGGAATTTCAGGTATTCGCGCACGCGCATTTCTGGATACAGCGGATTGTTTTCCGGCATGAAGCCGATCCGCCGCCGCACCTCGACTGAATCGTGAAAAACATCAAAGCCCGCCACGCGCACCGTGCCGCTTGTCGCCGGCAGGAAGCACGAAAGAATCCGCATCGTCGTGCTTTTGCCCGCGCCGTTCGGGCCGAGCAGCCCGACGATCTCGCCGCGCGCGACCGAAAACGAAATGCCGCCGACCGCCGTGCGGCCCGCGTAACGCTTCGTCAAATTGGAGACTTGAATCATCTTTTTTCGCCCGTCAAAACCTTGCGGAGTCTAGCTGAAAAGTCATCGCACGGGCAACCGCTCATTTATTAAACAGCCCGGAACGCCGTTCGATTCAAAATTTCCAAAAAGAAAACCTTGTTGCTTTGCGACGTCGTTGTTCAAATCATTCGCAAAATGATTCCGCAAACGGAAAATTTTTACGCGCAATGGCGTTCGCAAACCGTCGCCGCAAGCTGTTTGCGCGACGAGCCTTTTCCGGCCGAACGCCTTCTTCAGGCAATCTGGCAGCACCAGCGGCTCAAGCGCGGCGAATTGAAAGCTGGCGACGGAAAAACCGTCCGCGTTTTTCATCCCGGATTTGCCAGCGTCGAGGGCGGGCCGGATTTTTGCAACGCCGTCTTGCAGATTGGCGACGATACCCCGCGCTCTGGCGACGTGGAAATTGATTTGCGCGCCAGCGGCTGGCGGGCTCATGGCCACGACCGGAATAAGAATTTCCAAAATGTCCTGCTCCACGTCGTTTGGGAAAACGAAGTTCAAAGTCCGAAGTCCAATGCCCAAAGTCTTCCGGCGGTTTTGCCGTTGAAAAATGTTCTCGACGCGCCGCTCGCCGAATTAAGCCTGTCGCTCGAAAATGAACCGCTGCGCTCGCTGCCGGAAAACCTGCGCGGCAAATGTTCCGCGCCGTTGCGCGAACTGGATGAAGCGCAATTGACGGAACTTTTGCGGCAGGCCGCGCTCGTGCGTTTTGAAAACAAAGCCTCTGCGATTCTCGTCCGCGCAAAAAATGCCGGCTGGGAGCAGGCGCTATGGGAAAACCTGTTCCGCGCGCTCGGCTACAAGCACAACGTCTGGCCGATGCAAAACCTCGCGGAAACAAAATCGCGCTTTTCAACCGGCGCAAATTCCGCGTTTGAATTGCAGTCGCGGCTGCTCGGCGTCAGCGGACTTTTGCCGGGCGAATTGACGCGCGCCCAAAAAAGTTCCGACACCTATCTGCGCCGCGCCTGGGATTTTTGGTGGCGCGAGCGCGATGAATTTGAGAACTGCATTTTGCCGCGAGCGGCCTGGAAGTTTCACGGTTTGCGCCCGGCGAACCATCCGCAACGGCGGCTGGCGCTGGCGTCGCACTGGCTTGCAGACAGGAATTTCATTTCAAAGATTGAAGCATGGGCGGTTGGCGCAGGACAGGCGTCGCGCCTGTCCCTGATTTTATCAAAAAAGAGTGAGACAGGCGCGACGCCTGTCCTACAAAGGGAAAATTGCGCCGCGCTCTTGAAAATTTTACAGCCGCCGACGGACGAATTCTGGTCGTGGCATTGGACGTTCAAATCGGCGCGGATGAAAAAACCGCAGCCGCTGCTCGGTTGCGCGCGGGTGACGGACCTGGCCGTGAACGTGATTTTGCCGTGGCTTTGGGCTCGTTCGGTCGAAGGCAAAAATAAAAACATCCGGAGCGAGGTTGAGCGGCGGTTTTTCGCGTGGCCGGCGGCGGAAGACAATTCCGTCTTGAAACTGGCGCGGCAGCGTCTGCTTGGGACTTCAAACGCGCGAATTCTGAAAACGGCGGCGGCGCAGCAGGGTTTGATGCAAATCGTCCGCGATTTTTGCGAACACTCGAACGCGGTCTGCGAAAACTGCCGGTTCCCGGAACTGGTTCGCGCCGCAAAATCAACCCTGTGAATCTGGCGTTGAATCCTGCCGCGCGTTGAGGTCGAGTTTGGCGAAGGGATTGTTTCCGAATGTGGCGGAAGGTTGTTTGGCGCCGATGGAATCCGGCTTCGGTTTTTTTATCTGCACTGGCGCGGAATCTCCGTGATCGCTCTTTTCCGCTGGGGACACCTTGCCGTTTTCTGTTTGGTTCGGATTTTTGCCGCGTTTGTTGCGCGGGAGCGGGCTGATCATGACGTTGATGCCCCGTCCGATGAGTTTTGGCGGAAAATCGGGATGGCCGTAAGTTGCGATGTCGGCGAGGAATTTGTTGATGACGGCAAATCCGACCTCGGTGTGCGCCATTTCCCGTCCGCGAAATTTCAGCGCGATCTTGACCTTCATGTCCTCGCAGAGAAAATCAACCGCGTGGGTGAGCTTGATGCCGAGATCGTGCGGGTCAATGCGCGGGCTTAACTGCACTTCCTTGACGATGGAGGCGTGGTTATGTTTTTTGGTTTCTTTTTCCTTCTTGGCTATTTCGTAACGGTATTTCCCAAAGTCCACGAGCCGGCAGACGGGCGGGACGGCGGAGGCGGCGATCTCCACGAGGTCAACGGCGTGCTGCCGGGCAAGGTTCAGCGCCTCGGTGAGCGGGATGACGCCGTGCTGGTGTCCGTCCACCCCGATGACGCGGACTTCGCGGGCACGGATTTTGCCGTTAACCCGGACGAACGAGGCGGGAGAGGAATTGCGTGGAGAAAAAGGGCGGCTCAAGGTGCTGGCAGCACCGGCACGGTGCTCGTCGGTTGTGGCATGACTGTGGGCTTTGGCATCAAAAATGTCGTCAGACTAAACAAACTATAGTAGTTAATTAAGCACTGTCCGCGTCCAATGCAAGCAAATAATTTGCTGCAATGTCAGGATGCGCCCCTGAACGCCCGGATGCTCCGGACAAAATCATCCGGCACGCCGAAGTCAAACCGTTCCGCGCCGCCCATCTCCAGCGCAAGATAACCTTCGCGCTGCCGTTGGATTTCCTGCGCGCGCGTGAGCTGAAATTCGCCATTGTCGCGCATATTGTCGCGGATCATTTCACCGAGGATTTCATAAATCGAAGGTGCGAGCAAGTGCATGCCGAACCATCCGAGCCAGGTGTCTTTCGGCAAACCGTCCACGCGCAATTTTTCTTCCGCGACGGACACGGCGGGTTTTTCGATGATGAGCGACACGTCAATCAGCCGCGAATTTTCCGGACGACGCGTGCCGGCGATGGTGCCGTAGCCCTTTAATTCGGCGGCGGAAATGCGGTTCACGGCGGAAACGCTTTTGCCGTTTGAGACGGCGGCCATTTCAGCAAGTTCGAGATACGGAGAAACCAGTTTGCCGCGAAACAAATGGTCGCCCAGCGCCAGCAGGACCATTTCGCCGGCGGCAAAATTTTTCGTTTGGAAAACCGCGTGGCCGTAGCCTTCCTGCTCGCATTGGACGGCAAAGCTGATGCGCTTCTCAAAACCGCGCATCTGTTCCGCCTCGCGGAGGAGCGCCGGATATTTCCCCAGCCTCTTGAGATAATCGCCGTCCGGCCCGCGAAAATAACGTCGCACCAATTCATCCTCGCCGGGCTGGACGATGATGCAAACCTCCTGGATGCCGGCGGCTTCGAGTTCGAGCAAATGATAATGAAAGAGCGCGCGGGCGATGCCGTCTGCACCGACGACCGGGAACAATTCCTTCTTCACCGCGTGCGACGCCGGAAAATGGCGCGTGCCAAGGCCTGCGATGGGAATGACGGCTTTGCGAACAATGCTTTTGCTCATATTCATGATCTTCGTCATCCTCATCCTCGCTTTTGTTCCTCAATTTGAGAAAGGGGATGAGAAGGATTTTGATTTAGACATCAAACCGTTTCCAGCCCCGCGCGCCGAAGGCGTAGCGCTTCGCTCCAAATTCAATCGCGCCGGGCGACGTGCCTTCAAAAATGTCCGGGGACACGCCGACTCTGCGGGAAAATTCGACGGCGATTTGCGGGATGTGTTCCTTGAGCGCCGCGATCCTGCCGAACACGGCCACGGTGCCGCCGGTGCCGCCGCCGGTGATTTTCGCGCCGTAAAGTCCTTGCTCCGGCCCGCGCTTGCGAACGGCCTCGACGAGAAAATTCACTTCCGGAACGGACAGCCGGCAGTTGTCGCGGTAACTTTCGTGCGCGCCATACATCATTTCGCCGGCCACGACGCAGGCGCGTTCGTCGCCGCCGGAGGCCGCGCGCAGCGACTCGATGAATTTCAGCACACGCTCATTTTCTCCGACGGGATGCCGCGTGGGACCGGCGACCTGATAGGTTGCATCCGGCTGGACGGTGGTCACCGGGTCGTCGTGCGTCTTGTATTGCGCGAGAAAATCCGAGCCGAGGATGGTTTCCGGGATTTGCGGCTGATATTCCAGCTTCAATTCGTCGGAGGAGATTTCGGTGAGATAATTCAGCGGCGCGCGTCCGGTTTTGGCGCGGAGTTCGTTGATGATCTTTTTGCCCATGAACGCGCCGATGCGGACGTTGCCGTAGGCGTTGCCGGCGACGGAGTGGCGAACCATCG
>DATCDZ010000152.1:0-68420 GCA_036510395.1 Verrucomicrobiia bacterium
AGCCGGTTCAGTTCCTCGTTGGCAATGACAAATTCGCCCGACGCGGATAGTCCGGCCCGCACCTGCTCGCGTTGAATGAGCGTGCAAAGTGTATAAGCGTCAAGGCCAAGCCTGCGGGCGGCTTTCGGAATTGAGACCGACTCCGCTTCGCTCAACCTGCCGGTCAAAATTGCATCTGGCTCGCTGTCCATAATCAAATCAATTAGCCGAAAATTCCTGTTTGTCCAGTGACAAAAGCAGCGTCACTTCCCCACGCGCTGTTCTTAAAAGCAAGGGCTTGGCGGCGGCGAAAAAGTCAAGGTGGAGCGCAGAGGGCAACAGGGCGAGCAATACCTTGAGTTTTTCGCCGCCGCCATATAATTGCCCGCAGCGACAGCGCGCGATGATTTGGATTGTCGCCATTCATTTCACCGCCGTATTTCATTAAACTGCGGAAGAACAAGCCAGTGGATAGTCCCCATCAGCGCGATGGCCAATGGCAATAAACCAAAAGCTGCGGCAACTTCATTTTCTGCGCGCTAATAACCGGTGAAAATTTTGAGAAGACCCCAAACTATTATTAAGCAACCAACCGGCCACACGATTTTTGATTTCCATTTCGCTGTCTTTTCATCTAATTTGCCGGATTGAATTCGGCGGCGGATTTGACGGGGCGCAATGATCAGTGTTGCTATGCCGCACACAATAAAAATTGCGCCCTCAACACAGCGTCCAATATAATCGGCATTCATGTTGCAATTTTAAGAAAATTGGGAATTAGTTTAAAATATTGAAGGAGAATAAGCAGGGCAAAGCAGCAAATCGAAATTCCGGCAATCATAAATAGAAAAGTATAAAGCCAATATTCAACGGGATTATCTGCCCGCGTATAAATCACGAATTTAGTCCGCGCGTTAATTGAAACAGACCCCTTTCTTAAGGCCCTGATACCGGGGCGCAAAATTAGAACATAGCCCAAAGCCATCAGACCAATAGATGCCGCCACAACCCGCAGATAGGTGAAAAGGAGATATAATCCTCCCAAGACCGTCACCAAAAGAATTATGAAGCGGCGAAAGCTAAATTCTGACTTGGTGTTTTTGTCCATTATCATTTTCCAGTAGAAGAACCAGTTGAAGGAAGCGCCCAACTCCAAGCATCATACGCTGTCAGTCCAGCATCTAATGTCAATGTTCCTTGGTAAATAGTAGAAAATTGATTTGCAAGGCTCAATGTGGCGTTATCATATTGGGCGGCAGTTACCAAGCCTGCGGCAGACACTATTTCTTCTTCCGAACCAAGTTCGTTTCCGGTGGCTAGATTTGCAATCAAGTCCCCTGCTTGGCCAATATTATTAGCGGTCTCGTTGTTTGGGGCAATGACAGTGGCCACTGTTTGAACTGGTCCAACGGGACCCGCTGATTGATTAAACAACCCGTTAATAATATTGCCTGCGTTGGCTCCTACACCATAGGCAGCTAGTGTAGCCGGCACTGCCGATGCGCCAAGTGTTTCCGGCGCTAAAAAATAGCCACCCACAACGACAATGCCATTACCAACAAGTCCTAGAGTGCTCCGCCCCACCAAGCCCCAATTAGGACTCAATCCATACGGGTCGAGATAGCTGATAGGATTTCCGTTGGCATACACATAGAAATTGAGTCCGCCGGCAAAGCCTGACGGGTCGGGATTCAGGAACCGACAAAGGAATGGGTTGTAATACCGCGCCCGCATATAAAGCAAGCCGTTCGGGTCAGACATCACGCCGTAACGTCCGTTGAATAAAAATGGAGTTTGGTCGCTTCCGGCGCGGTAAGTCAGCGTCGCGTAAAGCGAATACTCGAAGCGGTCTCGGACATTGCCGTTATCATCGGTCAACGCCACAGTTGAACCTCGATAATCGTAATGATAATAGAGCGCGTTGGTGCTTGTGGCAGTCTCGGTAACTTGATAAAGTAGTCCAGCGCCGTAAATGTAATACGTCGTCACGCCATTGTTAATCCGTTCCAAGACTTGCGGCAACTTGGCGTTCGGATTAACCACGTAGGCCACGGAATTTGTTCCGTAAGTCTGGCCGATGCGGTTGTTCATTCCATCGTAAAAATTAGTGACACCGCCGACATCTTGCAAGCGATTTCTTGCGTCGAAATGATATGCTGCAAACGTGTCGTTAGTCAACGGGCCAGAAGTCAGGTTGCCGTCATAATCTTCCGTGACGGTCATCCCATCCACTGTCCACAGTTCATTGTCATCGTGATACGTCATCGTGCGGGTCGGCGGCGCGTTCGTGTGCGGCAACGGCGCGGCAAATTCCCATTGAACAGTCGGGTTTGCATTCCAGTTATATCGGAACAGCGCAATCGGAAAACCGACGCCAGTTTCCTCCAGAATGTTCGTTTCTTGTCCGGCGGAATTGTAGCTGATGATTCGCTGCGTTCCGTTCGGGCGCGTGATGCTCGTCAGCCTTCCGGCGAGGTCATGTCCAAAGGTCGTGATGCGGCCAGACCAGTCTTTAACTTGGATAAGCTGGTCGTCATTATCATAAGTGTAATAGACATTTTTATTGCCCGGATAGACCAAGTTAGTCAGGTTTCCGTCAGAGTCATACTGGTATTGAATCGAGTTTCCATAAGCATCCTTGTAGGTTGAAACCCGGTTGTAAGCATCATAAGTCCATGAATTGATGAGGCCGTTTTCACTGACATTGGTGTGGTTGTCGTTGGCGTCAAAACCATAGAGGGTAGTTCCCGTGTTATCGGTGCGGTTGGTAAGTCTATCCTTGCCGTCGTAATAAAGATAGGTCGTTTGCTGCGCCGGGTCGGTGATAGTGGACAACAACCCTTGATGATTGAACGTTTGTGAGAATGGCGGCATGGGTGAAGGCGGAATGGTGTTAGTCAGCCGGTTTGCGCCGTCGAAATGAAACTGCCAGACTTTGCCGTTGCGGTTGGTCAGAATGATTTGGTTTCCGGCTCCATCATAGGCGCGCGATGACGTATGCTGCGCTCCATCGGCCAGCGCAACGAGTTGACTGTTCGCGTCCCACGTTTGACTGTTGGTTTCGTTTGCGGCGTTGATGGTCATTGTCTTTCGTCCGTCGTTATCGAAACCAAACCGGGTTGTATGTGACAAAGGATCGGTTTGTGAAATGAGCCAGTGAGCGGCATTGTTGGTATAAAAGATCGGTTCTTCGAGCGGATTGATTGTCTCCGCAAGCCAGTCGCGATTGTCATAGATACTGGTCAATACCGGAGTTCCGGCGGAAACGGTTGGCAAGGTCGTCGTGAGCAACTTGCGCGTGGCGCTCCAAGTGTAACTGGTAGTGTTGCCCCGCGCGTCGGTTCTGCTGGTCACGTTGTCTGCCGGGTCATATACCACACTTGTGGTCAGGTTGGTGGGGGCGATGGTATTGGTCAGTTCGAGGCGATTGTTATATTGGAAGGTGGTGAGATAACCTCGTCCGTCGGTGTGGGTTTTTACGTCACCATATTCGTCGTTGACAAAACTTTCGGTGCCCAAGCTATTGGGATAGGTGACATGGGTTAATTGTCCATAACTATCGTAGCTATCATAAGTCGTCGTTCCGCCAATGTCGGTGCGCGTGTGGAGTGTGCCGTCAGAGTTATAGATATAATTGACCCAATCGCCCGCGCCGTTGGTCTGGCTGGTCAGGGAAAATTCTGCGTTGTAACCATAGGTGGTTGGATTGCCTCGTCCGTCCACGGAACGATACAGCCTGTTCTGGCTGTCATAGAAAAACTGATTGGTGTAACCAAGCGGGTCAATAGTCTCAATGAGGTTGTTGTTGCCATCGTAAAAATAACGGTTGGTTTCACCGAGCGGTGAAATGGTCATCACGACGTGGTCCTGGCCGTCATAAAATGTTTGGGTAAGATTTTCCAAGCCGTCCTGCTCGCCAATTAATCTGTATTTATCATCGTAAGTCAGCACCCGCTGGTCGCCGGCAGGGTCGGTTTCCACCGTTTGATAACCGGAAGCGTCAACCTGCCACGTCTTGTTGGTGTCTCCCTCGGTAAGCTGAACTGTAATGTGGCCCGCACCGTCGTAAAAATTGGTCTCCACCAACCGACTCAACGCATCATACGTTGCCACAAGTTCGTTGTTGGTGTCATAAACGTAGGTCGTTGTTTTGTGTTCGGGGTCGGTGTAGGAAGTCAAATCGCCGTCCGTGTATCCGTAGGAAACCGAGCGGCCTGAATCATCAGCCACGGAAGTTAATTCTCCTCCGGTGTAAGTAAAGGTGAGCTTGCGTCCTTTCCAGTCAACGACATTGGTGACAAGATTGTTGGAAGTGTAAGCCAGCTTCATGAACTGCCCATATTGGTCGGCAACATTGGTCAGCATGTTGTTAGGCCCAAATTTGAAAGTGCGCCCCTGACGCTCTTGAAGAACAAACGCGCCATTGGTTTTGGCGAGTGTCATTGTGCAATTTGCGGGTGGCGTGAAGGAACCGTCCGGTTGTTTGGTAAATTGAAGTGTATCGTTTCCAAGATTGACCGACACGGCGTTGTTGATGAGTTGGTCAACGCCCCACTTGGCGATGAGCGCCGTGACCATCCAGTTCTTCGCGTCAAGTGTGCCAGTGTTGGTATAGAGATTGAGGGCTGCATAGGTGGCAACGATCATCGGGGCCATCTGTTGGACGGTTTCGGTGCCCAAACTGCCTTCGGGATCACTGATAGGCAGGGCATTGCAGTAGTAACTGTTCAACCAGCCCGGTCCCATGCCCGCCGGATTGGAATTAAGGCGGTCGGATGAATAGGATTGCGTCAGATTCAAGCCTCGCGGCTCCGTTCCGCCCAAAGTCAAGGCGGTGGTCGAGAATTGCAGACTTCCGTCCACCAAGTTCACCGGGTCGGCTCCAAATTGCGTCGGAATCTGCAACGTGTCGGATTGCGGATTGAAAAATGTCGGCTGGTTGTCGCCGGATTCCTGCACGTAGGGCGGATTGATGGTGGCGTTTGGATTCGAGACATAACCGCCGTGGTAGCCGCCTCCGATAATCATGCCCATTGACCTACCACCGTTCGCGCTGACTCCCAATTCCACGTAGCCATCTCCCGCCCAACTGCTGGCTCCGGCAACATGGTTGGAGCCATTCTGCGGCAACAACAGGATATAACCATTGCCGATGAGACCGTCCAAGGTGCTCAATGAGGAGCCATAATTAACGAGACTATTGCGGATGTTTGGCCCGCTTGTCCAGTCGGAACTGCTGGCCAGATAGACGGGCTGCGAGTTTGAGTTGGCGATGTCGAGCATTTTCACCGTGGACGCGGCTACCAGATTGCTGTCCTGCAATTGCTCGATAATTCCATGTTCCATCGCGCTGGCGATGTAGCTGTCCACGTCAAAGACCTGATAGCTTCGCTGAAAGTCGGCGGTGTTCGCGCCGCTGTTTGGCAGCGTGCCGGTCAGTTGTAGATAAACGTCCACGTAATAACCGCGACCGGCTTCCTCACCCATGCGTCCAAAACGATGTTGGTTTTCCGGCAATAGTCCCCATTCCTGGCAGAGAAGCTCCTGCGCTAATTCCGTTTGAACCATCCAGCCCAAGCCCATGACATTGAGCGTCTCGGTGGTGACTTGCCGCGATGTATCCGAGTAGCCTTCGGCCCGGTAAGCGTCCAATTTCCGCTGCCGTTCTTGCAGCCAATACTGGCTCGGCTCGAACCCATACATGATGGCGTAGGATGAATTTGTGCGTTGATAGGCGTTGGTCGAACTTAAATCAAATCCCTTCGATGGTCCGCCATCAATCGGAACTTGCAGTGTGCTGTTCCAACCGCCGCCGTAGGGATGCGTGGCGCTGAAGATGACGTTCACTGTGTTTGAAGTTCCTGTGGCTGATGTTTGCAAGACTTCTGAATCGTCCTGCCAAAGCTGCGCCACTCCGTTGTTGGAAAATGTGAGCGAAATTCGGTCTCCTTCCAGTTGCGGCGTGAACCACGTTTGATTGGTTCCGCCGAACGTCATGGAAAATGTTCCCATGAAATTGGTCGGCTCGTTTTGCCAATTCAGTAGTGGATAAGTGCTGTTGGTATACATGGGAAATTCCAGAGACGTGCTCAATGGCAATCCGCTTGAGGACACAATCTGCTGCCCGCCGATGAGTTGAGCGTCGGTGGCATTGGGGATGTTATTGGAGATGTAGCCAAGCAGGTTGCTGTTACACGTCTGCAAATCACTTCGCACGGACGTTTCACTTAATCCGCTGACGGCATAGCCGCCCGTATCTGTTCCGCCCGCATCGCTCAAGAGCTTGTTGGTATTGAGCATCATGGCCGAAGCCAAATCAACGCCGCTCACCGGCTCGCTCACCTTGAAGGCCGGGTCGAGGTAATAGTTGGTGCCGCCCACGCTCAAATTCACCCAGATCCTTTGAAAGGCAATGGTGTTCGTGTCGCTCCCAAAAGTATACCATGCCGGATTGCCGCGAGTGCCCATGAGGTAACTGAAAAACAAAGTCGTATTGTCCCAATTCGTATTTTGGAGACTCAATCCGAGCCAATGATGCAGGTCTTGGTGATTGGCCGGGTTGTCGTAGGGCATTTTCAACATCGCAAATTGATAGCTTGGCGAATAACCCGCCGTCCGCAATAGCGCCACCAGCAGGGCGCATTGGTCGAAATCGTTGCCGCTGCGCTCCAGCAAGGTCAACGCCGCGCCTTTCTTCGAGCCGAAATAATGCACATACCGGATTTGGTCATGCACATAATTGAAGATGCGGGTGGGGTCATCGCCCAAGTTGCTGGCCAGCGCCTGAATATCCGGCGTGACCGCTTCCGCCACCGCCGGTCCGGTTTCATTCAAGGGACTTGCCTGAGCTTGAAAAAGAGGTTGTGCGCCGCCCGTCTCTTGTGAAGGGGCAAGGGCGTTGGTCGTTTCAGCCCAAGCCGGGTCGGTGCCTTGCGCCCGGCCAATGCTGGAAATCGTCAGCAATCCAAAAATCAAATATCGCAATGTTTTCATTTGTTAATTCCTTTCCAATTATTGTGAAACCGACAGCACGTTGCCTTCATTGTCCAAGTTGATGTTTCCATATCTGACGCCGGTGACCGAATCCAGCCAGTCGGCAAAGGTGTAATCGTAAGTTGAGCGCGTGCTTGGCTGCGCGAATTGGTTGACAATCGGGCTTAATCCAAGCAAAACATCCCAACCGTCGGACAAACCGTCGCCGCTGGTGTTATAGACGTTCGGATCGGATTTTGAAACCAGCAGTTCGTAAGCATCTGTCAATCCGTCGCCGTCTGAATCTTTAGGCGTCCCTAGAATCAGGAAACACGCCGTGCTTGGCAGGTTTGTCAGGGTATAGATGTTTCCGTGGTAGCCCTGTCCCATCCACGCCCAAGGCATTCCGGTTGGGCCGAATGACAGGACTGAATTTGCAAAGACATCATACGGCACGCCGTCGGAGCCTCCCTGAATTGTGAACGTCATCGCCATTCCGCCGTTGGTAACGCTGGTGGTGACATTTGTAATCCAAATATTGGTGCTGGTGATGGCGGAAACCGAGCCGACAAGCTGCAAGCCGCCCTGTCCGGTGATGGCGTCATAATAGGTCGGCGAACCGGACGGATTTGAAGGTTCGGAAACGATGTTTTCCATCGCCGTGTTCCAAGGATTGATCTCGTAATAGGTGTAATACCAGTCAAAAATGGTTTGAACATCGTTGGAACTCAGCGGGTAATTGTAGGTGGCCACGGTGTTGAACATCCCGTGAGCCTGATTGGTTCCACTGCTCGAACTGCCAATCCAGAACCCGTTGGCCAGAACATCGGGGCCGGGATAAACCGTCACTCCGGGGCCGTTGGTGGCCAGCACGCCGTCCAGATACAAGGCCGTATTCGTCGGCGAATATGTCAGCGCAACAAAATGGAAATAGTTGGTCGTCCATGAAATCGGGGCGGAAAGGTAGGTCGTGATGCTGTCAGACAAGTCGTTGGTCTGTGCGGCAAAATAAATGTTGTTTCCGCCTTCATCCACAAAAATACTCCACCAGCCATAGCTGTTATCATCCGTGTAGCTGCCGACTTCAATCAGGCGTCCGTATTGGCCCAGTCCCGTTCCGCCCGCATTCGTGCTCGACCAGGATGATGGCGCGAACCAAAAAGTAACGGTGCCTGAATCAACCGTCAGGTTTGTGGTTCCGTCATTTTCATAGACGTTATATTGCAACCAAGCCGGGACATTGGTGTCCACGACGAGGGATGAGCCGTTGCCAAGATGTGAGTAGTTTAGGTTGGTGAACGAAACCGGCGCGTAGCCGGCGTCGCTTGTCCAGTTGGTACTGTCATAAAATGACCACGAATCCAGCGGCGCGTTTGTCGGCCCATATCCACCGCCGCCGGATGGCGGCACTTGTGCATGAGCCGTCCCTGCCAGAGAATAGAGCAGCATTGCAGGGATGATCAGCCGGATTAACTGATAGTTCAATTTAATGTGATTAACAGTTTTCATAGATTACCTTTTGGAAGTTGGCTCCCCTTTTGCACCCGCAGCGTGGCTGGATTCGCCAGATTCATCTGACCATAAAATCTTGCAACATGAGTCCCCGTTGAGTCCAGAGGTTTTCTGTGACTTTGAGGAAACATTTACCCGACAATTATTATAGCAATGTATCCCGTTGTCAATCATCTTTCCCCATGAGTTCAAAATTCGCGTCTGGCACGCTTCGGGGGTGGCGAAAAAAACACTCCAGTTCAACATCCGCATGTCCGAGGAACAGCGCACGGAATTGGAAGCCATGTGCCGCCGCCGCCGCCGTCCGTTGAGCTTCCAAGTGGAACATCTGATTGCCTTGGCTAAACTGCTCATTGAATTTTGCGATGGCAACGATGATCTGGAAATTGCGCGTGAACGGCTGGCCGCTGCCAAAAAGCGTTTGCCAAAAAAGGGCAGTTGAATCGCAACTGAAACATTTCGCCCACACCTTTCTAAAAAGTGCGCTTCCCGATTAAATTGTTGGAATAGGTTGGTCATGCCGTTGCGGTTTCTTCGACGAGGGAAAGAATGCGGGAAAGGAAATCCTGCGTGTCAAATGGCTTCTCAATGAAATCCGCTGCACCAAGGTCAAGGCCACGCTGCTGATTTTCAATACTGGCATTTCCGGCCACAAATACAATTGGTGTTTCCGCGAGGCGGGGGATTTGCCTCAAACGCGTGAACAGGTCGAACCCACTGCTGCCGGGCATTTCAAGGTCAAGGGTGATTAAATCGAACACTTGCGTTTGAGCCAGACGCAAAGCTTTTTCGGCATCCAAAGCTCCTTGTGTTTCGCAACCGGCTCGTGTCAGCAGAAATCGCATCATCGTCACCACGGCCATTTGGTCGTCCACCACCAGAATTTTCGCTTTAGCTGTCATAAACCCGTGTCGTGAAGATTTGTTATCAGTTTTCAAATCGAAGTCAACACTGTTCTCTTAAAAGAACAGAAGTTTCCGGCACTGACCTAGCCTTTAATCTGGATGACTGCTCCGCTCAATCTCGTCGGCCCCCAGGTGCGGCGATTTCGCATCAAGAAACATTGCACGCAGGAAGCACTGGCGGCCAAGCTGCAAGTCGAGGGCTGGGATGTCAGCCGCGAATCGCTGGCCAAGCTGGAATCGCAATTCCGCCGGGTGCCGGATTGCGAATTGCTGTTTCTGGCCAAAGTTCTCGGTGTCGAGGTCATGGATTTATTTCCGGCCAAACCGGATTTGAAAAAACTCGACCCGGCGTTGCGCCTGAAAGTGTCCACCAAATTTCCCCGCCGCAAGTCCCGCCGTTCGTAGGCGATGATTTTCTGGGTTCCGATTTCTTCCTGTTTCCCCCCCGCGCTCATTTGGCTGGCGCGGCTGCGCTCCTGAAAACAAGAGTGTTTTCAGGAACCTTGGATTCGCTTGGGGAAAGGGATGCGGCAAACTATTTTGCCGGGTTGTTGGTGGCTTGCGCCTGATTTTCACCGTCCGGAAGCAAGTGCCGGATTTGTTTTTGGGAGACGCTGCTGCGAAAGAAAATACAGCCATTATTTTGTCCGTTGACCTGACGCATATCAGCGGCGTAAGCGCCTTCAATCACCAGCACAAATCCCGGTGGACTGGCAAAGCTGTCATTTTGCGTCGGCAACACTTTGATGGGAATTTGGGCAACGGCCAGCATGTGAAACGCCACCTGATTGAATTGCATGACCTGCGCCATGTCATCAATTTGGATGGCCATTTTGCGGTCGTAGCGGGCGGCAAGCTCCAAACTAATCAGGCAGGCAATGAGAAGAGCCGCCCCCATGCTCCAAAAAAAACTGGTGGTCCAAGCGGTTTTCCAAATTCGTTTCGTCCATTCGGACTTGGCTTCATCGGCGGCATCCTGAATTTTCTCCAGCGTTGGCATGACCTTCCAAGCCAGATCGTTTGTATGCTGCACGAACGGCGCGATGATTTTCTGGTTGATGCCGGATTGAATCGAGTTTTGAATCCCCTGCACGATGGCCTTGGTGTCCACCTGTGCGCCAAGATTTTTCATCGTCAATTCAATGGCCGCAATGGTTTCATCGCATTTTTCTTGGGTTGCGCGGCAAAGCTCGTCGGTCTTTTCGGCGTGATCCGTGATGTTGGCATCGCGGGTTTCAATCGTTTTGGCGAGCAAACTAACTTCGTCGCGCAGTTCCTGAAAGGTCGCCAGCGAATCGGCGTTGGCCGAAATCATCCGGGCGGGGATGCGTTCGGCGTAATGGGCATACACGTCCAGCACGAGAAAAAGCTGGCTAAAAAACTGCGTGCTGTCGCCGTCGGCGAAGCGATAATAAACCGCCCGCGCCAGCTCCCGCTTTTCAGCGGGATAGGCGGCAAGCATTTCTTCAAACAATTCGGATTCGGGCATAACATCTCCTTTCAATTCGTGAGATTCACTTTCGCGCCGCGCTTGGCTGAAAATGGTTCGCCGATGGGCGGCGCGGTTTTAGGTTTGATGGTGGCCGCTTCAACGGCGGGCAACAGCTTGGCGGCAATCTGGTCGTATTGATTGAACATGGTGGCGAGCCAGTCCTGCAACACGCCCCGCGCCATGATGTCGAGGCCGAGCGAGTCGTTGCCGATGGCTTCATTGAACGGGATGCCGCGCTGATGGTCGGCCTCTAACTTCGCCAGCCGAAGCTTCACAAATTCCGACAGCACCGGCACGGTGATGGTCACTGCACCGCAGTCGAGCAATTCCTTTTCCATCGGGCTGTTGTCAAACATTCTGGTTTTGGATGCCCGCGCCGGATTACGGACAATGACATAATCCACCTGCCTGCCGCAGAACTGGCAGACGGCGGCAAGATTGGTCATCACGTCCAAGTCATCGAATGGAAACACCATGAGCGTGATGCCGATGTTCTGCGTGGCGGCGATGTCAAAGAAATGCGTGGCCGATAACGCCTTCATCAGTTGCGCGTCCAGATGCGCCCGTGGGTCAATCAGGGTGACGGGTTGGGCGGTCGTCTTTCGCAGAATCAAAATGAGTTCGTCCAAGTCTTCGGCCTGGCCGTTTAGCGGTATGAGTTTGACCTGGCCGGGGAATAATCGGGACAGAGTGCGGTTGTCGCCGTCCAGATCAAATCCCTGCCACGGGAGGCCACGTTGGTTAAGCCAGCACGCGCGGGCGGTGGCTTCGATGCTTTTGCCCATGTTACCTTTGGCCTGCATGGGCAGAATCAGGCGATGTTTTATAGTTTTCATATTGGGAGGTTATTGAACTGATATGGATTATCTGTTTTGGTTGTTGTTGTTGCTGCCTGCGCCGGCGTCGGTGCCGATGCAGATGGATTCACCGTGTCCGGCTGTGCCGTCACCGCTTCGTTTTCCCAATGAGACTGCGCCTGACGTTTCAGGTAGCGCCGGTAGAACTGGTGCAATCCCTGAAACGTGATGACGCAATCCTTTTCGGTGCGCAGCCGGGCGGCGATTTCCTGCCACGTTCGGCGCTGCTGGCGTTGCTCGCGGATAAACTCCGCGAACGCTTCGAGGCGGCTGCGATAAGCGCGTCCGCCGCCACGCCGTTTAATTTTGATTTCCGAATCCATTCGCCACCAGTTTAGGCCAGCCGATGGCGGTTGCGTTAGCGAGTAGTGGGCGGGTTAAGCAGGAAAGTGGGCGAGTTAAACGCGATAGCGTTTTTACCTGTTGAAAGGCGTTGAATCGCCGGGTTGAAACCGGTTGAACGGTGTTGAACCGTGACGTTGAAAGGTGTTGAATCGCGTTGAATTCATCAACGCTTTTCAACGCAATTTTTCATGGCGTCCGGCGCGCAACCGAGAACCTACGATTTTTCGTAGGGGTGGGGCGTCCACCTTTTAAGCTGACGAATAGGAAGCTAAACAATTGATTAAATACCGGGCGATTAGCGTTGAATCGGAATGTTGCAAATGAATTACCACCATGATGAATTTCAGTCGGATGCAACTGAAACGGATGATTTAGGAATCACGTTTGGGAAAGATTGAACCGGCATACGTTTCAAAACCGATGATAATTTCTTAACGGGAATTGGTGATGAAAATTCAACCCGTATATCAGCATTGATTACCGTCAGCACTGAATGGCCGTTTCAGAAACCGGAGCGAAACGAAACGGATGAGCAGAGGAGCGCGGTTTTTGAAACGGCCATTGAGTGCGTCACCGGATAGGTTTGAATCACGCGGCGTTTAGTCTGTCCGGTTTCCGAGAGCCGCAGGAAAGCCGAACAGTCTAAACGCCGTTGCCGCATATTGTGGATTGTGTTTCAGAGCGATTCTGAATTCAAAAATTCAGGCAGGCTCGCCGATGGGTTACGGGAAAGGATGGGGCAAGCGGTGACTGAATTCTGCCGGAAATCCAAGCCAAAAGCCTTTTTCATTTTGTTCCAAAATGGAACGAAGCTGCCCAGGCAATCTGGAAAAATACTGCCAATGGTGACATTCGTTTTTGCAAAGTTTGCAGGAGCGGAGCCGGTTGTTCCGCGAGAATGTCAGCCGAAAAAATAAACCAACGTGACGCATGAAAAATAAATCCGAAAAATGGCGGCAGACTGGCCGATGGTTTTTGGGGAAAGGACGGAGCCATGAACGGCCAAATTCCGCCGGGAATGAATGCCGCAAGTGCTTTTCACTTTGTTTCATTTTGAAACAATTACCACTGCCTGTTCTGCCAGAATGGTTCCATGAATTTATATTTCGACCAAGTTGCGGGAAAGGATTGGGTCAGGCGGTCGTTGAATTCCGCCGTGAATCCAGACCGGAAAAAAAATTCATTTTGTTCATGGGGTGAACAAAGCGGCTTCGCCAATCCGATAAGATGCCGCCAAATAACAGCCATGAAAAATGACAGCCAAAAAAATCATTGTGGCAAAAGTGGTGGCTTCATCCTGTGTGTTTTCCGCACTGGATCGCCCGCAAACTCTGCCAAAGTGGGAGCCGTTGGGAAAATTCGAGTTGTGCAATGGGCTGCACAAGCGGAGCCGGAATTTCCGCTAGAATGTCTGCCGGAAACATAAATAAACCGTAGGTGACGTATGAATAATGAAGCGC
The DNA here is from genome assembly GCA_036510395.1 of Verrucomicrobiia bacterium. GTDB lineage: Bacteria > Verrucomicrobiota > Verrucomicrobiia > Limisphaerales > UBA11358 > UBA11358. The sequence goes on from DATCDZ010000152.1 coordinate 13,523, forward strand.
CAAACAACCTCGCTGGCCGGATGGAAAAAGAGATTCGCGTCAAGCCTGGAAAAAATAAAGAAGCAGCAGAACAGCGAGCCAGTGCCGTTTATGTGCTCAACAACGAACTCAAGGCGATCTTGAATCTGAACCGGCCACCGGCGCGTTTGAACACGGCGCAGACCGCCGCCTACCTCGGCTTCAAACCGCATGACATCCCGGTGCTGGCCGCGCGGGGATTCCTCAAGCCGTTGGGCGACCCGATGCCCAACAGCGATAAATACTATGCGCGGGCAAGGGTGCTGGAACGGTTGGACGATGAGGAATGGCTGTCACTGGCAACAGCGGCCTTGAGCCAGCATTGGCAGAAGAAAAACGCCAGCAAAACCAAAAAGCGGAATGGTCATGCCCGGCCAGTTAAAAAATGAACTATTCGGTTTAACCACGACCAACTCGCCCACTACCCGCTAACGCGGGAAATGCGTTTTGATTTACGCTGGCGGCCATGCTTGCACCGAAAGCCCAATACAACCCGGTTGACGCCAAAAAGTATTTCAAGGAACACCTGGCGGTCGGCGATTATTATGCCGAGGGGCAGACCGTTCCCGGCCAATGGATCGGCAAGGACGCGGAAGATTTGGGCTTGTCCGGCGTAACCACCACCGATGAGTTTGTCCGGCTCTGCGACAATCTCCATCCGCAAACCGGCGAACGGCTGACACTCCGGCAAAAAACCACGCGGATTGAAAAGGGGATTGATGGCGAAGAACGGCAAGCCGCCAATCGCCGGGTTTTTTACGATTTCACTTTTTCCCCGCCCAAATCGGTTTCCATTGCCGCGCTGGTCGGCAACGACGCTCGGATTGTCGAGGCGCATGAGCAGGCCGTGACGGTGGCCATGCACCAGTTGCAAACCTTCGCGGCAACGCGCGTGCGGAAAAACGATGAATGCACGGACCGGCATACAGGCAACCTCGTGGCCGCGATGTTCCGGCATGACACCTCGCGCGCTTTAGACCCGCATCTGCATACGCATTGCATCGTGTTCAACGCCACGTTTGACGCGGTGGAAAAGCAATGGAAGGCATTGCAGAACCATGAAATGTTCGCCGCGCAAAAATTTGTCGAGAATGTTTATTACCATGAACTCACGCGCGAAATGGTGAAGTGCGGCTATCAGATTGAAAACAAACCGCGCGGCGATTTTGAAATCAAGGGCGTCGCGTCGGAACTGATTGACAGGTTTTCCAAGCGGCACCGGGAGATTGACCGGAAAACCAGGGAACTGCTGGCGCGTGAACCGGAAAAGGCGGGCGACAACATTGCGGCGATTCGGGAGAACATCGCGCACAAGGACCGGCCACGGAAAATCCGGGACATCGGTTTGGAAAAATTGCAAACGCTGTGGGACGGCCAGATGACAGCGGGCGAAAGGGCTTCGCTGGATGGGCTGACGGTGAAGCCGTCCGTCGCGCCCGTTTCCAGCGAGAAGATTTGCGAGCAGGCCGTGACGTGGGCGGAGCAACACCTGTTTGAACGTCATTCCATCGTCCATGAGCATGAACTGTGGCGGCACGCGCTGGAACGCGTCAGAGGGCAGGACGTTTTACTGGCGGACATTCAGGCCGTCACTCAAAAACGCGGCTATCTGCACTTCGACGAGCATCCCGGCAAGGTTTCCACGCGGGAGCATCTTGAACGTGAAATGGAAATTGTCCAGAAGGCCAAAGAGGGGATTGGCGAATGTCATCCGCTGGTCTGGCAACCGAAGCCCTTCAATCCCATGTTGGATGGGGAACAGCGCGAAGCCCTCGCCGCGCTGGTTTCCAATCGTAACCGGGTCGCGGTCTTTCGTGGCGGTGCCGGCACGGGCAAAAGTTTCGTGCTGCGCGAGCTGGTCGGGCAAATCCGCGACGGCGGGCGCGGCGTAGTCGTCCTCGCGCCGCAACGCCAGCAAGTGCTGGACATGGAACGGGACGGCTTTCCGTCGCCGCTGACGGTTGCCAGTTTTCTGCAAAAGAAAGAACTCCAAGAGGGAACGGTGGTGATCGTGGACGAGGCCGGGCAGATTGGGGGCAAGCCGATGTTGGAACTGCTCCGGCTGGTTTCTGAACGCAATGCGCGGCTGATTTTGTCGGGGGACACGCGCCAGCATGGGGCGGTTGAGGCGGGGGACGCGCTGCGGGCGATTGAAAAACATTCCGGCGTCTCGCCAGTGGAATTGACCAACATCCGCCGCCAGAATCCGGCGCTGGCGAAGTCAATCGAGGAGCGCAAGCATATCAAGGAATACCGTCAGGCCGTCGAGGCAGCGCGTGACGGCAAGTTCGCGGAATCGTTTGCACGGCTGGACAAATTGAAAGCGATTGAGTCCTGCACGCTGGCCGACAAGCATGAAAAGCTGACGGCGCGTTATCTGCAACTGGTGAAAGATCATCAGTCCACCGTGGTCGTCTCGCAAAGCTGGAATGAGATTCACCAGGTCAACGACGCGATTCGTGTTGCGCTTAAAAATGAAAAGCTCGTCGGCGAAGCGGAAACCACGGTCACGGCATTTCAGCCGGTGGATTTGACGGAAGCGCAAAAGCGCGATGTCCGTTCTTATGATGCCAATACGGTGCTGGTGTTCAATCGTGACGTGCGCGGGTTCAAGGCCGGTGAATCGGCGCGGTTGAAATTGATTACCGACACGCATTTGCTGGTGGAAACGGACACGCGCATCGTCCCCATTTCCTTCAAGCAGTTGGACAAGCTGACGGCCTGCCAGCGCAAGGAATTGGCTTTGGCCGCTGGCGACAAGCTGCAACTCAAGGCGAATGGCCGCAGCGTGGAAAACCGCAAGCTGGTCAACGGCGAACTGGTCACGGTCAAGGCGGTCCAGCCTGACGGCCGCATTGCACTGGCGGATGGCAGGGTCTTGGATAAAAACTTCCGGCAGTTCGTCCGGGGCTACGCCATCACGTCCTATGCGTCACAAGGCAAGTCGGTGGAACACGTTTTGTTTTCGGATTCGGCGGCGAAGGCCGCGACGAACCAGCAGCAATGGTATGTCACGATTTCGCGCGGCAAAAAGGGGATTCATATTTTCACCACGGACAAGGAGCAGTTGCGGGAGAACATCACGCGCAGCGGGGATCGCCCATCGGTGGTGGATGTGCTGATGGCACATTACCGGAAACATGATTCGTTTTTTCGCATGATTGAACGGAGTTGGGGAACGCGGCTGGCGCTCACCATGACCAACAGCAAACGCGCCAGAGAATTTCGCGCGCTGCGCCAGCGGCAAAACCAAAGTCAGGCGCAAGCGCAAACTGAAACGATCAAGCAAACGGTTGAATCCAATGAGCCGCGCCAGCAACCCGTCCAGCCACCGGCGCAAAGCCACATGGCTGAAACCACGGAGCCGAAAATCAAGCCGCACCTGATTTTCCCGGAAGTCCCGAAAAAACAGTCGCGCGGTTACAGGCCGTGAACGGCGGTCAGTCCAGCGGGTAATCGTCGTGGTCATAATAGTCCGGCGGTTCCCACAACGGCGGGGCAAACGGTGGTGGTGGTGGCGTTCCCGGCAATTGAATGAAAATCGCTGGCCGGACGTGGGACATGGGTTTTCCTCTCTTTGGTCGCAATGCGCCGCATAATACCCACACCAAAAGAGCCAGCAAAAGATAGATGGCTCCGATGAGAAAATAGAGCGCATGGTCGTGAACGAATCCGTCAAGGTGTTTCAATCCCGACGTTTCCAGTTCGAGTGCCTTAATTTGCCAAGGTTGCATGGTGTCCTCCTTATGCGGCAACGGCTTTCGCCGCTGGTTCGGGGTTGTGGCTTCCAATAATCACCTTCTGTTGCCGCTCGTATTCGCTCAAGGAAGGCATTTCCACCGGCGCTTTGCGGGAATAGGCCCGCGTCATGGCCTTGCTGTTGTGGCCAAGATTCACCTGGGCATACCGTTCGGGATAGCCCGCCGTTTTTGCCCGTTCTGCCCACGCGTAACGGTAGCTGTGCAGCGAGACGCCTTTGATGCCAAGTCCATCGCAGCGTTGTTTGAACTCCGTGGCGCGGTCACCAGAGCGCACGGTTCGCATATATGGAAACAAGGGGCCGCTCCCCGGCAAGTCGCGCAGGATTTCCGCCATGTCTTCATCAAAACGCATGATGGCAATCGAGCCGGTCTTCTGGCGCGCATAGCTGATGACGTGGTGTTCCCAATCAACGTCCTCGGCGTTCAAGCCCGCCAGATCGGATTGCGATGCGCCCAAGTGCCACGCCAGTTTGTAGAACGCCTTGCGTTCGGGATTGTTCTCGCGGGCGACGATGGCCAGATGTTCCGCCAGCGTGATGCCGCGCTTCTCTTTGAACTCGACGGCGGGCCACTGGCGTTTCGGCACCAGCGGCCACGGCAGCCAGTTCATGTCCACGCAGAAATTGTGCAACCGCCGGAGATAAACATTCGTCGAGACGGTTCCCATTTGCAGGACTTTCAGAATCGCTTCGCCCTTGCTTTCGATGATGACCTGCGGCAAGAGCATCGCCAGTGCCTTGTCCTTCGCGGCGGTTTTCCAGCGATGTTGATTCGCTCCCTGCTTGGTGCCAATCAACGACTCAATGGCGTTCTGCCATGTCCGCGTGGTCAAGCCCGTGTCCGAACCGGCCAGATACGCCTTGGCGATTTGCAGGTTAAGAACGGGCTGGCGTTCGGAGTTGTTCTTGGCCGCGACAACCTGCTTGGCATCGTCCTCATTGGCCGTGCCGAGACTGGTGCGCTTGCCGGTGCTGGTGTCCACGCAATAAAACTTATTGCCCCGGATACCACGACGAATTAAGCGATAACGTGTTTTCATAGTATTACGCAATCGCAAGAATAACTGAAGCCGGTTCCGCAGAGTTAGCGAGTAGTGGGCGGGTTAGTGCCGGTTACGCTAGATTCTAACGGAGTAGATAAACTGGTGTCCGTTCTGGTGTCCTTTGACACCCTCGCACCTCTTAAACCATTGCTGCAATAACAGTTAGGAATGGAGGCGGGAGTCGGAATCGAACCGACGAATGCAGCTTTTGCAGAGCCGTGCCTTACCACTTGGCTACCCCGCCACAGGGATTGTGAGTTTAATTTTCTTTCGCGTCCGAATCAAGCTAAGTTTCGGCTCGACCACTTCTCAACCGCCAGAACCCAGTTCATGCCGCCGCCGCCAAAGTTCCTGCGGCTTGATGATGCCGCACGGCGTAATAATTCCGGTGATCAATTCAGCCGGCGTCACGTCGAAACCCGGATTGCACGCCCTGCTCGATGGATTTGCCACACGCACATACCGGCGTAAATTCTGACTTCGGACTTTGGACTTCGGACTTTCAACAATGCCCCACGCGCCGAGAACTTCGCTTTCGCTTCGCTCTTCAATTGGAATGTCGAAACCCTGTTTTAGATTCCAGTCAATTGTTGAAAGCGGGATGGCTACATAAAACGGAATTTTGTGCCGCGCGGCCAGAACCGCCTTTGTATAAGTGCCGATTTTGTTGGTGACTTCGCCGGTGCGGCCGAGCGTGCGGTCGCTGCCGACGATGACCAAGTCAATCTCACCGCGTTGCATCAAATGTCCGGCGGCGTTGTCAGCAATGATTTGATGTGAAATTTTTTGCTGCGCGAGTTCCCAAGCCGTCAAAGTTGCGCCTTGCGAACGCGGACGGGTTTCGTCGCAGAAGACATGGAACTTTTTGCCCTGCGCCTGCGCGGCATACATCGGCGCGATGGCGGTGCCGATGTCCACGAACGCCAGCCAGCCGGCGTTGCAATGCGTGAGAATCTTCATGCCGTTGCGGATCAGCTTCGCGCCGTGTTTGCCAATTTCTTCGCAATGACGGACATCTTCGTTCGCAAATTCCTCGGCGGCGGCAAGCGCGAGCGATTTCTTTTCTTCAACGGTTTTGCCGCGCGCCATTTCGCGGCGAACGTCGTTCATTGCGTTCACGGGATCAACCGCCGTCGGCCGTGCGGCTTTCAAAGTTTGAAAAACAATTTCGACGTGCGCTGAAAATTTCTTCAAATCATTTCCGTGAAAAGCCAGCGCGCCCTGCGCGAGGCCGTAAGCCGCCGTCGCGCCGATCGCACCTGCGCCGCGCACAATCATGTCGCGGATTGCCGCCGCCGTTTCCTTGAAACTTTTCGCGGGGACAATTTTGAATTCGTGCGGCAGCAATCTTTGTTCGATGAACAAAACGGAATTGCGCGCCCGGTCAAATGTGACAGTGCGGAAATGCTGCGTGCGTCCGTGGACGGTGATGTTCATTAAAAAATAAAACCGCGAATAGACACTAATTCACACGAATATTCTTGAGCCGGGGAATTTCCCGTTTGTTTGAGTCCATTCGTGGTTAAAAATCACCGGACAGTGGCTTTCATCCGCCGGATTTTTTCCTTGAGGTTGCCGTAGGCCGGCTGCTGACGGAATTTTTTCAGGTCCGGATCCCTGGCGAGCCACGCGAAATCGCGGTAGCCGAGGCTCAACGCTTTTTCCAGCGCGAACGCGGCGCGGTCGAACTGGCCGGTGAGCGAGTAGCTGCACGCGAGGTTGTAAAACACGAGCGGACTTTCGGGTTCGAGCCGCGCGAGGCGTTCGTCCACGTCCAAGCCCTCGCTGAAGCGCCCGCGTTGCGTGTAGTGGTCGCCGAGCAACTGGAGGGCGTCCACATAATTCGGATCGCGGCGGACGATTCCCTCCATGAATTCAATCCGCGTGTCGAGGTCGCGCTGGCTGGCGCGGCTTGTGCTTTTTCTGCTGCTGCTTTTTAACGGCATACGACACGGCGAAATTGGAGAACCCGCGCCGCCAAGTCAAGCGGCGGAATGTGAAAAACTTTTTGTGGCGTTGCGCGGCGCGTTGTGCAAAATGAAAACAGCTTCATTCAGCATGAATAATATGAAATGTTTTGTTACCGGCGCTTCCGGCTTCATCGGCTCGAATCTCGTCCACGAACTTGTCGCGCACGGGCACAGCGTGAAGGCGCTGGTGCGCGCGGGAAGCAATCTGAGCGGACTCGACGGCACGCACGCCCAACTCGTCACGGGCGACGTGCTGGACCGCAAACTGCTAGAACGCGAGGTTGACGGCTGCGACTGGTGCTTTCACACGGCGGCGATTTATCAATTGTGGATGCCAGATTACGCACCGATGTATGAGGCCAACGTCGAGGGCACGCGCAACGTCCTCGAAGCCGCCGGCAAAGCCGGTTGCATCCGCACTGTTTATACCAGCACCGTCGGCTGCATCGGCTTGCCGAAGGAAAAAGACGGAAAAATCGTTCCGGCCAACGAAGGCGAAAAGGTTTCCGAAGGGGACATGACGAACGATTACAAACGCTCGAAATTCCGCGCGGAAGGCGTGGCGATTGATTTGTTCCGGAAAAGAGGTTTGCCCATCGTCATCGTCAATCCGTCCGCGCCCGTCGGCCCGCGCGACGCGAAACCGACGCCGACCGGCCAGATCATCGTGGATTATTTGAACCGGAAACTGCCGGCGTATCTGGAGACCGGGCTGAATTGGGTTCACGTCCGCGACGTTGCCGCCGGGCACATTCTTGCGGCTGAAAAAGGCGTCATCGGCGAGCGCTATATCCTGGGCAATATGCAGGGCAATTGGACGATGGAAGAAACGCTCGCCGCGCTGCAAGAGATCACCGGCATCGCCGCGCCGAAGACAAAAATTCCGCACTGGGTCGCGCTCGTCGCCGCACACGTCAACGAGGGCACTTCCTTCTTCACGAAAAATCCGCCCAAGGCGCCGCTCGCGGGCGTCCGCATGGCGAAGGAAAAAATGTGGTTCAATCCCGCAAAGGCCGTCCGCGAACTCGGCCTGCCGCAAACGCCCCCCAAACAGGCCTTCGCCGACGCCGTCGAATGGTTTCGCAAGAACGGGTATGCGAATAAATAAAAGGCGTAATTTTCATCCGTGGCTGAATAAACTCATCGCTCATCGCCCGCCAGTTTCCGCGCCGCCAGGATTTTTTGCGACGGCTTGCAAATCCAGCCAATCCGGTGCATGATTCAAACAGCCGAATGAAAGCGATTGCAAATCAAAAAAGTGTGTTGAGCGGACACATCGTGGCCGACCGGGAAATTCTCGGCGGCGAACCGGTGTTTCGCGGGACGCGCGTGCCAGTCGCGTCGCTGTTCGAGCATCTGGAAAGCGATTGTTTGCTGGACGAATTTCTTGAAAACTTTCCGACCGTCAGCCGCGCCGCAGCGGTGGCCGTGCTCATGGGCGCGCAGGAATTGACGCTCGAAAGGGCGCGTCGGTGAAAGTGCTGGTGGACGAGTGCGTGCCGTTGAAACTGGTGCGTCTGCTCACCAGCCACAATTTCAGCACGCGCAGCAAAAAGGCTGGGATGGTTTCAGCAATGGAAAACTTCTCGCGCAAGCCGAGCCGGAATTTGATCTGTTCCTGACCAGTGACCGCAACTTGCAGTATCAGCAAAATCTCAAAGGCCGGAAAATTGCGATCCTGCTTTTGTCCACAAATCACTGGCCGACTTTGAAAAAACACGTTGAATTGGTCCAAGCTGCGCTGGACAAAATTTCTTCGGGCGAATTTGCGCGCGTAGAAATTCCGAAGAATTAAATTTCATCGTTCATTACTCGCCGCTTTCCTTGCCGCCAGGATTTTTTGCGAAGGCTTGTAGTTGGCGATGAAGTTGCGGTGGTAATCCGCGAACGTCCCCGCCGCGATCGCCGCGCGCACTTCGGTCATCACTTTCAGATACAGGTGCGAGTTGTGGACGCTCACCATGCGCAGGCCGAGGATTTCATTCGCGCGCAGCAGATGGCGCAGATACGCGCGCGTGAACGTGCGGCACGCATAACATTCGCAGCCTTCCTCGATCGGGCCGAAATCCGTCTTGTAACTCGCGCCCTTGAGACCGAACGCGCCAGTGTGCGTGACCGCCGTGCCGGTGCGCGCGATGCGCGTGGGCAGCACGCAGTCGAACATGTCCACGCCGCGCGCGATCAGCTCGACCATCTGCGCGGGCGTGCCGAGACCCATCGCGTAACGCGCTTTTTTTTCCGGCAAAAATGGGACGGCCAGTTCAATCGCCTTGAACATTTCCGGTTCCGGTTCGCCGACGCTCACGCCGCCGATGGCGTAACCGTCAAATTCCATTTCCACGAGCGCCTTGGCGCATTGCTCGCGCAACGCGGCGTCGCTGCCGCCCTGGACGATGCCGAAAACTTTCTGGCCGTCGGCGCGCGGCTGCTCGCGACATTCGCGCGCCCAGCGGATGGTGCGTTCGACGGCGAGGCGCTGCTCCTTCGCGGGCGCGTCGTGCGGCGGACATTCGTCGAACACCATCGCGATGTCCGAGCCGAGCACGCGCTGGATTTCCATGGATTCCTTCGGCCCGATAAATAAAAGCGAGCCGTCAAGGTGGGAACGGAATTCCACGCCGTGTTCTTTTACTTTGCGAATTTTTGCAAGGCTGAAAACCTGGAAGCCGCCGCTGTCGGTGAGAATCGGCTTTTCCCAATTCATGAATTTGTGCAGGCCGCCGGCGGCGCGAATGATGTCGAGTCCGGGACGGAGGTTCAGATGGTAAGTGTTGCCGAGAATGATCTGCGTGCCCATCTCGTGAAGTTCACGCGGGTCGAGCGCCTTGACGCTGGCCTGCGTGCCGACGGGCATGAACACGGGCGTCTCGATGACACCGCGCGTCGTGGTCAATCTGCCGAGGCGCGCTTTGGTATGCGAGTCGGTTTTGAGGAGTTCAAACATTTCAGTAATTCAAAACCGGCACGCCGCCCCAGCGAATGATTTTTTTATCGCGCGTGACCAGCGTGAGCCGGTGAACAATCGCCGCAGCAACGATCAATTGATCGGCAGGATCAGTCGTGGTCAAACCGGCGGCGGCAAGTTTGCAGGATTCGTCGGCGATTTCAGGTGTGATTGCCAAAATGATTAGATTTTCCGAAAGCGAATCGTGCATCCATTGCAACGGTGAACGGTCAAGAGGCAATTTTTGATATTCAACAGCCTTGCAGATTTCCCAAAACGAAATATCTAATAGAAACAAAGGTGTTTCAGGTTCCATTAAAAATTTATGACGCAAAGAAATTTTGTCAGCGGATGAAATAGTTTTCTATGCATTGGCATCAAGCAGATGGCTCATTGCGTGGCTTTCCATTTCACATCCGGCCTGCCCAAATCTTTCAAAATGGAGCCGCGCGTCGCGCCATAAAGCGCGCCGGTTTGATTTTTTTTGGAAAGGATGTATTCCGATTTGCCGCGACGAATCGTGACTTTCTCGCCACGGTCGGCGGCGGAAAAAACCCGTTCTGGCGAACGATAAAGAGCTGTCGCGGTTGCAGTCATCAGATAAACAGTATGATTGAACTGTTGCCGTGTCAATTGCAAGTCCGGCAAAACGAAACATCCACGAACAGATCGGCGGCGATTTTTTCAAATTACGGCTGGCTCGTGATTTTCTGCCAGTTGATTCCCTGCGTTCCGGCGAAAATCGCGAACGCCTTTTCATTCTGGATCAGTACGGCGCGCACGACGCTCGAATCGTCCGCCCGGCCAAATTCAAGCTGGCTCTCGGGCAGGATGCTCGTTTTCTTGTGCGCGTAAAGCAGCGCGAACACCGCCTGCGCGACCGCCGCGTAAGGCAGCTCCTTGTAGTCGCCGCCGACGGCGTCTTCTACCGCGTCGGCGAGAAATTCAAGCTGGTCCACAAGGTGCGGAAATTTCGGCGCGCTGATCTGGGTGAATTCCAGTTTCCATTGCGGCAGTTGGCGCAGGACTTTTTCGGCGATGGACGGCGTGATGCCGGTTGAGCCGTTGTTGACGAACTTTGCGATTTCGGACATGGCGGCAATGTAGGGAAAGTCCCGGGCCGGCGAAAGTCAAATCGCCGGAGGAATCACGCTTCCATTCGACGCGAATTTCTTTTACGAATAGCGCGTGCAAGATTTGATCGCCAAAGCCGGAACGCTCCTCGAAGCGCTGCCGTATATCCAAAAGTTCAGCGGCGCGACCTTCGTCGTCAAATACGGCGGCAGTTTCATGGACTCGCCCGACGCCGAAATCCGCAACGGCGTCGCGCGCGACATCGTGTTTCTCGAAGCCGTCGAAATCAATCCCGTCATCGTCCACGGCGGCGGCAAGGCGATCACGCGCGCGATGGAACAGGCCGGTTTAATCGCGAATTTTATTCAAGGCCAGCGCGTCACCGACGAAGCCACGGCAAAAATAGTGGACGACGTTTTGTCGCGCGAAATCAATCCAGACATCGTCGCAACAATCAATTCACTCGGCGGCGCGGCCGTCGGATTTTCCGGCGCGGACATTTTCAAATGCAAAAAATTGCTGCTTCACGACAGGGATAATCCCAGCAAAAAAATTGACATCGGCTACGTAGGCGAAGTCATCGAAGTCAACGTCGCGCCGCTCAAGGAATCCATCTGGTGCGGCCACACGCCCGTCATCAGCCCGACCGCGCGCGGCGAGGACGGAAAGATTTACAACTGCAACGCCGACATCGCCGCCGCGATGTGCGCGATCGCGCTCAACGCGAAACGGCTCGTTTTCTTGAGCGACGTTCCAGGACTGATGCGCGACCCGAAAAATGCTTCCACCGTCATCGCGCATTTGCAAACAAATGAAGTGGACGGTCTGAAAAAATCCGGCGTGATTGACAAGGGCATGATTCCGAAAGTGGACAGCGCCGTCGCCGCCATCAAATCCGGCGTGGAAAAAGTTTCCTTCGTAGACGGTTGCGTGCCGCATTCCGTCCTGCTGGAGATTTTCACGGACAAGGGAAACGGGACGGAAATTGTTTTGTGATTTGCGATTTACGATTTACGATTCACCCGAATTGCAGATGAAAGAAATTTTTCCAACACCGCCGCCGCTCGTGCAAAACCAGTTCGAGTCCGTGCGCGAATTGTTTTCCAAAAACGTCGTGCCCAGCTACGGCCGTTTTGATTTGGCGTTGAGCCACGGCAACGGCAGTTACGTCTTTGATGTCGCGGGCAAACGTTATCTCGACCTCGGCGGCGGCATCGCCGTGAATTGTCTCGGCCACGCGCATCCGGCGATTTTGGAAGCGCTGAACGACCAAGCCAAAAAACTCATTCACGTTTCCAATTTGTATTACACCCAGCCGCAGGGAAAACTCGCGGCGGAAATCGTAAAACGCATCGGCGCGGGCAAAGTTTTTTTCTGCAACAGCGGCGCGGAGGCGAACGAAGGGCTTTTCAAAGCCGCGCGCAAATTCGGCCACGACGAGGGACGGTTTGAAATCCTGACCGCGACAAATTCTTTTCACGGACGGACGCTCGGCGGCATCGCCGCGACCGGCCAGGACAAGGTCAAAAAAGGTTTTGAGCCGATGACGCCGGGTTTCCGACATATTCCGTTCAACGATCTGGCAGCGGCGCGCAACGCGATTTCGCCCGCGACGGTTGCGATCATGATCGAAGGCGTGCAGGGCGAGGGCGGCGTCACGCCCGCGGCGCCGGAGTATTTGCTCGGCCTGCGCGCATTGTGCGACGAGAAAAAACTGCTGCTGTTCATGGACGCTGTGCAAGACGGACATTATCGCACTGGAAAATTTCAGAGCTTCCAGCGGATTTTGGAAAATGTAGGACAGGCGTCGCGCCTGTCTCAAACTTCAAATAAAGAAAACGGAGACAGGCGCGACGCCTGTCCTACGGAATTTCTGCCAGACGGCCTTTCGATGGCCAAGTCGCTCGGCGGCGGATTTCCGATGGGCGCGTTCTGGATGCGTGAACCGTTTCAAGATTTGCTCGGCGCGGGAACGCATGGCACGACTTACGGCGGCACGCCGCTCGCCTGCGCTGTTGCGCTGAAAATTCTTTCGGTCATCGAATCGGAAAAACTCGATGAACAGGCGCGCCAGCTCGGCGAGTGGATTTTGAGCGAATTGAAGCGGTTCGCGGAAATTTATCCGACCGTCGTCAAAAACGCGCGCGGCGTGGGCTTAATGCTCGGACTTGAACTGCAAGAAAAAGAAAAAATTCCCAAATTTACCGCCAGCGAAAAATCGGCGGCCATCCAATTTACGAACCGTTTGCACGCGCTCGGCGTCATGGTGATTCCCGCAGGCAATCAAACGATCCGTTTGCTGCCGCCGCTGAATTTGAAGCCGCAGGAAGCGGGCGAAGGCATTTCCAAAATCGAGGAAGTCGTCAAATCGCTCGCGTGATTCTGATTTTATGACTCCCGCCGCGCACAAACATTTGTCGAAACGCGATCCGGTGATGCGCCGGCTCATCCGCGAGCACGGCCAATGCGATCTCGCGCCGGAAAAACGCCCTCCATTTCAATCGCTCGTGATGGCCGTCGCGCACCAACAGCTCAACGGCATGGCGGCGAATACGATTCTGACGCGGTTCAAAAAGCTGTTTCCCGGCAGAAAGTTTCCGCGCCCGGAAGATTTGGCAAATGTGACGGACGAACAAATCCGCGCGTGCGGATTTTCCTTCGCAAAAATAAAATCCATCCGCGACATTGCAGAAAAAGCCCTGTCCGGCGTGATTCCAAGTTCACGTCAGATTGTGGAATTGCCTGACGACGAAATCGTGGCGCGGCTGATGGAAGTCCGCGGCGTCGGTCGCTGGACGGTCGAGATGCTTTTGATTTTTCAACTCGAGCGCGCAGACGTTTTGCCGGCCGACGATTTCGGAGTCCGCAGCGGATTTCGCATTGCCTACAAACAGCGCGAAATGCCGACGGTGAAAGAACTGCTCGCGTTCGGCGAAAAATGGAAGCCGCACCGCACGACGGCGGCGTGGTTTCTCTGGTGCGCGGCGGACGCGGCGAAAACAACGAAGAAAAAGAAGTGACGCCACGACGGTCTTGCGTTAATAAATTCCTTTGGGCGGAATTCCCGAAATTTTTGAAACGTGAAAAATCTGTTGTCATTGGAAAAATTGCCGGGCGCGGACATGGAGAAAATCCTGCGCGACGCCGCGATTTTCAAGCGGGAGCGGGCGCGGCTGGATCGCAAGCCGCTGGCCGGGCAGACATGGGCATTGATTTTCAGCAAATCCTCGACGCGCACACGGGTTTCGTTCGAGGTCGGCATCCGCGAACTCGGCGGGCAGGCGATGTTTCTCAACGCGAACGACATCCAGCTTGGACGGGGCGAGCCGATCAAGGACACCGCGCGAGTTTTGGGCCGCATGATCCACGGCGCGGTCATCCGCACGTTCGCGCAAACCGACGTCGAGGTGTTCGCGGAATTTTCAAAACTTCCGACCATCAACGCGCTGACCGACGACGAGCATCCGTGCCAGATTCTCGCGGACATTTTCACGTTCAAGGAATTGCGCGGGCCGATTTCCGGCAAGGTCGTGACGTTCGTCGGCGACGGCGCGTGCAACGTGCCGGTGTCGTGGATTTTTGCCGCCGCGAAACTCGGATTTGAATTAAGAATTGCCGCGCCGAAACAATTTCAGCCGTCCGCTGAAATTCTGGAACGCGCGGGCGGAAAAATCATTTGCACCGAGGATTTGAAAGCCGCCGTGAAGGGCGCAGATTTGCTTTACACGGACGTTTGGGTTTCGATGGGCAAGGAAAGCGAGTCAGCCGAGCGCTTAAAAATCTTGGCCGGCTATCAAATCAATCGAAAGCTCGTGAAGCTCGCAAAGGCCGACGCGCTGGTGATGCACTGCCTGCCCGCGTATCGCGGCAAGGAAATTGACGGGGAAACTTTTGAGGCGAACGCGGACACGATTTTCACGCAGGCCGAAAACCGGCTTCACGTGCAGAAGGCGATTTTGAACTGGGCGGTTTCAACTTGAAGCAAAGATTATGAGCGCGCAAAGCAACATCTACCGTCATGTTGTGTTCTTCAAATTTCATGACCGGACCGGCAAGGAAACGGTGGACGCAATCGTGGAAGCCTTCCGCGTGCTGTGCGCCGGACTTCCATTTGTAAAAAGTTTTGAATGGGGGCGAAATTCCAGCCCGGAAAACCTTGACGAAGGCTTCACCCATTGTTTCATCGTGACCTTCGGGAGCGCAAAAGACCGTGACGCTTACCTGCCGCATCCTGCGCATCAGTCCTTCTGTAAAACTCATCTTGATCCAAATCTGGAAAAAGTTTGCGTGATTGATTACACACCGAACGACTGACCGCTTGAAATTCCGGCCGTCAGGTGCCTATGAAAATTGCCGCAGATATTTCAACGCGACTTTCAAATCTTTCGGCCATTCGCTTTTGATGGTCACGGTTTCGTTCGTGACGGGATGCGAGAACTGCAATTCTTCCGAGTGCAGCGCGACGCGGGAAATCAGCGGGCGCTCTTCGCGGCCGGGTTTCAGCCGGTAATCTTTTTTCAGCCGCGAGAGCCACAGGAATTTTCCGCCGTAAAGTTCGTCGCCGACGATCTTCAAATTGACGTGGCTGGCGTGGACGCGGATTTGGTGCGTGCGGTTCAGAAGCGGCTCGCATTTCAGCAGGGCGTAGCCGTGGCGCGGGAAATTCTCCAGCACTTCAAACTTCGTCTGCGACTGCTTGCCATTCGTTGAATCAACGCGCATCAGGCCGGGCGTGACGGGATGCGGCGCGATTTTGGCGTCCACTTCAAATTGGGTTTCCAGCGGTTCGCCGCGAACGAGCGCGATGTATTTTTCCGACACTTTTTGCGAGCTGAACAGATTGGCGAGCGCGACGAACGCCGGTTTGCTTTTGGCGAGCAGCATCACGCCGCTGGTTTCGGCGTCGAGGCTGTGCGCGTGGTCCAAATAATCGAGATTGCGTTCGCGCGCCCACGGCTTTTTGTCCGCGATTCCGGCGTGAAGCAGCTTCATCAAATCCGGACGGTCCGGGCTGGCGATTTCGGGCGAAACCAAAAGTCCGGCGGGTTTGTCGAGCGCGAGGAGAAATTCATCTTCAAACAGGACCGGAATTTCCCAGAACTCGCGCGTGGCTGGCGAAGAAAGTTTGATGGCCGTGTTCGACACGGCTATTGGGCGGGCGCGGCGCCGCTGGCGGCCTCCTGCTTATAGACCGGCGTGTCGCGCAATTGGCGGTTGGCCTCGGTCTGCAGCCAGATGTCAAAGCCTTCGTTTTCGCGCTGGCTTTGGAGTTTGGCGGTGAATTTCGGAAGGTCGGATTTCATGGCCGGCTGGTCAATGGGCAGATGCGACTGCACATAAATGACAAAGCCGCCGTCGTCCGTCTCCTCAAACCTGCTTGTGTGTCCGACCGGCGTGGAAAATGCCGCCTGCTTGAGCTGCGTCAGGTCGTTGGTGTGGTCGCCGAGTTCGGGCAGTTTCTCCGTGTCGAGCGAGAATGGCGGCAGCGGCAGCGGCTGCAAACCGGCGGCTTTGCATTCTGTGGCGAAACTTTTTCCGAGCGCACTTCCGACCGCCAGCTTGATGACAAAATTTGTCCCGGCGCTTTGCGCAAGCAGGGTGGCTTCGTGAATCTGGAAATCATCCGTGACGCGGGCGCGGATTTCTTCGAGCGGCGGAATTGTGGTTGGCAGTTGCCGTGTGAGCGCGATGACATAGACGGCGTTAAGGCCGGCGATCGGCCCGGCGAACGGCTCGTCGGGCGTCAGCGCAAACGCGTCCTTGGTGAAGCCTTCGGGCGCGACGAACTCGTCCGGGCCGAATTGGCCGCCGAACGGCGCGGTGTTGCGGACGGTCAACCCCTTCTGTTTGGCAACGGTGGCGAGATCCGCAGGTTTGGGCTTGTCCGGATTGAGTCCGAATACGGCGGTGGCGAATTCATTCGCCTGCACGCGTGCGTCCGCCAGTGCGCGTTGATGGACGCCCTCCTCGCGAATTTTGGATTTTGCCTCGTCAGGCGTTTTGGCATCTGGAAAGGCCTCGGCACCGTGTTCGCGGTAAAAATTGTCAACGATTTCATCCAGGTTGGTAAGCTCCGTTTTTGCTTTTGCGAGATAGTTCGTCACTTCAAACGTGACGTAGCTGACCTGCACGCGGTCGGGCAGGCGGTAGGCGGCGAGGTAGTTCGTGTAGAATTGCGCGACGGCTGCCGGCGTGGTCTTGACCTGCGACAGGTAATTTGAAGCGGAAAAGAAGACGATTTGCGCGGAGTTTTCCCGGTGTTCGCGCTCGTAATCCAGCGTGGCCTCCTGCGGCGTGACGAGCGTGGCGGACAATCCCAATGTCTGGATGAGCTGCTGGATGGTAAGGTCGTCCCGGACAAAATTTTCAAAATCGGCGGCTGTCAAACCTTTCGGCGTCAGGACTTCTTTGACAAAGTCGCTTTCCGGCATGGCCTGGCCGTTGCGCCCGAGCGAACGGAGCATTTCAATCGCCGCGCTTTCCGCCGCCTTATCGCCGATGTATATGCCGAGGTCCTCCGCCTTTTGCGCGAGCATCATGCGCACATAAATCTCGCGGTCAATATCCGCCGGCTTCATTTTGTCCGGCCATTCGCCGTAGTGGAAATAATAGAACAGATAAAATTCGCGCTTGGATTCGGCATAATCGTCCCGCGTGATTTTCTTTCCGTAAATTGAGCCGAAGTTTTCATTGCCGGCCGCGCCGCCATTGCCCATGCGCTGGCTGGGCGAGAAGAAAAAGAGGAATGATGCGATTGTGGCGACGATGATGATGAACCACAGCCATTTCGAATGTTTGCGAATCGTTCCGATCATATTGGCGATATAGGAATTGTCAGCTTAACCGGCAGAAGCAACCTCGGTCAAACTAAAAGCGCGGAACTTCAGCCCGCCTTGAGCCACTCCGCCGCGTCCACCGCCGCGTAAGTGATGAGGATGTCCGCACCCGCCCGCCGCATCGCCAGCAGGCTTTCCAAAGTCACCGCGCGCTCGTCAATCCACCCTTTTTGCGCTGCCGCTTTAATCATCGAAAATTCCGCGCTCACGGAATACGCCGCCGTCGGATAACCGAATTCCGTTTTCACGCGATAAATCAAATCCAGATACGCCAGCGCCGGCTTGACCATCACGATGTCCGCGCCTTCCTGGATGTCCAGCGCCACCTCGCGCAACGCCTCGCGCGCGTTCGCCGCGTCCATCTGGTAGCTGCGCCGGTCGCCGAATTGCGGCGCGGACTCGGCGGCTTCGCGAAAGGGCCCGTAAAACGCCGACGCGAACTTTGCCGCGTAGCTCATGATCGGCATGTCGGAAAAATTATTTTTATCCAGTGCGGCGCGGATTGCCGCAACGCGCCCGTCCATCATGTCGCTCGGCGCGACGATGTCCGCGCCCGACTCGGCGTGGCTCAAAGCCGTTTGCGCGAGAACTTTCAACGTCGGGTCGTTCAGGATTTTTCCGCGCGACACGATTCCGCAATGTCCGTGCTCCATGTATTCACACAGGCACACGTCCGTGATGACGAGCAGCGACGGCAGTTCCTTCTTCAGCAGCCGCACCGTTTGCTGGACGATTCCATTTTTTGCGAACGCGCCGGAAGCCTTCGCATCTTTTTTATCGGGAATGCCGAAAAGCAAGACCGCCGGGACGCCGAGCTTATGGGCGCGCGCGGCCTCGCGCAGCAGTTCGTCGGGCGAAAGCTGGAAAACGCCCGGCATGGAGGCGATGGGATGGCGCAGCTTGCGCCCGGCGCGGACGAACAACGGCAGAATCAGTTGCTCCACGCCCAGCCGCGTTTCGCGGACGAGATTCCTCAACGCCGCTGACGAGCGCAAACGGCGCGGGCGGTAATTTGGAAATTGTCCGGCGTTCAAATTCACAAACCCATTCTAGTTTCAAATCGCGAAGTGCAAAGCCGAAAGTGCGAACGGGTTTTTAGCCACAGATTGAACACGGATGAAATACGGAATTCAAGGCGGGGATTTTCAACCTTTCACCCGCAACAATTTCAACGCCGCCAGAAAATCCTCCGGCAGCGGCGCTTCAAACGTCATCAATTTTTTCCGGCGCGGATGAAAGAACGACAGTTCGCGCGCGTGCAGCATCACGCGCGGCGCGGCGTAATTCGTCAGTTCCTTCAGCCGCGCATTTTGCCGCGCGCCGTAGGTGTCGTCGCCCACGAGCGGATGGCCGATGAACTGGAAATGCACGCGGACTTGATGCGTGCGCCCGGTGTGTATCTGCGCCTCCATCAACGTCGCCGCGTAAAGCCGTTCGAGAATCCTGTAGCTCGTGTGCGCGGCGCGGCCGGTGCTGTCGCCGCTCACGGCCATGCGTTTGCGGTGCGTGGGATGCCGCGCGATGGCGGCGTGAATTTCGGCGGTGGCGCGGCCCGGTTCGCCGCAGACGAGCGCGTGGTAAATCTTTTTTACTTCGCGCGCCGCGAATTGTTCCGAGAGCGCGAGGTGCGTCTCGTCGTTCTTGGCGACGACGAGGCAGCCGCTGGTTTCCTTGTCGAGCCGGTGGACGATGCCGGGCCGCGCCACGCCGCCGATGCCGCTCAACGAGCCTTTGCAATGATGCAGCAGCGCGTTGACGAGCGTGTGTTCCTCGTGCCCGGCGGCGGGATGCACGACGAGTCCGGCGGGTTTGTTGACGACGAGCAGCGTTTTGTCCTCGAACAGAATGTCGAGCGGAATTTTTTCCGGCTGCGCCTGGGCGGGCTTGGCTTCCGGCCAATGGACTTCAATTTTTTCGCTCGCGTGCGGATGATGCGTAGGCTTGACGATTTCGCCGTTGACGCGGATGTGGCCTTCTTCAATCAGCCGGTGCAGCGCGCCGCGCGAGGCGGTGGGAAATTTCTCGCAAAGGAATTTGTCGAGCCGCTCTTTCGGAAGCGATTTTTCGACGGTAAAATTTTCAGTTCGATTTTTCATCCGCAGATTACACAGATTTTCGCAGATTAAATTTATGACTTGTTTTTAATCTGCGTTCATCGACGAAATCTGCGGAAAAAGTTTTCATTTGGATTCTGCGGATTTCGGCGCGTGTTCATTTTTCCAGGTGATGAGGAAAATCAATCCGACGCCGGTGCAAATGGCGCTGTCGGCGATGTTGAACGCGGGGAATCCGATTTCACCGCCGCCGCGCCGGTGCATATAAAAATAAATGAAATCCACGACGGCATGGCGTCCGGGCAAAAGCCGGTCGGTGAGATTTCCAGCGATGCCGCCGAAGATGAGTCCGAACGCGATCTGCCCCGACAGCGTGTGCGAATCGAAATGGCGCCGCGTGAGAAACAGCGCGACGAGCGCGAACAGGGCGACGAGCGCGAGCGCGCCGTTGTTGCCCCGAAACAGGCTCCACGCCGCGCCGGTGTTGCCCCAGTGGACGAATTTGAAGAACCCTGGAATGATGATTTTTTCCTGAAATTCGGGCAGCGTTTCCAGAACGAGCCATTTGGTGAACTGGTCGAGCGCGAGTATGAACAGCGCGAGCACGGCGATGCGGCGGTTTGATTTCGGGAAAACAGTCATTGAGTCCAAAGTCCGAAGTCCGAAGTCCAAAGTCAAGCCAGCCGCGCCGTTGAATTTAGGCTTTGGACTTTGGGCCTTGGACTTTAGACTGCGTTCATGGCGCTCGTGCGAATCCTTGTTGACGGCTACAGCCTGTTGCACAACTGGCCGGAACTGGCGGAAGGTGCGCCGCGCCACTCCGCGCTCGCGCGGGACGAACTGGTGCAAATCCTGACGCAATATCACGATGCGACGGGCGAACCGGTCACAATTTTTTTCGACGGTTCGGGCGCGCCGCCCAACACGCCGAAAAGCGAATCGAGCCGCGACGTGGAGGTTTTATTTTCGCGCGCGGGACAAACGGCGGACGACATGATCGAGCGCGCGGCGCATCGTTTTCAAAGTTACGGCGAAGTCCTCGTCGTGACGGACGACCATGCGGAGCGCGACATGGTAAGCGGGTTTGGCGGGTCGGTGGCGAGCTGCGCGAATTTCATCTGCATGATCGGCGGGGCGCTGGCGGAACTGAAGGACGAGTTGAAGAACCACAACCGCGCGGAGCGGAACCGTTTTAACCGGTCGCGCTGAAGCAACGCCAATGGAAAAACAGAAACATCCCGGCCATTCATTTTTGCGCGGGCGGATTTTCGCCGCGCTGCTTGCGGGAATTTTTTTAATTCCGGCGGCGCGCGCCCAGACGGACGAGCGGCGGCCGGTCGAAAATCGTTTCCTGCTCATTTTCGACACTTCGGCGGACATGAAAAAGCGCGTGACGGCGGAGCAGAAAACGCTGGACAATCTTTTCCTGACGAGCTTTATCGGGCAGTTGCAGTCGGGCGACAGCATCGGCGTGTGGGCGTTCGACAAGGATTTGCGGACGGATCAGTTCCCGTTGCAATACTGGTTGCCATCCGAGGCGGCGACGATCGCGGCAGACATCAATTCATTCGTTGAAAAACAGCATTATGCCAATGACACCAGCTTTGGCTCCTTGCAGCCGTGGCTGAACGAAGTCGTAACGAATTCGGAACGGCTGACGGTGCTGATTTTTTTTGACGGCGAAACCGCGGTCAGCGGGACGCCGTATGACGACAAGATCAATCCCATTCTCCAGCGGCGGCAGGCTGAACAAAAAAAGGCGCGCCAGCCGTTTGTCATCGTGCTCCGCGCGCAATTGGGGCAATACATCGGATGCACGCTGGATTTCCCCCCCACGCCGTTGAGTTTTCCCGATTTCCCGCCGCTGCCGCCGCCGCCCGCGCCGCCCGCGCCGCCCATTCAACCGCCGCCCGCGCCTCCGAAGCGAGTTGTCATGCAGTCAATCATCATGATCAACACAAACTCGGAGGCAAAGCCGCCGCCTGCGCCGCCCGCGCCGAAATTGGAGATGACCAATTCGCCATTGCCCGTCGCGCTGACAAATCCGGTTCCAGAAACCAACGCCGTCTCCGCCCCGGAAATAATTTCAACGGCAGAAACAAATTTGGCTGCGGAAACCAGCGCCGTCTTTGCCCCGGATAAAATCCCGGCGGCAGAAACCAATGCATCGGCGTTGCCGCCGGAAAAATCCGGGCTGGGCGGCGGCGGCGCGCTGGCAATTGGCGTCGCGCTTTTGGTCGCGGCGGGTGGATTGACAGCATTTATTCTGCGCCGTTCGCGCCAATCCGGCCACGCCAGCCTCATCACGCGCTCGATGAGGAAAAAATAATTTACGGCGTGACTTTTTGCCGCGCGCGTGGAAAAATCCGCGCCATGAAAGCAATGATTTTTGTCTGCGCCCTTGGAATCGCCGCGAGTTTCGCGCTGGTTTCATGCACCCAAACCGACCAGACTGCAACCAATAATCCGCCGCAGGACAAAACGCCGGCGTCCGTCGCGGCAGGATTTGATGATCCCGCCAAGCTCACCGAGAAGGCGCCGGAAACTTTCAAGGCGCAGTTCGACACGACCAAGGGCAAGTTCACCGTTGAAGTCGCCCGCTCGCTCGCGCCCAACGGCGCGGACCGTTTTTACAATTTGGTCAAGTCCGGCTATTTCACGGACATCGCCTTCTTTCGCGTGATTCCCGGCTTCATGGTTCAATTCGGAATTCATGGCGATCCCGCAGTTTCCGCAAAATGGCGTGACGCAAACATCACCGACGATCCGGTCAAGGGCAGCAACACACGCGGCACAATCACCTTCGCCACCGCAGGCCCCAACACGCGCACCACACAGTTGTTCATCAACTTCGGAAACAACACCGGCCTCGACGGGCAGGGCTTCGCACCTTTCGGCAATGTGATTGAAGGCATGGACGTGGTGGCCAAAATCAATAGCGAATATGGCGAAGGTTCTCCGAACGGTCGCGGGCCAGATCAGCAGCGCATCCAAATGGAAGGCAATGCTTACTTGAAAAAAGATTTTCCGAACCTCGATTACATCAAGTCCGCAACCATCCTTCCCGCCGATTCCGTAAAATAATTTCCAAATCAAATCATTTATGAGCGAACTCGCAGTCATCAGCACCACCGAAGGCGACATGGTCGTCGAATTCTGGCCGGACGTCGCGCCCGGCCACGTCGAGAATTTCAAGAAACTCGCGCAAACTGGATTTTACGACGGCACGGCATTTCATCGCGTCATCAAAGGCTTCATGATCCAAGGTGGCGACCCGCTGACGAAGGACGCAGGCAAGGAACACGCCTGGGGCACCGGCGGCTCCGGCCACACGATCAAGGCCGAGTTCAACGACAAGGCCCACGTTCGCGGCGTCCTCTCGATGGCGCGCTCCAACGATCCCAATTCCGCCGGCTCGCAATTTTTCATCTGCCACGGCGACCCGCGTTTTCTCGACCGCCAATACACCGCATTCGGCAGGCTCATCAAAGGCGACGACGTTCTCGAAAAAATCGCCACCACGCCAACGCATTCCGGCGACCGGCCCGTCAAACGCGTGGGCGTCACCAGCGTAAAAATTGTTCCGGCGCATAGCTCGCGCTCATCCGCTTCGGATTGCTCAACAAATCCTGTGTGCCGATGCAAACGAGACAATCGTGCGCGTGCGAATCGCTTTTGTTGATGTAATGAACGTCGTTCGTCGCGACGAGCTTCAGGCCAAATTCCTTCGACCATTTGATCAAAAAATTGTTGACCTTCGCCTGTTCGGGAATGCCGTGGTTTTGCAGTTCGAGGAAAAAATTTTCCGCGCCGAGCGTCTGCTTGAAAAAGTCCACGGCGTCGCGCGCCTTGTCCAGCTGGTCTTTCATGATCCAGTCAGGAATCTCACTGGCGAGGCAGCCGGACATCGCGATCAACCCTTCGCTGTGCGCGGCGAGGATTTCCTTGTCAATGCGCGGCTTGTAATAATAGCCCTCCAGATGCGCGGCGGTCGTGAGCTTGATGAGATTTTTGTAGCCGGCTTCGTCCTTCGCGAGCAAACCGAGATGATGATAAACATCGCGTGTGCCGCCGCCGCCGCCACCGCCGGATTTTTTTTCCAATCGCGAGCCGGGCGCGACGTAAACTTCGCAGCCGATGATGGGTTTGATGCCCTTCGCACGCGCGGTCTGGTAAAATTCAATCGCGCCATGCATCGCGCCGTGGTCGGTGATGGCGAGCGAGGAAAATTTCAGTTCGTGCGCCTTGTCCACGAGCCGGTCAAGACGGCATGCGCCATCGAGCAATGAATACTCGGTGTGCAGATGAAGATGAACAAAATCGGCGTGCGACATGAAAATAATTTAACTTCTAATCGCCGGGAGACCAAGCTTCAGAAGTAAAATTTTTATGAACTGGCGGATTTCCGGCGAATTTGAAGCTCACGTCGTCGCTAAAATATTTTCCAGCGCGGCAAAGACTTGTTCCGGTGAAATTCCGGCCATGCAATGGCGCGGGCTGGTGCAAAAATGGGAGGCGTCGTCGCAGGTGCATTTTGGTCTCTGGATGACGCGGTGTTGCGCGCCGACTGGACGCCAGCGTGTCGGCGACGTGGATCCGAACAGCCCGATGGTCGGCACGCCCAGCCCGGCGGCGAAATGCATCGGGCCGGTGTCGTTGGAAATGCAGGCGCTGGCGCGCTTGATTACAGCCAGCAGCGTGGCGAGATTCGTGGGCGGCAGCGCGATGATTTCAGGAACAAGATTTTTCAACTCCTGCAACAGCGCCATTTCGCGCGGATTGGCGCCCATGGTGAAAATTAATTTGAAGCCGGCGGTTGTGGCCATCCGATGAAACGCCGCCCAGTGGCCGGACGGCCATTCTTTTTTCGCCATATTTGAACCGATGTGGCAAATGACGGCTCCATCCGGCAAATTTTTTCCCGCCGCCGCCGCATCCCATTCGGAACTGGTGTGCAATCGGATGTTGATGTCCGATTCAGGCGGCGGCTGGATGCCCCAAGGCGACAAGAAATCCAGCAGACGCGTAGTTTCATGGCAATCCTGGCGGGTGAGCGGCGGGACATATTGAGTGCAACAAAAACGGCGGCCAACAAAACCTTTTTCGTAAAGCGGAGCAAGCCTTTCGCGCGCGCCGCACAGGAGGCTCATGATCGCCCCGCGATCGTTGCCGCCAAAATCAACCGAACGGTCAAACCGTTCCGCCCGCAACGCGCGGATGACCGGCCAGCTCTGTTTGAAAAGTGCGCGTCCGCGAACGCGTGGGATCAGCCAAAGCCGTGTGATGGAGGGTTCGTTTTGCAAAAGCGGCCCGACCGATTCCGGCGCGAGGACGTGCAGCGCGCAACCGGGATAATGCCGCCGGATCGCCTGAAGCGCGGGAATCATCATCACCGCATCGCCCAAGGATTTGAACTGGATGGCGAGGATTTTTTCGGGCATTTGGAAAATGAATTTAAATTATTGCCCAAGACGAAAAAAACAGCCGGTCGAAACCCGGCTGGTGATTCCAAAAAAGCTATTTCTTTTTTTTGAAGTCTTTGCCAAGACGCGCAGCCAGTTTTTTATGCGGCTTGAAACGCGCGTCAATCACCGGACCCAAAATGGATGCAAACTTGCGCCGCGACGCGTTCAATTCCCAAAGCAAAGACGGACGGATGAACCCGATCTCGACCGCGTCCTGCACTTCTTTCCATGTGACATAGCCGGAGTCCAGCGCCTCGCGCAAATGGCCGGCCCAAAGCGCGCCGTTGCGGTTCTTCCGGCTTACCCACGGCTGCGTGTGCATGTCCGTGTAATGGATCAAATTTGTTTTGCCGGGCGCATATTCTTCCAGTGAATTCCATTCCGGCGGCAACGCGGCGCGGACGGTGTCTGCCGGTTCCAGGCAAACTTCCTTCATCAATTGATCGTAATTATAGCGGCCTTCGTCCAGCCCGCGCACGATTTCGTTCAAGTCCCATTTCAAGCGCGAACAATCCAGCAAAAGCACGGCGAATTGTTTCGGGCGTTTCGGATCGGACGTGGCGCAATGCAGCACGGTCGCGCCGTTAAAAGGCCGGTCCCATAAATCCTGGAAATTCCGCAGCACGAGCATGTCTGCATCCAGATAAACCGCGCGTCCGCGATAGCCAGCCAGTTTTGGAATGGCAAAACGACTGAATGAAAAACCTGTTCGCGGCTGGTTTTTCGGATCTTTGGGCATCGGAGTTTTCACATGAAGCATATGGTCGAACACGACCGGCAGCGCGCAATGTTTCAAAACGGAAAATTCCAGCACGTGCGCGCCGAGCAACTGGCTTTCGTCCGTGCCGATGAAAATGCGCACGGGCGTTTCGCTCGTGAGCGGCGCAAAATCAATCCCGTGCCGCCGCACCGTCGAGATCATTCCGTCAAACTGGAGGTCGAAAGTATTGTGGCCGTTGGCGAGGCGCGTTTTGTCGTCGAGGTCTTTGAATTGCGGCGCGTAGGCGCTGCCGCCGTCCACGCCGAGCGTGCGGATGGATTTCGCGCCGGCCGCCGCCAGCAGGCTGATCATCACTTCCGCGCTGAAATAGCCATTTGGAATTTTTGGCGAACCGGTCTCCTGCTGTTCCGAGGAGGCAAAGTTATACCACACAAGCCGGTTCTCGCGGTCGAGCTTTTTGAGAATTGGAAATTCGTCGAAAAAAGTTTCGAGCGGACGTTTTGCCGCCTCGTGCTTGACGTGCGGATAGCGAGGCATCAAAAGAAATCTGGCGTTGCGGTCAATCGCCTCCGCGCAATCGCCCACGACATCAATGTCAATGACGCTGGCCACTTCAACGGGCATTTCGCGGACGACGTGGTTGAGCGATAATTTGCGAAACGCGCCCAAGTCAAATTCATTCCTGCGATCCAGTGACAGGCCTTTGCCCAAGACAAGCCATGAGCCTTTGCCACCGTTGATTTCCGACCACCACTGTTTTAATTCTTTCATAATTGGTTTGCCGCTCAAATTCAAGCTGCTGCCTGCTGCCGCGCAATGACATTTGATCTACCCCTGAAAATTCTGCAATTCTTGCCCGACGGATCACGGCGCTTAATGCCAACTCCGGCCAAATTAGGCAAGGCGATAAATGATTGCGCTTCGCCGGCTGCCTTTGATTTTTTGCTCGACTTGTTTCCTTCAAGCATCCAAAAGTGGCGTTTTAATTGTGATCGGTTGGAAGCCATTTTCGTGGGATTCAAATACTGCCAGCGCGCGCCTGCGCTGCTTCGTGCCATGCGCGCAGCTCAAGCAGGCCGGCTGGCCTTGCGAGCTTTTTGAAATTTCTCGTTTGAACGATTACAAGTTGGTTGTCTTCCAAAAAGCCTACACAACGGAAGACATAGGGCTGGCCCGGCAACTCAAGGCGCGCAAGGCAAAAATCGTCTTCGACCTGTGCGACAATCATTTTTATCGAATGACCCACCAGCCTAATCGCGCCGAAGAACTCCACCGCCTTGAACAGATGGTTGAACTGGCCGACATGGTTTCGGTTTCGACATCCGAACTGGCGAAACTGATCCCTCAAAAAACGACGGCCGTGATTGACGACGCCATGGAAGATTTTTCCGAAAACGGATTGCGAAATTTTTTCATCCGTAAATTCGGCCTTTGGCATCATCGTTTTTCCAAGTGCGTGCGGCTGGTCTGGTTTGGAACCGCAGGATCCGAAGATCCGCCGTTCGGTTTAATAAACCTTGCGGCGATCGTCTCGGAACTGAACGAGTTGAATGTTTCAATGCCCGTTTCCTTGACAGTCCTGAGCAATTCCAAAGACAAATTTGAGAAGCAGATTCGCGATGTAAAATTTCCGGTGCGCTTTTACAAATGGAACAGGGATTCCTTCCGCGCCATTTTTCAACAGCATGACGTTTGCCTGCTGCCGATTTCCAAAAATCCTTTCACTGTTTGCAAAACCAACAATCGTTTGTTGCTGTCGCTGCGCTTGGGCATTCCGGTCGTGGCGGATAAAATCCCAAGCTACGAAGAATTTTCCGGTTTTGTTCCCTTCGGTGACTGGCAAAAGAATATCCGCGCTTACATTGAAAATCCTGAATCAGGCCGCGCGTCTGTCAAAAATGCCCAGGCTTATATCCAAAACAAGTATCACGATAAGCGCACGGTCCAACAATGGTCTGATCTGCTCGGTTCAATGCTGTATTGATCGTCACTGGTCAGATCGGGCTTTTTTGTGAAGGCCGGTCCAGTCCCATTTTTCTCGAAATGTCGCCGTTATCAATGAAATCGGGCTGGTTCAATTGCCTGCACAAACCGGCGAATTCTTCCGCGCAGTCGCCGATGCGCAGAAACGGCGTCGCGCTCAACAAATTGATTTTGCGTTCGCGCAACGCCTCCCGGATTTCGCGCAAGCCTTCGTAATATTCACGGTAGCGCACATTCGGATCGTTGCCGGCCCATAAAGTGTGCTGTGCGTGCGCGTGATGATTGTCCGCCAGCGGGGCATTGTCGCAACCGACGAGGATGATGTTTTTCGCGCCCATGTTCGTCGCCAGATTCACCGCCGACTGCGAAATCGAACTCCAAAGATAAAGATAATTTTCAACCGGTCTGCGAAGCCAGTCCAGATTGCGCCCGGCCACGCTGGCCTGCCCTTGGATCAGGCTCTCCTTGTTCTCGGGCCGCACAAAATCAAAATAGTAGAATCGCGCTGCGTGGGTTTCGGCAAATTTTCTTTGTTTGGGCGTGGTGAACTTGATGTATTTTGTGATCCACACGATTTCTTCGCGTGATTCGCCCGTCAGAAATTCAGGGATGTTCAGTTCGGGGCGAATCGTGATGCCGTATTTGACGGGCAACATTTGCCACGCCTGGTTCAGCCCGATGGTTATTTTGTCCTCCAGAAACGAAAGCGGGAAGACGCGCAAACTCGTGCCTGTGCCGACCACATATATGTCCGCGCCCTTGTGCGCACCGTAGAGTTGGCTGACGTAATTCATGGCACGAATCAACTTTTCTGCAAAAGATCAAGCACATCAGGCCGCACATGTTGTTTTTGCATTTCGTCCTTCAAGAAATCCTCCGTGAAAACTTTGTTGTCCAGACATTCCTTCATCAGATTGATGCAAAAACGCTCCTGATTTGAATCGGGATGCTTGAGGTATTTTTCTTCCGTCTGCACCGGCGCTTTTTTGGCGGGCGAAAGCCAGCTCCAAAAGCCGCGCCTGGCCGGTGCGGTGCGGTAATTCATGTTGTAATCCACAGGCAAACCGGTTTTCCACGGCTGCGTCGAGCGCTCTGTGTTGTGCAGCAATTTGGTTTTTTCGTTGAGCGTGTCGAAATGGTTCCATTCCTCTTCCAATTCCAAAATGGTGTTCGGGTCTTCGTCGCGCAAAAAAATCCAGTCGCCGTAATCCAGCTTGTGCGCGAACAACCGGTCAATTTTTTTGTTCCAGTCCCAATGCGGCAGTTGCCCGCAATCCAGCAGCATGGCGCTGGTCGCGTAATAAGGTTTTCCATTGTCCGATTTGATGAGGCGGCAGACGATTTTTTTTCCGCCCATGTCGCGGTTCAGCAATTCCCAAACGTCAGCCACGGCGAAAATGTCCGGGTCGAGCACCAGTGCGCGTCCTTGAAAACCCATTTCCTGCGGCGGCAGAAAACGGATCAGGCTGAACGATTGCAGGTCGCGGTTGTTCCAGGTCACGACGGCGCCTTTGCGGATGTAAGTCTCGCTCTGACGTTTGGTCAGGTGCGGATAATCTACCAGATTCAGGATACGCACGTCAAACTTCTCGTTGTTCCGCGAGGCTTTGCGAAGCGAATACTCCGACATTTTCGCGCCGATCATTTGAACGGGATTCGTATGAATGAACACGGTCGGTTTCATGGATTGACTTTATTCGGCGTCTTCCGCCGCCGTCAATGCTTTTGCGCGATGACGTAAGAAAATTTATTTTGGCGGCGATGAAGCAACGCCAGATCAAGCGGTCTTGGGCTTTTTGGTGCCGACGAGGTTGATCATGCTGGGCACCAGCAAATATGGGGCGCGAGTGAACATTCGTGGCGGCGGCCCTATCGGCGAGACTGACGGCGGCGGACGGACTTTCGATTCCTCAGACGTTATAGATCCGCGATAGACAACGAATTGATTTGGATCTTCATCAAAACCGGCACTTTCTCCGAAGGCATTGGAGGTGATGCTGTTCAATTCTTTTGCAAAATCAAAATCCGGGAAAAGGTATTTGAGTCCGGCCGGCGTGAACCGCCAGAAATCATTCGGATATCCATGAAACCGCCATGTAAAAGGCGCGGAAAGAAAGAGCGTGCCGCCCGGTTTGGTGATACGCGTCAGATTCTGCGCGAACTTGAATATGTTGTCCACATGCTCAATGACGCTGCAACAGATGATCGCCCCGAACTCCCGCCCCAGCTTCTCACGAACAACTGAAAAATCCGCCGTGAAATCAACCACCATGTCCACATTGTTCCCCTCCGACATATCCACGCCAACATATTCCAAGCCGTCGAACAGGCTTCGATAACCAATCGCCGATTTGGTGGCGTAATGGCGCGAACCGATTTCGAGGATTGGAGGATTTGCCAGGTGTCGGTTGGTTCGCACCCATTCGAGTTGGTTTTTATCGCCCATCGCGCTGTTTGTTTTCCACAACCCTGCATCCGTGTCAACACTTTTGCGCGATGACGTGATAACGGTCGCATAAATTTATTTTGGCGGCGATGAAGCATGGCAGCGCCAGCACGGCGACGCCAAGCGGCGCGTCAACGAGACTGGGGATTTTTTCGTGCTTCATCCAGCCCATATCTGCGAGCAAAAATCCCGCGCTGCGAGCGACGTCCTTCGTGACGAATTCCGGAAAAATTTCAACGGATTGAAAACCGGCCTTCTTCAGGCAATCCGCGACGAGCTGCGGCGAAAATAAAATGATGTGCCGCGGACAATCCAAGCCCAGCCAGCGGCTGCCGAAAAGCCGGCTGCCCAAACCTGCGGGGTTAGGCGTGGCCAGATGCAACCTGCCGCCGGGCTTCAATTTACGGAATAAATGTTGCAGCACGTCGGCCGGATCGTAAAGGTGTTCGATGACATGATTCATCCGCACCAGCGTCAGCGATTCGTCAGGAATTTCCCGCCACAATTTTTCGCCGGCGATTAAACCGCCATGCCCGGCAGCCTTGACTTTTTCGACAACGGATTCGGAAAAATCCACGCCGATGGTCCGCCAGCCTTTGTGTTTTGCTGTGCCAAGAAATTTTTCCGAGCCGCAGCCATAGTCGAGAAAAACGGAATATCCACGCGGCGGTTGATAAAGCGCTTTCAGGCGATGCCGCAGCTTGCGCGTTCCGGAGTTCAACAATTTGCCAGTCGCCTTGCGAAAAAATCCCGGCGTGGCCGTTTGTTTCCATTTTTGATATGGCCCGTAGTCGGACGGATAAAATTTTGAGATCTCCGCCGGGGCTGGCGGCGCGGCCTGGAAACACGCGCCGCACGCGCCGCAGCGCAAATAAATAAATTCATCATCGGTGATGCGCAGCAGGCGGTCGCGACCGCGCGTCCAGAAAGAACAGTCGCAGGCGTGGCATACCGGGCAGCAGGATTGAGAAGAAAACGGCAGTTTATTCATAGATGGATTCATCCGCTTGCGCGCATTTATTCAAAGGGACAGTTTGTGGGCGCGACATATTTCCTGAGGAACTCCACAATTTTTTACATCGGTTAATTTTGTGCTTGATCCAGAAGATGGCATGCCAGCCTGAACCCAGCATCTGCTTCATTTCCGCAAGGGTGGCGCTCGTTTTCGCGGCGGGCAATCTTCGGAGCGCATGGATTTGGGCAAAGAGCATCTGTCGTGTGGTCATTTTCCGCAGCCATGGTTTGGCGAAATATTCTTCCAGCAATTGTAAGCTCTCGTTTTTCGTGTGGCCTCTTTTTTGATTGAATCTGGTCTGCTGCATTGCGTGCTGGCGGAACGCGCAGAGCGTCTCGGCGAGATAGCCGAATTTTCCGTTCTCCAGCAGATGAAACCACATCTCCATATCCACAAACTGGCTGTAACGCGAGTCATATCCGCGCGCGTCCTGCGGATTTCGGAACATCACGAGCGTCGGTTCACCAATCAAATTTGCAGGACGCTCCAGGCAGCGCACGATGATTTTTTTTCCGTCCCACACTCCATCTTGAAAATAGTTCCGAGTCTCAATCACCCGCGAGTGCGCATCAATCACTTCCGAAGCGGACGCGACCAGTGAGATGGCAGGATCGCTTTCCATCAGGCCGGCCATTTGGCTGATGGCCGAAGATGAGAGCAGTTTGTCATCGCCGAAAATAAATTTAACGTATTCTCCGCGCGCCTGTGACAGGCACCAGTTCCAGTTTTGCACCATGCCGAGATTCGCCGGATGAACGTGAAAGCGAATGCGGTTGTCCTTGGCGGCGTAGCGGGCAATTACCTCGGCGGAATTGTCCGTCGAACAGTCATCGCTGATGAGCAATTCGAAATCCTGATAATCCTGTCCGAGGATGGATTCAATCGCCTCCGGCAAATACCGCGCATAATTATATGTCGGAATCAGGACGCTGGCTTTTGGGGCTATCATAGGACGTTTCTCGTTGGACAAATGCGCGTTCGTCACGATTGAAACTGCATCGCGTAAAGTTTTTTATAGACGCCGCCGCGCTCGATCAACCCGTCGTGCCTTCCGGTTTCGATGATGCGCCCCTGTTCCATGACGACGATCAAATCCGCGTGCAGGATGGTCGAGAACCGGTGCGCGATGCACAACGTCGTGCGGCCTTTCATCAATCCATCCAGCGCGGACTGCACGGCGCGTTCGGATTCCGTGTCGAGGGCGTTGGTGGCTTCGTCGAGGATGAGAATAGGCGCGTTTTTCAAAACGGCGCGGGCGATGGCGATGCGCTGGCGCTGGCCGCCAGAAAGCTTCACGCCTTTTTCGCCGATGACGGCATTGTAACCTTCCGGGTTTTCCGTGATGAATTCATGTGCGTGCGCATGTTTGGCGGCGGCGATGATTTCTGCGTCCGTTGCGCCGATGCGGCCAAGCTCGATGTTCCGGCGGATGGTTTCGTTGAACAAAATATTTTCCTGTGCGACGACGGCAATCTGGTTTCGCAGGTCGCGCGCGGCGGCTTCACGGATGTCCACGCCGCCGATGCGGATTGCGCCGCTTAACGGGTCGTAGAAACGGAGGAGCAGGTTGGAGAGCGTTGTCTTGCCCGCGCCGCTTGCGCCGACAAGCGCGATGAGCTGCCCGGATTTGATCTGGAGATTGATGTCGTGAAGAACAACTTTGTCGCCATAAGCAAAACTGACGTGGTCAAACTGGATTTCCGCGCCGGATTGCAATGGGCGCGGCTGCGCGGGTTCCGGCACGGCATTTTTGGTTGCGAGCAGGGCAAAGGCGCGCTCGCTGGCGGCGCGCGCCTGGATGATCTGATTTTGCAGCCGCGTGAGATTTTTCATGGGCGCATACATCATGAAAACGCTGAGGATCAGTTGCATGAACTTGGTGGGGTCTGGGTGTGATCCGGGCGAGAAAAAAATCAAATACGCCAGCAGTAATCCCACGCCGCACGCGCCGAAAAACTCGATGAGCGGCCCGGGAATTTCGTTCGCGCGCACCATGCGCATATAATGTCCGATGGATTTGCGGGCGGTGTTGCGGAACTGTTCGGCCACGATGTTTTCGAGGCTGTATGCCTTGACGACGCGGTGGCCGGTGAAGGCTTCCATTATGATTTGCGTCAAATCGGCGGATTGCGTCTGCGTTGCGCGGCTGGAGAGGCGGACTTTGCGGCCAAAAATGATGATTGGAATGATGCACAACGGCAGCGCCACCAAGGTGATGATCGTCAGCTTGGGCTGCTGCCAGAGCAGCATGGCCAGCAAGCTCAAGAGAGTGATCGGGTCCCGGACGATGACGCTCGTTGCGTTGCTCAAAATCATTTGCAGCGCGCCCGTGTCATTCATCAGGCGCGCGAGGAGCTTGCCCGTGGGATTTTCCGTGTAAAAACCCGTGGACAAATTCAGCAGGTGCGCGAACAGCCGTGTGCGCAGATCGGTCACGGCACGGCTCGAAACCCATTGCAGGCAATAAACGTCCAGATAACCGAACACGCCGCGCAAAAGCATGATGAATGGAATTGCACCGATGAGCGCCGCCAATGCCCACGGATGCTCATGCAGGTTGCTGGTTTGCAGCGCCCCGCGCGCCGATTCAAACCAATCTTGCATGAAGCCGGGCATCCGGCGGATCGGCAATTGCACGGAGGTGGCTGAATCTGCCGTTGGAAATACCGCGCCATACACAAACATGATCGTCAAGATCAACAGTGGCGAAATCAGGCCGCTGATGATTCCCGCCGCCACGCCCATGAACAGGCGCACGCGATACGGCCTCACCAGTTGCCAGAGCCTGCCTAGAAAAACGAGCATGGTTTCGGCAATTATGCGCGCACACGCCGAGCAAGGCGAGCAGTTTGTCGGCCTTCAGCGGACAAGGCGGTAATGTTTTTTGTTGAACCGCAGCCCGAACCATTGCTCGAGTCTCAACATGACGCGGTGTTTTTTTTCGCGCGAAGTCAGCTTGTGATCCGGGTCGGCCTGAAAAATCCCGTCCGCCTTTGGCAGCCATTTCTGCACGGCTTTTGGATGCGTGCCTTCAAATAATTTGAGCGTGGCCGGATCAATTTGCGCGTAGTCAACGGACGCCGAAGGCTTCAAATTTTTCTCCCAGTATTTTCCGATGGCGGAAACTTTCAGGTTCATCTGTGCCTCGCTCCGCGCCCAGCCGTAATGATAAACCGTCGCGCCCGTGTGCGCCGCGCGCGGATGGCGCGATTTTTTGTGTCCGGCAAGCACGTTGAAAAAAAGCGCCTCGGACGACCACGCGGGAATCGTATTGCGGATGATCCGCACCTCGCTGCGATACCAGCGCGGCGACCACGCGAAGGTGTTCACGTTGCCGTAAAAATGCAGGTAGTCGAACGCCAGCGCCTCGACACGTCCGTCATCCAGATATTTTTCCATCGCCGCGCGGATTTTCGGCAGGTCATTTTCGTGGATGACCTCGTCGGCTTCGAGGTAAAACGCCCAGTCGCCAGTGCAATTGAACAGCGCGATGGATTTTTGCTGGCCATAGACAAAACCGCCCACGCTGTAATCGCCGCGCAGCCGTTCGTTCCATTGCGTCGGAATAATGCGGATTTTCGGATCGCCAATTTCCAGCAGCAATTTTTCCGTGTCATCGTCACACGGGCCGAGCGCGACGACAAATTCATCCACCAGCGGCAAAATGGAGCGGATGGATTCGGCGAACGGATAGCCGAGCTTCCGCCCGTTCCGCAAAAATGTGAAGCCGCTGATTTTCATTCGCAGGTTTTTTTCATCGCGCGGTTCAATGGTAGTAATAACGGATTTTCCCCGCCACGCGCAATTCCAGCAGCGTGTGTCCGTGCCACAGCCGCTCGAAAATTTTTCGCCAGTTGCCGGCCGTTTTCCGGCGGATCCGGTTCCAGCGCCGCTGCGCCCAGTTGATTTTCCATTTCCTGCGAAAATATCCGACCGTTTCCGCGCGCGTCGAGCCGCGCGCAGTTTTGAGAGCCTTCTGCGTCACGCTGCCAAAATGATGGATGTAGGTGCAGCCGCTGACGGCCATCTTGATGCCCGCTTTTTGCGCCCGCCAGAAAAAATCCGTGTCCTCGTTCCCGCCCTTGTTGAAATTCTCGTCAAAATTCCCAATCACCTCGAACACACTTCGCGCGACCATGAAGCAAACGCCAGAGGCGGTTCCGCGCCGTTGCACGGCCTTCATGCTGGCGACATATTCGTGGGCGTAAAGGGACAGGTCATAATCCAGATCGCCCTCGCCCATGCCCGGACTTGCGATGTCCACGCCGTTTTTTTCCGCGAAATTCAAGAGGCTTTCCAGCCAGCCGGCCGGCACGACCGTGTCATTGTTGAGAAAAACCGTCCACTTCGTTTTGCCGGCCTCAAAACCCTGGTTCCACGCGGCTGAACACGCACGGTTTTCAGGATTGTGAATCACGCACAACTTCGGTCGCGTCGCCAGAAATTCCGCCGTCCCGTCCGTCGAGGCGTTGTTGATGACGACAATCATCGAATCGTTGCAGCCCGCCGCGTTGAGGCTTTCAAGGCACTGCCGCGTGAAATGCAGTTGGTTAAAGACAGGAATGACGATGGTGACGTCCATGATTTTTCAGTGGGGGCTTAATCGCCCAGCAATTTTTTCAAATGCTCGCGCGCAGCGGTCTCGCGTTTGTTCGTCTCCGATTTTGGCGGCCAGTTGCGGCGGATGAAATCAAAATACTCGCAGAAATTTCCAGCGGCCTTTTCCAGAACCGGCTCCGCGCGACGCTCGCGGCATTGCTGCGCGATGCGCGGATCGTAATGCGTGCAATTCAGGCAGACGCGCAGATCCGCGCGGCATTTCATGCACGTCTCGCCGCGCCCCGGCTGGCCGCCCAGCGTCCAGGGTTCGCCGCAATTGTGGCAATGACGGGTCATTTGCATTTACGATTTGTGATTTACGATTTACGATTGTGCCTGGAAAAGCAATCTCATCGTGCATTAAGAATGAAGATCGGATTATTTGGCGGCACGTTCGACCCGGTTCACATCGGCCATCTGCTCGTCGCGCAGGCGGCGGTGGAAGAACTCGGGTTGGACAGATTGTTTTTTGTTCCCGCCGCTCAATCGCCGTTCAAATCTGAAAATCAAATTGCGCCGGCGCAAATCCGTCTGCAACTGCTCCGGCTCGCGCTCGTCGGAAAAGTAAATTGCGAAATTGACGGGCAGGAAATCCGGCGCGGTGGAATTTCCTATTCAATTGAAACCTTGCGCGACTACGCAAAGCGATTTCCGGCGGCAAAACTTTTTTATCTCATCGGCGCGGACAACATTTCGAAATTGAACGAATGGCGTGAAGTGGATGAACTGGCAACGCTCGCGGAATTTGTGGCCGTTCCGCGACCGGGAGAATCACAGGCGCCATTTCCGAAACCATTTCGCGGGAAAATTTTGATAGGTTTTCCAATTGAAATTTCCTCGTCGCAAATCCGCGCCCGCGTCAAAGCCAATCTGCCGATTGAAAATCTCGTGCCGCCGTTCGTGGCCGGCGCAATTTATTCGGCCAAACTTTACATTTGAATTTTATCCGTGTTCATCCGTGCCCATCTGTGGTTAAATTCTTCAGGTAACTATGGATTCAAAAAAACTGGCGCAGCTTTGCCGCGATTTCGCGGAGAACAAAAAAGCGGAGAACATCGTCATACTCGACGTGCGCGATCTGTCGTCCGTGACGGATTATTTTGTGATCGCGTCCGGCACGAGCGAACCGCATTTGCGCGCCATCGTGGACGAGATCACCGACCGGCTGCGCGACGAGCATGATCTGCGCCCGCTGCGCAAGGACGGCTCGATGCAGGGCGCGTGGGTGATCCTGGATTTTTTCGACGTGATTGTCCACGTCATGCGCTCGGACGCGCGCGAGCGTTACGACATGGAAGGACTTTGGGGCGACGCGGCGCGGGTGAAGTCGAAGAGCAAACCGGCCAAAATAAAATTAAACAACCGTCAAGCTTCGAAGAAGCGAATTAGGAAACCCGGAAAATAGGAATCAGAAATCCGAGTTGGTTTCAGATTCTTTATTTTACTCTCAACCAAATACTCAGAAACAACAAAACGCTGGCAACGACGATCAAATACGAAAGCCAATAAAATTTGCGATTTAAGTTTGGAAGTTCGCGCGGGCCAAAAGTCCAAAAGCGGTGTTGCCGGTAAAGCGGTAATCGCGCAAAGAAAAGCAGAAAAATTCCCAAAGAGCCTATTCCTAACGCGACATAGAATAAAATAAGTGCGCTTTCAGTTTTGAGAAAGTTCAACAATAAGAGTAAGCAAGTCGCCCCAACCGCAATTATTGGAAGAATGAGATCAAACTTGAACAATGCAGCCAAGTCTGCTGGAAAATTCCAATCTGATTTTTTCTGTTTATTCACGATCTTTTCTATTGAGCCTTTTGCGGGATTTCATTTGACGCCTTCACCATTTCATTCACGAGCTTTTTGAAATCTTCCAGACCAGTTGAAGGAATAATAATCGTGTCGCGCCGTCCGCCGACGTCCTCGGTGATGCGCAAAAATCGTCCGCGCGGGTTTTCCTTGAGCGTGAGGACGAAAGTTTTGCGCTCAATCTGAATCGTCTCGGATTTCAGCGTGTCCTCCAGCACCTGCGGCTTGGGCTGGCCGTAACCTTGACTCTGGCCTTGATAAGGCCGCCGTCCGAATGGTGATGGTCGTTCGTTTGAGATCATGGTCTGCTGCGAGTTTCCCAGCTAAACCGAAAATCCGTCGGCAACGGCAATTTGTCAACTGGCAAAATTCATAAAATATTCGCAGCAAGTTCCGCCAGTTCCGAGCGCTCGCCTTTCTGCAATTCGATGTGCGCGGCGATGGCCTGGTCGCGGAAACGGCTGACGATGTAATTGAATCCGTTCGACGACGAGTCCACATACGGATTGTCAATCTGATACGGATCGCCGGTGAAAATGATTTTCGTCCCGTTGCCGACGCGAGTGATGATGGTCTTGGCCTCGAGCGGCGTCAGGTTTTGCGCCTCGTCAATGACCATGAACTGGTTGGCGATGCTGCGACCGCGGATGTAACTCAACGCCTCGACGACAATCGCGCCGCTTCGCATGAGGTCGCCACTGCGGCGATGGTCGTGGCCCATGTTGAGGTCGCTCAACATTTCGAGCGCGTCATGGATCGGCTGCATCCACGGCGCGAGTTTTTCCTCAAGCGAACCCGGAAGAAAGCCAAGTTCCTTGCCCATGGAAATGGTCGGGCGCGCGACGACGAGCCGGCGGAATTCGCGGTCGAGCACGGTGCGTTTCAATCCGGCGGCCATCGCCATCAAAGTTTTTCCCGTGCCGGCCTTGCCCATGAGCGTGACGAGCTTGACGCGGTCGTCGAGCAGCGCGTCGAAGGCGTAATGCTGCTCGCGGTTGCGCGGCTTGATTCCCCAGACGCCTTCGCGGCAGTCAATGATCGGAATCAATTTCGTTCCCGTCGCGTCAACTTTCGTGAGCGCGGCTTTTTTGGGATTCGTTTCGTCGGTGAGCGTGCAGAATTCGTTCGGAAAATATTTTTTGCCGCCGGGAATTTCCAGTTCGCCGTTGGCGCGGAACGCGGCGATTTTTTCCGTGCTGACGGACATCTCAATCATGCCGGTGTAAAGGTCCTGGATGTGGACGCGGTCGTTCTCATAATCCTCGGCCTGCAAACCGAGCGCATCGGCCTTGATTCGCAAATTGATGTCCTTTGAAACTAGAATCGCCGGATTTTTAGGCTGAGTTTTTTGGATTCCGGAGGCGAGCGCGAGAATGCGGTTGTCCACGCTGTTGCCGTTCAAGATGTGGCTGTCGCCGTTGCCGTTTCCATTCTTTTGAAACGCGACTTTCAGCTTTCCGCCGTTCGGCAGGTTCACGCCTTCGCTCAAGCTGCCTT
This sequence comes from Verrucomicrobiia bacterium, assembly GCA_036510395.1. GTDB lineage: Bacteria > Verrucomicrobiota > Verrucomicrobiia > Limisphaerales > UBA11358 > UBA11358. The sequence continues at coordinate 52,747 of DATCDZ010000152.1, forward strand.
CGCCGCGAAAGCCGTCGAGCATCCGCGAAACCTGCCGCGCATTCTGTCCAAGTTCGCTGGACTCGCGCTTGAAGCGGTCAATCTCCTCGATGACTTCGATGGGAATCACGACGTGATTGTCCGCGAAATTGAGGAGCGAGTTGGGGTCGTGAAGAAGGACGTTGGTGTCGAGTATGTAATTTTTCACTTGGGCAGTTGATCGAATTTGATTGTCGCCATGCGGCGATGCCATTTCTGGATTTGTTTGTGGCGCGCGGGCAGTTTGTAATGGCCGGAGTAGAGAAAATTTCCGAGCATCCCGAACAAATCAAAATCCACAAAATGAGGCCGGTCATCGAGCAGATAATCTTGGTGCGTCAAAATGATTTCAAACGGAATCAGCAATTCTTCCAGCCGCTTGAGCCAGGTTTTTTGATCCTTGCGCCATTGCTCGATGCAGCCGCGCCCGAATTTCCGTTCCTTGAACCGCAAGAATTGCAACTGCTCCGCCGCCGGGACATTTTCCTTCCAATAAATGTCGTTGAGCCGGAACGTCGCTCCTTCAATCTCGCTTTCGATGAAACGCCAGAGGACGGATTGCACGCCGCGCCATTGCTTCGGAAAAAGGCCAAGTTCCAATTCTTCATCAAGATATTTGGCGATGACCTGCGAATCGTCGGCGACTTCAAAAATCACATTTTTACCATCGCGAATGATCGGCACGCCATAATAACGCTGCTTCGTGAGTTTCCAGATCAGCGAGCGATCCTGATTCGGGATGTTTGTGATTTTGAAGGGCGCTCCGGAAAATTCAAGGATGCGCCGCTGGACAATGCAGAACGGACTCCACGGAAATTGAATCAATTCAATCATTTCAAAAAATCGTCGCCGACCGATGCGTGCAATTTAAGACCCGTCCGCGGACGTGACAAGTGCAAACACCGCTTTACACAAAATTGTAACAGCGTTAGATTCGCCACATGGCTGAATACGACGCGACCGAGTTTATTGACACCGATTTTCAAGCGCACAAGTCGCCGTCACCTTTTGCGCCGACCAACGACCCGCTCCGCGCGCCCACGCGCGAGGACGTGGACCGCAAAGTTGTCGAGGCGCAGCAAAAACTCGCCGAGCTGAAGCGCGCGCAGGAAGATTTGGAACGCGAACGCGCCTCGCTCGAGGAATTGCGCCGCCGCCAATTGGAATTTCAAAACGGCCGCCAGGAAATGGTTCACAACCTCACGCGCGGACTCGGTTTGCTCGAAGAAGCCGAATTCAATGCGCGCCGCGATTCCGAGCAAATGATTAAAACGCTCGCCGATTTCCGTGGTGCGCTTGAAAAAATCCAAAATGTCCGCGACGAAACGTGGACGAAGGAAAATTTCCAGATGGAATTGACCCGCGCGCTGACTGTTGTTGAAAACGCGCGCATGGAATGGAATTCCGCGCGCCTGAAACTGCCCGCGCTCGCCGGCGAAACCGCGCAGAAAAAATCCGAGGCCGAATCCGCGCCGCAGCCGGCCGTTTCACCGTTCGCCAATTTAAGTTTCGGCGAACTCTGCAAAATCGGCCTTGCAATGACATGGCCGCTCTTAATCGTGGCGTTGGTTGCTCTCGGCATATTTATCGCAATCCTGTTACGCCGGTGAAATTTTTGATTTACAATTTATGATTTATGATTTGGCAAAAGTCGCCCGCGCTTGGAAAAAATCATCAATCGTAAATCATCAATCGTAAATCATCAATCGTAAATTGTTTGTCGTATGGCGTTCGCGAAAAAAAAGGTGAATCCGGCTGACTTGATTTCCGCCCGCGCCCGCGCGCTCAACGACCAGATTTCCTCGCTCGAATCCGAGATCAAAAAACTAGACGGCCAGTTGCAAGGCTCGTCCGCGAAACCAAAACTGCGCTCGACGACAATTCCCCACGGCCCGACCGTTTCGCGAAAAATTGAAAATCCGCCGTCGGTGGGGCGAGCGTCCTCGCGAGCCGAGAAACCAATTTCTCACGAGCCGGTTTTTGAAGAGGTGAACGCAAAATCATTCCAGCCTGAAACTGACCCGCGCGACCGCTACAACCATCTCGGCGTTCGCAAATATGACCTGCCCGCGCTGTGGCATCGCCTGTGCAATTATTTCCGCGGCCCGACAACGAGCAACCCGCGCCTCGTGAGTTATCTCGCCGCCGGCGGAGTCCACGGCCTGCGCCCGATGCGCTACGAAAAACGGATTGCGCGCAGGCGGTTCATTGTTCTTGCAGCCGCATTGTTTCTGCTGTTGCTTGGCACGCTGTTGGTCTGGCTTCACGGCCATTGAATCGTTGAATCACATGAAAAATAAACTTGTCGAACTGCCGATCTCCACGCCAGACGGAATTTTCCTCGCGCACTATTCCGAAAAAGGTCTGGTCGAAATTGATTGGCCAAACACGAATCGTAGGAGACGAAGTAACGAGTCTCGAATTTCTTCAGCTTCCAGCGAATTAGTTAGAGACTCCTCACGTCGTCTCCTACAAATTAAAAAGTGGCATCGCGCGACTGAAACGGCGTTGAAAAAAATTCTTGCCGGGAAAAAATCGAAGCTGCCCCCGCTCGACTGGAAGGGCAAAACGGATTTTCAAAAATCCGTCTGGCGGCAGATGCTGAAAATTCCCGCCGGCAGGACGAAAAGCTACGGCGAAATCGCAACGGCAATTGGCAATCCCAAGGCCGTCCGCGCGGTGGGTGGCGCGTGCGGGGCGAATCCGGTTCCGGTTTTGGTTCCGTGCCATCGCGTTCTGGCCGCGAACAAAAAACTCGGCGGCTTCGGCGGCGGATTGGATTGGAAACGCAGTTTGCTCAAGCGCGAAGGAATAAAAATGTAACGTCAGATTGTTAGTCCACTATGTTTGTCATTCGCCATATTTTAGCCTTTGCGTTGCTGCTCATATTGGGTTTAGTCCTTGCTTTGTTGGTTATATCGGCGGGTCGGTTTCACTATGAGAGCGTGACATTGACTTTCCAGAAACCCGTTGATGTTTCTCCAAATTTGCCAGCGTCACTTACCAATGCCGTTCTTTTTGTAAAAGTTTTTGAACCGAGCGACCCTCTAGCTACAAATTACGCAAGTTGGCGTGGCAGTCGCAGTTTGAATTTTCCTGGCGGTTCTTCCGGTTCATCTGTCATTGGAACAAATGAGAAATGGGATGAAGATCGATTGATTGCCATCAACGCCGAAGGATTTGAAATGCTTTTCACCAAAAGATGGAGATGGGCTGGTCTGGGTCAAAAAATACACAACGAGACAAATGTCATTCTGTTTCGTTATGGACAAATTACCGAAACAAACACTTTAGGACGAAGGATTGTTGGAAAATTCAAGTGACTTAATTCTGTTTTAGAACATAAAAATTATTCCGCCGTCAGCCGGATGATTTCGCGCAGCGGCGTCTGCGGTTTGAATTTCACGAGGCGTTCCAGTTTTGTTTTGGGGAGCGCAACCGTCCCGGTTGCCGTTCGGTGCGTCCCGCGTCGAACACGCACGTGATGGCGCATACAAATTGAAATCAGTTCGCCGTCGAAGATGCCAGTGGCGGGACGCCGTTGGCTGCGACCGGACGGTCGCGCTCCCCATTTCAATTTGTTTCCGCCGTTACTTTGATAATTTCGCGAAGCATTGTGCGTGGATGGAATTGAACAAACCGTTCCAGTCTTTTCACGAGCGGCTTGTGCGGCATATCGTCAAGGGCCGCCGGAACACGACGCGAACTGTCAACGGAAAAGCCGAGTCGCTGGTTTTTCCGACGAACGCCTTCGTTCATTCCGTTCACGCCAGTCTCAACTGCGTGGATTCCCACACGGATGTCAAAGACCTTGTTCACGATCCGCTCGGTCCGCCGGATTGCATGGCGACGCGCCTGGCGCATTAGTCCCAGCCTATGAATTTGATTTTTGAATCGGCGGATCCTGCGGCTCATTTTTTTATTGCGCGCCTTGCGACAAAGATTTAACTTGGAATTAACGAATATGTCGAACGCTGCCAAAGAATCGTCATCGGCGAACGATTTGCTGAAGAATTCCTCGCTCTACCGCGAGTTTCAGGCCGAGCGCGAGGAAATCCTCCGGCACAAGTGGATCGAGTCGGAAAAGGCCGGTCGCGACATCGGCTTCGAGCAGGCGCTGACGGATTGGATCATCAGGCACCGCTCAAGCTGGCGCAAAAACCGCCAGTCCACGGCGAGTTGAACTAAAAATTTGTTCCTTTAACGCCGCCCTGCGAGGTGGCAAAGGAAAATATGAACGCGAAATTGCCAAAGACGAACTGTCTCGTGAGAGTAGTTTGTCTTTATTTTTTCCACCCGCCCGTGCCGGCGACGACGAAAACCTCCAAGCTCCAACCTCCAAGCTCCAGAGAATCATCAAATTCCAATCACCAACAATTGAAGGTTGATGCTTGGAGCTTCTCTGGATGTTGGGTGTTGGATGTTGGAGCTTCTTATTTTTCCCATGTCTGAAGCCACCGTCATCCTCGACGCGAATGCGATTGGCCGCGCGCTCACGCGCACCGCGCATGAGATCGCCGAGCGGAATGAAAATTCCGTTGAGGTCGTGCTGATCGGAATTCCCGAAGGCGGCGTGCCGCTCGCGCAACGGCTGGGGAAAATTCTTTCGGAAATTTGGAAAATTTCCGTGCCGATTGGCAGTCTCGACGTTTCCATGCACCGCGATGATCTGGACCAGCGTGCCGCGCCAAAAATTCATCCGACGAAAATTCCTTTCGACGTGAACGGAAAAATCGTCGTGCTGGTGGACGATGTTTTGTTCAGCGGCCGCACGATTCGCGCCGCGCTGGACGCGCTGAATGATTTTGGCCGACCAATGAAAATTCAACTGGCGGTGTTGATTGACCGCGGCCATCGCGACTTGCCGATTAAGGCGGATTTCGTCGGGAAAAACGTGCCGACCGCTGCGAATGAAAAAGTCCACGTCCGCATCGGCGAAAAAGACGAAGTGATTTTAGAACGAAAATGAGTTGGAACAAAAAACATCTGCTCGACATCGAATCGCTCACGGCGGACGAAATCGTCACCGTGCTCGACACTGCGCGCGCGTTCAAGGCCGTCGGTGAACGTGCGATCAAAAAAGTTCCGGCACTGCGCGGAAAAACGGTCGTGAACCTGTTCATCGAGCCGTCCACGCGCACGCGCATCAGCTTTGAACTGGCGGCACAACGGTTGACCGCCGACATCGTGAATTTTTCCGCCGACGCATCGTCGTTCAAAAAAGGCGAAACTTTGAAGGACACGGCAAAAAATCTCGAGGCGCTTAATGCCGATTTCATCATCATCCGCCACAGCGCGAGCGGTGCGCCGCATTTTCTGTCGCGCGTCGTGAACGCCAGCATCATCAACGCCGGCGACGGCGCACACGAGCATCCGACGCAGGCGCTGCTCGACGCGTTCACCATCCGCGAGCACAAGAAAAAAATCGTCGGATTGAACGTCACGATCCTCGGCGACATCCTTTACAGCCGCGTCGCCCGCTCGAACATCTGGGCGCTGACGAAACTTGGCGCCAAGGTTACGTTGTGCGGCCCGTCCACGCTCGTGCCGAAAACTTTCGAGCAGATGGGCTGCCGCGTGACGCACGAAGTTGACGAGGCGATTCGCGACGCCGACATCATTCATTTGCTCCGCATCCAGCATGAGCGCCAGCGCAAGACGATGTTCCCGAGCATCGGCGAATACACGACGCTTTTTGGCTTGAACAAAGCGCGACTCGCGAAAACAAAATCCGACGCGCTCATCATGCATCCCGGCCCGATCAACCGTGGCGTGGAAATTGACAGTGAAATCGCGGATTGCAGTCGCTCGTTGATTTTGGAACAAGTGACGAACGGCCTCGCCGTGCGCATGGCGGTATTATTTTTGCTGAACGGCGGCAAAGGCCCGCAGGAAGTGGCGACTTGAAATGAAAATATGGAAATACTAAACATATGTCCGTTTGATCCGACAATTAAAGCAAATCGTCAGGTGTTTAACTACATTAAGAACCTCCACGCTCATTCAGATTTTTCGCAAGCGTTGATTAAATCGTTAAAGCCATGCGGGGATGTCCAAATTTTCTCGCCTGACCATCGTGCTTGTCGCTACCTGACCGTTTCGACCCAAGGCATAATTTTTGGTTTAGCTCTTGGAATGGATACCATTGCTTTTAGGTTGAACAAGCAAATGAAAGAAATAGCCCTTGAAACCGGAGCAAAGGCATTTCCGCAATGTGGGGAAGACTGGGTTAATCTGTGGCCGTCTCGATGCGATTGGCCAAAAGTTGATTACGAATTTTGGGCACTGAAAGCCTACCTCAACATTCGCGAGTCGGTGGGATTGGCCTGATTCAATTTTTTCTTAAATCAAATCCCAATCGGATGCCATGCGGTTTTGAATTCCACCGTGTCGAGAATCTAATACGGGTCTTCCACTTTCGCAGAGAACCAATCGGCTGCGGCGTGGTTTGAATAACGCTTGAGATTTGTCGCGACGCCAGCTTGCAACTTCGCGCTGATTTCAAAATCACCCGTGCCGTCCACAATCGCGTTCACGTCCATGTGCGTGGCGATGTGCGGGACGAGTTCGGCGCGCTTGCCGATCAAAATATTTATTACGCCGCCGGGCAAATCACTCGTCGCCAGAATTTCGGCGAACGTCGCGGCGGGGAGCGGAAATTTTTCTGACGCGACGACAATCGCCGTGTTCCCGCTCAAAACCACCGGCGCGACCAGTGAAACAAGCGCGAGCAATGATGGTTCGTCCGGCGCTAGCACCACGACCAAGCCCGTCGCTTCCGCCGTGGTGAAATTAAAATGCGGCGACGCGACCGGATTCACGCTGCCGAACACTTGCGGGTATTTGTCTGTCCAGCCCGCGAAATAAACAAGCCGGTCAATCGTGAGCGTCACTTCGCGTTTCGCTTTCGCCGCGCTGACGCCGGTTGAACGCGCAATCTCATTGACTAATTCGTTCGCGCGGTTTTGCAGCATTTCGGCGGCGCGATATAAAATTTGTCCGCGATTGTAAGCGCTCGCTTTATTCCAGCCTTCAAATGCCGCGCGCGCGGCGACAACGGCATCGCGAAAATCTTTGCGCGAGGCGTGCGCATAATTATCAAGCTGCGCGCCCTTCGCGGATTTCGCGGGCAGGCAGCGTCCGCTCTCGCTGCGCGGAAATTTTCCTCCGATGTAAAGCTTGTAGGTTTTTTTTACGTCGAGTCGCGCGCTCATAAAATCATTTCTTTTTCCACGGCCAGATGATCTGGACCGCGCCGTAGAGCGCGAGCGCGATGCCGCCGATGTAAAAATACATCGCCCGGTTTGTCGGCGTGCCTGTGAAAATGTTTTTGACCTGCGAGTCGAGTGATTGCGCCATGTTGTGTCCCCACACGAGAAGCATGATGCCGATGGCCAGCGCGATGATTCCGATGATTCGTTGCATGGTGAACCAGCCTATCCGCCGCCATGAATTTCGCAAAGGCAAAATTATTTTCCGGCCGGAACGAATTTCCTGATCCTTTTTCCCCGCGTTTTACGCACTGTTGAATGAAAGGAAAAAACATTTATGAAAAACACAAAAACAATGGTGGCCGGCCTCGCAATCCTTGCAGCGGTTACGGTGGCGATAATCGTCAAACAACAATTCCCGACGGTCAAAGATTCGTATTTCAAGCCGGACTTCGACAATTTGCGGCGCGTGCCGTCGGGAATCGTGGCCGTCCGTCCGACGCATTCCACAGAATCCATCGGCGACCCGGTCCGAAATATGTTCGAGCAAGGTTCTCTGGCGCGCACGGTGGGACGCAACGTGACGCTGCGCGACCTCATTGCCGAAGCTTACGATTGCGAACCGAGATTGGTCGTGCTGCCGCCGAATGCCTCGAAAAGCGGCTTCGATTTTCTGGTCACGGTGCCGGCAGATGTGCAACAACATTTGCAATCGGCCATCGCGAAAAAACTTGGCTATGTGGTGCGGCAGGAATCGCGGGACATGGAAGTCCTGAAGTTGAAGATCACGGACGCGAGCCTGCCCGGCCTCACGGCCAGCCCCGAAGGCGAAAGCGAAAGCATCCAATACAAGGACGGCAAATTATATTTCACGCACAAGACATTGAAAATGCTGGTGGACGGATTGCAGGACGGGCTTGCGCAGCCGGTGCTGGACGAGACCGGGCTCACGGGACGCTACAATTTCTCGATGGCCTGGAGCGGAGCCGCCCAGGAAAAAATGCGTGGCGGCGGATTCGATCTGGACGGCGTGCAAAAAGTCCTCAACGGCCTGGGACTCGAATTGGAACCGGGCACAGAGCAGATGAACGTCTTCGTTGTCGGGAAAACGCGCTGACCCAAATGTTGCAAAGGCCGCATGATTTCCACATCATCCGGCCAATCAACGAAAGGATTTTATGAACGAATTCAAATTTTCCTGCCCGCAATGCCAGCAGCATTTGCAATGCGACGAGCAATTCTCCGGCCGCGAAATCCAATGCCCTGGCTGCCATCATTTGATCCGCATTCCGACGATTCCCGGCAGAACGGTGGAATACAAACCGGAATCGGGAAAAACGTGGGCGACATTTGTGCCGCCGGGAAATGCCGCGCCGCCAAAAAACCTTTCCGTCAAAAAAGACAATCCAGAACCGCCGTCCAAATGAACGAACCGTCCAATCGCGAGGAAGTGATTTTTGAAGCGGCGTTGAAATTGCCGGTCGAACAGCGCGCGGATTATTTGCAAAAAACGTGCGGCGACGACGCGGCGTTGCGCGTGCGAATCGAAGGATTGCTGAAAGCGTATCAGGACGCGGGCGGTTTTATGGAAGAACCGGCGGCGCGCAAAACAATTATGCTTTCGCTTTCGCCGTCACCGGACGAAAAACCCGGCGACAGAATTGGCCGCTATAAATTGCTCCAGCAAATCGGCGAAGGCGGCTGCGGCGTGGTTTATATGCCGAGCAGGAAGAACCGGTCAGCCGTCGCGTCGCGCTCAAGGTCATCAAGCTGGGCATGGACACGAAAAGCGTCATCGCGCGATTCGAGGCGGAACGTCAGGCGCTGGCGATGATGGATCATCCGAACATCGCAAAAGTTTTGGACGCGGGAGCGACGGAAACGGGCCGTCCGTTTTTCGTGATGGAACTGGTGCGCGGAATCAAAATCACGGATTACTGCGACCAAAATAAATTGTCCACGCGCGAGCGGCTCGGATTGTTCATCCAGGTTTGCAACGCCATCCAGCACGCGCATCAAAAAGGAATCATTCATCGCGACATCAAGCCGTCGAACATTCTCGCGACGGCGCACGACGGTTTGCCGGTTCCGAAGGTCATTGATTTCGGGATTGCGAAGGCGACGCAAGGACGCCTGACCGACCAGACGCTGTTCACCGCGTTCGAGCAATTCATCGGCACGCCCGCTTACATGAGTCCCGAACAGGCGGAAATGAGCGGCCTCGACATTGATACGCGCAGCGACATTTACGCGCTCGGCGTCTTGCTTTACGAATTGCTCACGGGGCGCACGCCGTTCGATGCGAAGGAACTATTGCAATCGGGAATTGACGAAATGCGCCGGACGATCCGCGAGAAAGAACCGGCGCGGCCTTCGACGCGGTTGAGCACGATGCTCGATGCCGATTTGATCGCCGTCGCGCAACGCCGCCAGTCGGAAGCGCCGAAATTGATCCACATGATGAGCGGCGACCTGGATTGGATCGTGATGAAGGCGCTGGAAAAAGACCGCACCCGCCGTTACGAAACCGCGAACGGCCTCGCGGCGGACGTTCAGCGTCATTTGAGCAACGAGCCGGTCATGGCGCGTCCGCCGAGCACGATTTATCGTTTTCAAAAATTGGTGCGCCGGAACAAAACAATTTTCGCCACGGCAAGCGTGGGCGTGGCGGCGCTGGTCATCGGTTTGATTCTTTCGTTGTATTTGTTTGTGCAGGAAAAATCCGCGCTGAAACGTGTAATAGCCGCCGAGCAGGCGGAAAAGCAACTGCGCGAACAGGCGGAACAAAGCGCGGCGTGGAGCCAGGAAGTCGCCCGCGCCGGATTGCTGTTGATGAACGGACAATACGGCAAATCAGAGATGATTCTGCGCGACATCCCACCGCACGCGACGATAGTTCCGTTTTACAACGTCTTCGGCAGCATTCACGCGCGGCGCGGGGAATGGCCGCAGGCGTTGACGAACTGGAACCTCGTCGTCCGATACGCTCCTGACGATCACGTCGGCTATATGTATCTCGCGCCGCTGTTCTTGCAACTCGACGACGTGGCGGGCTACAAAAATTGCCGCGCGCAAATGCTCCAGCATTTCGGCAACACGTCCGACCCGCGCATTGCCGAACGGACGGTCAAAGCCAGTTTGATTCTTCCGGCGACACCGGATGAAATGACTGTCATTGCGAGGTTGGCCGACGTCGCCGCGAGCGTTGAAACCAACGCCGACGGATGGGACTTCAATTTGTTTGCGAAAGGTTTTGCCGAATATCGCCAGGGCAATCCTGCCAAGGCGGCGGAACTTTTGAAGCAAGTCATAACGCTCGATCCGGGGTCATCCTGTCGCGCCGAGACGTTCCTCGTTTTGGCCATGACGCAGGCCCGGCTCGGCCAGTCCGCAGACAGCCGCGAATCCATGGCCAAGGCAATGGACGTTGTTGACAATTCCTTGCGCAAAGAAGGTCACCTCGAGGACGATTGGAACGATTGGATTATCATCCACGTTTTGTTGCGCGAGGCGACGGCATTGATCCCGGACGCCGGAAAAATTTAATCGCGAACAATCCGGCAAATGAGCGACGTCACACGCATTCTTCAATCCATGGAAACCGGCGATGCCAAAGCCGCCGATGAATTGCTTCCGTTGGTTTATGCGGAATTGCGCAAGCTCGCCGCCGCAAAGATGGCGAACGAATCGCCGAACCAGACTTTGCAGCCGACCGCGCTGGTGCATGAGGCGTGGCTGCGCCTCACCGGAAATGAAAACGTGCAATGGAACGGGCGCGCGCATTTTTTTGGCGCGGCTGCCGAGGCGATGCGGCGAATTCTCATTGACAACGCCCGGCGCAAACGCGCATTGCGTCACGGCGGCGGCCAGCAACGGCTCGATGTTGACGAGATTGAAATCGCTGCGCCCGAAAAGGAGGACGAACTGCTCGCCATGAACGAAGCGCTGGAAAAATTTGCGGCCGTTGACAGACAAAAAGCGGAACTGGTGAAGCTGCGTTATTTCACCGGCCTGACGATTGAAGAAGCCGCCGGAATTCTCTGCATTTCCGTCCCGACCGCCAAGCGCTGGTGGACTTTCGCGCGCGCGTGGCTTTATCAACAAATCCAAAACGGCAGTGCCGCGCATGGCCGTGATTGAAATTCAATCCAGCCTGCAATACGCCGCCAGGCTGAATTGTTTGCGAGCTTTTTCGTGGAGAACGCTTGCGGGCACGGCTTCGAGCAGGTCAAGGTAGTCGTTTAATCTTCCATTTCCTCGCGCAGGGAACCGGTTTGTTTGAGCACGGTTTTGAGCCAGCGCGCCCGCAAGGAGAACTTGAGCATATAAATTATGGTGGAATCCACGGAATGATCGGAGAGTGTCTTTATCGTATCTGCCAAGTGGTTTTTGTTGGGTTTTGGTGAAATGAAGTCCGGCCAAATGCGCGAACTTCACGCGCGACGCGTGAAATTTTAATGCCCCGCCGCCATCGGCTTTTTGGCGTATTGCACGCGTTTGAACAGGAAAATGAGGGGAATGCCGCACAGCGCGAGCAGGCCGAACAAATAAAAATTATCCACGAACGCCCACAGGTGCGCCTGCTGGTCCAGCAGCGAATAAACGGCGTTGTAAGCCTGCCGCATCGCGGTCACGGGATCGGTCTGATGCCCAAGCACGCTTTTGGCGACGACGATCTGGCGCGCGAACACCGGGTCGGTCGCCGTCAAATGCCCGACCATCAGCGCCTGGTGTGTCTGCGCGCCGCGGGCGAGCATCGTGGTGACGAACGCGATGCCGATGCTGCCGCCGAGGTTGCGCATGAGGTTGTAAAGGCCGCTGGCATTCCCGATTTGCGCCTGTCCGAGCTGGCTCATCGTCGTCGTCGTCAGCGGCACAAAAATAAAACTGATGGCCATGCCGTTGATGACGCTCGGCCAGACGACGCTTCTCATTCCCACTTGCAGGTTGATGTCGCTCAACATGAACGACGAGAGCGCGAGCATTGAGAAGCCGAAGCAGAGCATCCAGCGCATCCGGAGTTTTCCGACCAGCCGGCCGACAATGAAGGTCGTGAAGAACGCCGCCACGCCGCGCGGCGCGAGTGCGTAACCGGCTTGCAGGGCCGGATAGCCCATCAGCGTTTGCAGGAACAGCGGCAATTGCGCGGTTGTGCCGTAAAGAATCGCGGCCAGCGACGTCATCAAAACCAGGCCGATGGTGAAATTCCGGTTCTTGAAAACGCGCAAATCCACGAGCGGATGATCGCTTTGAAATTCCCACCAGATGAAGGTGAAAAAAGCCATGACTGAAGCCACCGTGAACCAGCGCACCCATTCCGCGCCGAACCAGTCGGCTTCCTGTCCCTTGTCCAGGACGATCTGCATCGTCGCCAGCCACACGGCCAGCAGGCCAAACCCGATGTAATCAATCGTCGCTTGGACGTCGCGCTTGATGTAAGGCGGATCCTCGACGACCCACTTCGCCATCAGCACGGCAAAAATTCCCACCGGCACGTTGATGTAGAAAATCCAGCGCCACGAATAGCTGTCGGTGATCCAGCCGCCGATCACCGGCCCCAGGACTGGCGCGACGACCACGCCCTGCGCAAACGCCGCCATCGCCACGCCGCGTTTCTGCGGCGGGAAACTTTCCAGCATGATCGCCTGCGCGATCGGCACCATCGCGCCGCCGCCGATGCCCTGAAAAATCCGCGCCAGAATCAGAGTCGGCAGGCTCCACGCCAGTCCGCACAGCACGGACGCGAACGTGAACAGCATGATGCAGGTGAGCAGGACGCGTTTGCGGCCGAAATAATTTCCCAGCCAGCCGGTCATCGGCAGCACGATGGCGTTGGCGACCAGGTAGCTTGTCAGCACCCATGTCGCCTCCTCCGGCGTCGCCGACAAACTGCCCGCGATGTGCGGCAGCGCGATGTTGGCGATGGACGTGTCCAGCACTTCCATGAACACCGCCATCATCACGGTGAGCGTGATGAGCCACGGATTGTGGCGCGGATGCCAGATTTGTTGCGGTGCTTCGGCCATAAAAACCGGCGGAACAATACTTCATTCCGGCGCTGCTGCAAAATTTGATTTTTGGCCGCCGGCATTTGCGAAGATTCCGCCGATGGGTTACGCTCCCGCCATGAGAACCAAGCTGATGTCCGTCTCATCGGGAATTATTATCCTGTCCGCCGCCGGGTTGTGGCTGCGAGCCGACGAGGTGGAAATGCAAAACGGCGACCGCTATTTCGGCAAGGTGCTGTCCGTCTCCGCCGATTCTGTGACGCTGGACAGCGAAGTGCTGGGCAAAATAAACTTGCCGCGCAAAAATGTGGCGGGCCTCGCTTTCGGCACGAACGCCTCCGCGCCGAAAGCGGCCAGTGTCGCGACTGTTTCCGCGCCGACGAATCTTCCAACCGCCGCGTCACCGTCTGCCGTGGCGGGGACCAACGCGGATTTGTCCGCCGCAATCCGCAGTCTGGTCGCGGACACGAATTTAACCGGGAACATCCGCGATCAAATGCTCGCCGGCAGTCCCGAGGCGACGGCCAAATACGGGGCGATGGTCAGCGGCCTGTTGAGCGGGAGCATGAGCATGGACGACCTGCGGCGCGAAGCGCAGTCGGACGCCGACCAGTTGCGGGCGCTCAAGCGCGACCTCGGCCCCGATGCCGGCGATTCGCTGGACGGTTATCTGGACGTGCTGGACGATTTTCTCCAGGAATCAGACCCCGCTGTCGATCCGACGAACTCCAACGCCGCGACTAAAATTAAAGTTCAAAACCATTGATCCGCGCCCGGCTGCAAGATTCCGGCTTTTCCGGCGCTGCATTCTTCGGGAAAACCTTGACGCGCGCCCGTCGTCGCGTTGAAATGCAGCCGAACTCCAACCCTCAACCAAATAAAATTATGGCCGTCCCCACCCAACTGACCACCAGCGTGCAAAATGAAACCTTCGGCGGCGTCACCTATCACATCGAAGGTGAACTGGTGCCGGCGTTGCACCTGGAATTAAGCAACACCGGCGTTTATTTCGAGCATCACATTTTGCTCTGGAAAGACCCGGCGGTGCAGGTCGCGCTGCACCCGATGAAGGGCGCGTTCAAGCGGATGCTCGCCGGAATGCCGTTCCTGCTGACCGGCGCGAACGGTCCGGGGCGCATCGCGTTCAGCCGCGACGGCGCGGGCCACGTTTTCGGGCTGCATTTGAAGCCCGGCGACAGCGTGGACGTGCGCGAACATCAATGGCTCGCGGCGACCAACAACGTGGAATACAACTTCACGCGCGTGCGCGGCGCGGCGAACATGCTGCTCGGCGGCACGGGATTTTTCATTGACACATTTTCGTGCCCGGCGCGCGAAGGCATTTTGTGGCTGCACGGCTTTGGAAATGTTTTTGAAGTGACGCTCGCGCCGGGCGAGGCGATTGACGTCGAGCCGGGCGGCTGGATTTACAAGGAGCGCACCGTGCAGATGCAGACGATGTTCCAGAAACTTTCGACCGGCCTGTTCGCCAGCGGGGGACAAATCGTCTGGAACCGGTTCACCGGGCCGGGAAAGATCGCGCTGCAAACGATGTATTGCCACATGGAAGGCGGCGAGTAGATCCGTGGCCAGCGGTTCAAAACCGGGTTAGCTGGTCTTAAATCTCCGTAAGAGACGGCGTAAGTAGTCTCATTCTAAAATTTGTGAGCCTCGTCACCTCGACTCCTGCGACTCGGACAATTTATTTTGGTTTCAATTGCGGGAACAAAATCACATTGCGGATGCTTTCCTGGCCGAGGAGCATCATGCATACCTTCGGCGTGCGTCGGTGAAATGACCAGCGCGGACTTGCCAGCCTTTGGCTTTTCCAAGTCGGCAAGGGAATCAACACGATGATAAACACAATGTGTTCATCATTTCCGGCGCAAGGCTTCGTCCAATTTATCCACGATGGATTTCAGCAGCGCCAGGATGACGGGCTGGGCGTCCATAGTGGGGCGAATTTTTTTTGGCGCGGTGTTGGCGGCTTTCAGAAACCCTCCCAGCAGCGCCAGCATCATGCCGGGCTGCGGGCTGCCCTGCAAAAATGACTGCAGCTTTTCCTGAGTTCCAACCATGACGCAGGACTCGATCTGGCGCAGGTTGGCCACGAAGGTTTGATCGAGTTCGGAAAAGTTGATCTCCGGCGCGCGGCAACCGCAGGGCACCAGCGCAAACCAGGTTTGCAGCAGAAACGGAATGGCAAAGCAAAAATCACTTTCCGTCAGGCCGTCCAGCGTCAGTTTCCCGGCATCCTGCAAAAGCGTGGCGCCGCTGGCGACAAGTTCATTTTCCGCCGCCGCCGCCGTATCAAACAAATCCATAGCCGCTTGTAGCCGGTCAACGGCCTCATCCACTTCCAATGGTGCATCAGGCAGCGATGGTGCCGGCGGACGATTGGAATCCGCACCGGAGCCGCCGTCCATGGCGGGCGGCT
>DATCDZ010000153.1:0-3266 GCA_036510395.1 Verrucomicrobiia bacterium
AATGTAATTTCCGTTGAGCACGAGGATTTCCGGCCACGGCCTGCCGCTCACCGCCTTTGCCGCATGGCGCAGCGCATCATCGCCCGGCAGGTAGCCGTATTGGATGATCCTCAACGGAATCATCAGGACGGTCAGGATGGCGGCCAACGACGCCGCGAGCGGCACATAACGGCGCAACGCCATCAGGCCGGATGAATCGGAATTGCCATTGTCGTCTGTCATGTTCGCGCGCGAGGAAAAAGCCGGGCTAGAAACTGGACGCCGGGAAATTTTATGTCAATTGAAATGCCGGCCGACACGCGCAAAAATCTGCTGAAAGAAAGCCCGGCAAAAATTCAAAATGTGCAGCGAGCCATTTCTGCCGCGAACGAAAGCGGGAAATCATAATTTCACGCCGTCGCCAGATTGTCTTCAAGCATTTTCGAGCGCGCGGAATTTTTAGTTGTTTCAGCCGCAGTCGCATTTTCCAAAATCCTAATCGGCTCGTAGAAAGTATTCCGTTGCACCGGCGTCCGACCGGCTTCGCGGATGGCTTTGAGCATGGCCGCCTCGGTCTGCAATTGCGGCGAGGTCGCGCCGGCCATGTGAAAAATGTGTTCCTCGATGATCGTGCCGTGCAAATCGTCCGCGCCATAACTCAACGCGACTTGCGCGAGCTTCATGCCGAGGCCGACCCAATAAGCCGTGATGTGCGGAAAATTATCGAGATAGATGCGGCTGACGGCAATCGTGCGCAGCGAATCAAATCCGGTCGGCGGATGTTCTACGGGAATGTCGTTGTCCTGCGGATGATACGCCAGCGGCACGAAGCCGCAGAAGCCGTGCGTCTCGTCCTGCAATGCGCGCAATTGCCGCAGGTGGTCCACGCGGTCGGCGAGATTTTCGACGTGGCCGTAAAGCATCGTGCAAGTGCTGCGCTGGCCGAGCTTGTGCCATTGCCGATGCACGTCGAGATATTCCTCGGCGGATTCTTTTCCTTTCGCGATCTGCGAACGGACCTCCTTGCGGAAAATTTCCGCGCCGCCGCCCGTGAGAGAATCCAGGCCGGCGGCTTTCAATTCGGTGAGCGTTTCCAAGACGGATTTTTTCGCGAGCCACGCGAGATGCAAAATTTCAATCGCGGTGAAACATTTAAGATGCAGACGTGGTTTGGAATTGGGGGGAGCGGGCGTCACGCCCGCAGGTTCCAGTGTCTCGCTGAAACCATTTTGTCGCTCGCGGGATTCGGCTGGCGGGACGCCATCCGATGCGACCGGGACGGTCGCGCCCCCCATTTCCTCATTGAGCGCCCGCAATGCTTTCAGCATGTCCGTGTAATAGCCGAACGGCAGCGACGGGTGCAGGCCGCCGACGATGTGGAGTTCCGTGATGCCCAGTTTCAAGGCTTCGCGCGCTTTCGCGACCATTTCTTC
This sequence comes from Verrucomicrobiia bacterium, assembly GCA_036510395.1. GTDB lineage: Bacteria > Verrucomicrobiota > Verrucomicrobiia > Limisphaerales > UBA11358 > UBA11358. The sequence goes on from DATCDZ010000153.1 coordinate 1,413, forward strand.
GACCGACAATTGAAAACCGTCGGCGTCACGTTTCTTGCGCGCGAAGGAACAAAACTGGCACGACAAAATGCAGTAATTGGAATAATTGATGTAACAATTAATGATGAAGCTGGCGCGGTTGTTGCCGGCCTGTTTCTGCCGTGCAAAATCCGCGATGGCACCGACGGCGTTCAAGTCTTTCGATTCAAACAGCCGCAACGCATCGGCCTCGGAAATGCGCTCGCCCGCGGCCACCTTGTCGTAAATGTCACACAGTCCGCCGTGTTGAATTAAGAAATTCACACGCTAGGATTACCAGAATTCCCGCGTTTGGCAAATTTGAGTTTTGCGCTCACGAAGCGAACGCGCCGAACAACGCCCGCATCTCCTCGTCCACGTCTCCCGCCTCGGACAGCGTTTGCGCGATTTCGTCGCGGAGCAACTGCCGGTAACGCTTCCGCAGGCGGTGAACCGCCACGCGCACAGCGGTTTCCTCCATGCATGATTTCTTTGCCGTTTCCGAGTATGACGATTCACTCCTGCCCGTGGTCAAAAATACTTTCAACTGCTCAAACAGCTTCGCCTTGCCATCGGTTTCACATTCCGTTTGCAAACGCCCGATGACCTTGGCCAGCAACGCCAGCGCCCATTCGCGGTCGAACGCCTTGTCCGGACTCGGCTCGTTCACGGTGGCGACCTGAAACTTTGTGTCCGCCGTCTCCCAGTCAAGCGAGAGCAATTTTTCGCCGCCGCCGCGCTTGAGCCGTTGCGACTTCTTCCATTCGTTGATGAGGAAATGTTTCAACGACGCGAGCAGGAACGCGCGAAAGCGTCCGCGTTCCGCGCTCAAGCCGGCGAGATAATTCTTTTCCAGAAACCGCGCAAAGAACGCCTGCACGGAATCCTCCGCGTCCTCCTTGTTGTGGCCGCGCCGCCGGACGTAGGCGTAAAGCGGAAACCAATAAGTGCGGCAAAGTTCCTCCAACGCCAAACCGGCTTGCGGCGTCGAGCGCTTGCCCGCCGCGAGCACGACCGTCCAGTGCGTCGTGGCAAAGACATCGCCCGGCGCGGACGTCGGATGACTGGAATGTTCGGAGGTCAAATTACTTTTGCTCTAAAACTTTTATTCTGGCCAATGCTTCCTGAACGACTGGGTTTTGTTCGCCATAATTCACGCGCAGCTCCGCGAGATGCGCCTTGGCTTCACGCAAATCTGCAGGCGCGCCGGGTTCTTCTTTTGTCATTCGCTCAAGTTCGTTCACGCGGGCCAGTGCTGTTTGAACAGTCGGGTTTTGTTCGCCAAGATCAACGCGCAGTTCCGCCAGTTTCACTTTTGCCCCCCGCACGTCGGTGGGTGCGTTTGGTTCTTCGCGCGTCAGACGTTCCAATTCCTTGATTCGGGCGGACTGTCTTTGAACTGCTGGATTATTGGTGCTAAAATCAACTTTCAATTCGGCAAGCGTGGCTTCGGCCTCGCGCACGTCAGCAGGTTTTGATACCGGCACTGTTGATGGGGAAACTGATTTTGAAGTGGCGCGCTTCTGGATTTGTCTTTCCGCATCGCTCACCGCCGATTTCAATCGTGCGTCGTCCAAAACTCCCAACGCTTCGCCTTGAATTTTTTCCGCGTCGGCCTTGTGATCCGTGGCCACGAGGATTTCAACCAGTTTGCGGACCTGTCCGATAAAGTTATTCGTCGCCATCTGCCCCATGTCGGGCGGGTGGAACGCGCCGGCAAACGGCGGCGTCGGCACGGGATATTTTTTCCGCATTTCCGCCATGCGTTGCTGCGATTCGATTTGCATCTCAAAACCACGGCGGGCGGACTCGAAGTGCGCCTGCGGATCGCCCATGCAATCCAACAGCAAATCGTAT
>DATCDZ010000154.1:0-13717 GCA_036510395.1 Verrucomicrobiia bacterium
TCAAACCGCGTCTGTGGCGAAGAAAACACTCGGCAGCACAGTCAGAGCCAACGGAGTCAGAGCCAATGGAGCTACGCCGAATGCGGGTTCTTCCAGCGCGAGCGCGAATCAACTTTGGGCCAAGGAACCGGCTTGGACGCCCGGCAATAGTTGGGCGATTGCATATTCCCCGTTGAATCCCAATGATTCAGTGTCCACTTTAAGAATCAGTGAGATGATGATTGGCCGTGACGGCGGCGAATATGGCGGCGTGGTCAGCACTCTGGGCGACTACGGTCGTGGCGCTCCAATGTCGCCGGGAAATATTTCACAGTCATCGGCCTTTGAAATGGCTGATACCAATTCGCGGGCGCAGTTTTTGAGCTATCTCGTCGGAAATTATCGCCATTGCTACTTCTTCGGGCACGGCTCTCCTTCAGCCTTTGGAACATCCGGTGCGGTCATCAATTACTATGACATTCAGAAGGACTTGGGGAATTATATGCACACGGCAAAACCCGCCCTTTACCATCCTTACCGTTTGGTTTTTATTGACGGATGCCAAGCAGGCGCTGGAAATCTCTGCGAATCGTTTGGCATTCCGGCGGTGACGGTGAACACCAATTATTTTGCTTCCCTGGGCATCGAATCCCGCGCGTTCCTTGGCTTCAAGAAGACGACCAGTTTTAACCCAGAACAATGGACGTGGAGGGCTTTGATGCTCGCAGGTTTTTTCAATGATTGGATGCAACCAAACACCACACTGCAAACCTGCGTCAACAATGCAGTCAATGGAGTTCACGAACGGGTGGTCACTATGGATTCATCTTGGGTGATTTACGGAGCGGTGGATTTGATGAAAGACACCCACACCGGGCAATGAAAAGTTGTGTCATAATTATTGCCTACGGTTTCGCGCTGGTTGCCGCCTTGCAAGCGCAACCAGCGTATCCTGATGCCAACTCACCTGAAGCACAGGAGGAAATGGCGATGATCACAAACTATCACTTGGCGCGACCTTCAACCTCATTGGCTTATCAGTCGGTGGCCATTCAGCAGATGCTGTCGGAGGCAAATTATTTTGCCAACCGGCTAAAATTGCCGACAAAACATCCAATCACAGTGTCTGATGTAACATATTTCCATGTTAGCCCACCGTGGTTTAGCATGCTCAACGATGCCAATTATCCTCACTGGCCAGTCACCGTTTTTACAAACCACATCTTCGACGCAAGCATCCCGCGCGAGCAAAGAGCGCGTGCTCTTAAAATAGGCGCCGATGGAGGCTTTGAAACGACAAACATTGTTTTTGGTTTTCGTCAAGGGAGGTTGACGGATATAGAACGTCTCAGCGAGCATGAGGTGGAGTATTACGCCAAAGACATTGATAAGCTTATCGGCAAGCCGTCACTCATCACTGATTCCCAAGCACATGAACTAGCCACACAATGGCTTGCGGCAATAGACATAGATGTTCCGGCATTGGAAAAGAAATATCCACCCCAAGTTAATCGCCTTCGCGTATTGCCGAAAAATTCCACCAACATTGTGGAAGTGCCATTTTATTTCGTCCATTGGGGCTGGCAGTATCTCACCAACGGTGATGAGAATCACACAGTTCTTTCTCAGCCTCTAGTAGAAGTGAAAATTCTCGGCACGACAAAGGAACTTGTTGAGTTGCATATGCTGGACAGCTCTTTCTCCCGTCGTCCGCTATTGCTGATAACTAACGCACTCGATTTGATTCGCATGTCTGGTCCATCCGTGAAACATTTGGAACATCCAGCTTTACAAACCAATATGCCTAACTCTGCCGGGTCGCCATAGCTCCCTGTTACGCAGCTCGCCCACGTCTTATGAAAACTGGCGTTGCCTCGAATTGGTGGACAATTCTCCGATGTTGTTATATCTGACCCCATTTTTTATTAAAAAAGTGCTTGCGGCGACGGGCGGACTGGATTGGAAAAGGTGCGTTCCAAAAAATGCTTCGCCGGATGGCGTGGCGCGCAGGCTCAACTCAATCTGTTTTCCAGCACAGGCTCTTTGCCTGCGGGGTCTTGCCGGAGTGAAGAATCAAACATGAGTTACATTGATCCAGACCAACTGCACGGCGCTCTCGACGGCATGATCACCTTCCTCGGCAACAACGCAGCCGCTCTCACCGCCAAAGGGCTGAATCCAACGACTGTCACGACAGGCCTGACAAGCATCCGCGATGACCTTGGCGGCAAGAAAAACATTCGAGACCAAAAGAAAACGGATTTGAAAGTCGCGCAACAGGCCTTTGCGGACAGCGCATCGGCCAATTATACCGCGTTCAGCAACGCGGTGGACACGGTGGCGGGCGCACTGGACAAAACGTCCCCGGCGGGTCAACAGGTGCTGGATTTCCGCAAACATCTCAATGCCGCCCCGCAACATCACAGTTCCACGCCGCCAGCACCTCCGGCTGCTTGAACGGGCGTTTTGGGCGGAAAAGGCCATTTTTTGCGTAAGTCGTTAATTTTGAATCCACACTGGACTCGCTTTTTCAAAAAACGAGTCCGCTTTTCTTAAAGGCGGGACGGCTTTTCCCGATGGCGGGGCAGCTTTTTGAAAAATCGGGTTCGACTTTGGCAAAAGCAGGCCGGCGGTTGGCAGCAACGGCGCGGGCGATTGAAACGGCCCCGTTTCGGACTTGGCGATGTAATTCAATTCGGTTCCATTCACGCAGATAGAGCAAGAATTTGTTCCGGCTGTCATCTTGTGGCAATCCGAAAGCCGCACGATTCCAGCACACCGCCAAGAATCCTTTTCATTCCGCGTAAAAAAAGTTGTCATCCGCCGTGGCGATGGCATCGTAATCGCCAAGGAATTTGGTTCAGGCTTGAAAAATCTTGCGGCTCAAATTTTTTTGAAATGAAAGGCGATACACAATTTCTGGAACACGGCGGCTTGTCCGCGCATCTCGTCGCGCTCATCAACGTCAAGCTCGCGCTCATCGGCTGCGCGCCCGTCCCGGTCAAAAGCGACGGGGAATTCGACGAGATCGTTTCCGCGATGGCCGAGCGCTCGCGCGAAAAGGACCGGCTGCTGGGCCAGTATCTTCCCCCCGCCGACCAGCGCATCCAGACTTTTCTCTACGATTATCTGCAGGAAGTGCCGGTGACGAAGCTGCCGTCTCTCACGTTCACGCTCGACCGCGCCGGACTCGCGCGAGTGCTGTCGCTGCCGTTTGACCGCGACGATTTTTCCTCCGACATCATCAATTCCTACCGGGCCGCCAACGGTGTCCTGCACAATCCCAAAAGTGACCGGCGCACGACGCAGGGGATTTTTCACGTCACCGAGGGCGGACTGCCGATTCCCGAAGACAAATCCGCCGTGCCGAAAAGTGTCTTCGGAAAAATGCTCGCGCTCGCGTTCAGCCCGCCGCGCGACCTGATGCGGCTGCCGTTCACCGCCACGCAGCCGAAACCGGCGGAATGTTTTGTCTCGCTGCTGCTGCGTCCGATTGTCTGCCCGGAAGTTCCCGGATTCACGCCGCAGAAAACGATGGAGGTCCGGTTTTTTGTCCCCGGAAACCTGGTGAGCAACCTGGATTTTGTCGAAAGCATTTTTGGAAACGGCGGCGACCCGCTGCTGCCGGCGAATGATTCCGCGCTGGATGCGGAGCATTGGACGGGACACACCGGCTGCGTCATCCTCGCGCCGCATCTGGTCAAGGCCACGAAAAGATCCGTCGGCCTGCCGCACTTTGACGAGGCGACGGAACGCCAGCGCCGCGACGGGATGTGCTGGAAAACAGGGGACGAACTTTACAACAACGGCGGCGCGTTCAAATTGACCTGCCGCGACGAAACAGGCGTCATCGTCACGCTCATCGCGGACAATTATTACGGCTATTGCAAAAAAGAGGTGAAGACGCAGATCAGTTTCGCCGCGAACCTTTTCGGCAACTGCGAGGAGGAACACGCGGGCGGCGCGCTCGTTTTTCCGGGATACGACCTGGGCGAGGAATTCAGCGGCGACGCGCACGTCCGGAGCATGGGCTATTCATTCACGGACATGGTCGCGCGCTATGGCGCGGCGATGGACGTGAAGCCGGAGGGCTACGCGGTGGATAAAAAATTTCCAGAAATCATTTATGTCCCGGAAATGGCGCACTTTGACCTGCACGACCAGACGATTTCGTGGAAAAATTCCGGCGGCGAGCGCGGCATCAAATTGCAGCCGGACAAAACCTACGTCCGTCCATCCGGCTACAAGATCCGCATGGAAAAACCGCCGGGCGCATTTCGCGCGTTGCGGCTCGTCGGCATCGCGGCGGAAGGCACGCTCTGCCACAAGCCCAGCACGGTTTCTGGCGGCGGGAAATCGGAAATTTCAAAACCGATCACGGACGCGATATTGACAGGCCCGGTTTTCGTCGCCGATTTCAAGGCGGATTTCGACCGCGTGAGCGAATTGATTTATCGCAGTTACGCGGGGCGTTTCATTGACATTCCGCATCATCGCGACAGCCGTCCGGTTTTGTCGCCGGAGCGTTCGCTCGGCTCGGTCATCAAATTGCTCACGCCCGACAAGCGCGAATACACCGCCGAATACACCGCGTGGCAGGATTCCATCCCGCAATACCTCAAGGAACTCGTCTTCGTCGTGAAGCGCTATTACAAGCCCGAATGGGGCGGCAACTGGCGCGACCATTTCAGCGTGGACATCATCAACGGCATTCCCGGCAATGAATTGAAATGCGAAAACCGCAAGATCGTGACGACTTATTTGCGCGTCGGTTTCGACGACGGCGGTGCTTGGCGGACTTTCGGTTTGCGAAAGGATTTTCATCCGTCCGTGAAAATCCAGATGGAGGACGACATCACCGCGTCAACGCTCGTGCCGCCGGACATGGTTGAGAATGTTCCGCACGCGGACAAAAATTCCACGCTCAAGTTCGTGAAGAACTGCGAACGGCGGTTGTTCCAGCGGCCCGACGATGCGATCCATCGCGGTTATGACAAGCAGGCGGAGGCCGACTTCGCGCAGCGGGACAATTTCTTCTCCAACTACGAGCCGCTGCCGGCGAAGTTCGCGGGTGAACTGGTCGAGGACGCCGTCGGCTTTTACGAATTCACCGTGCCGATGCAAAATTTGATCCGCGAAGTCGCCGCGACCGGGCGCCCGGACTATTTTGTGTCAACCGCACACCCGCGGCTGGTTGACGGCAAGCCGAGCAAAAATCCGCGCTACCTGCAAAAACGCCCCGACCTCGCCGACCCGCGCGAAAGCTACCTTGCCGAGATGTCCGCGCGCCTGTTGCGCCGCGTGCCGGCGGGCGAACCGCTGCACACACCCGTCAACGTCGTGCTGCCCGGTCGCCGCAACAATCCTCCGGAAGCCGGCATCCGTTCGCTAGCGTGCTATAACCCGATCCATTATTTCGAGCTGCCGGAACTGTTCATGGAATTCATCTGCAGCATGACGGGCAAATCACCGTCCACGACCGGCGCGGGCTCGGAAGGCGCGCTGACCAAAGGCCCGTTCAACGCGCTGCCGCCGATCATGGATTTGAACAACGCGCTTGTGTCGTTCATCCTCACCGGCCATCACGCGTTCGTGACCGCCGCTGGCTATGTCGGGCCGAACGTGCGCGTGGACCACGACGTGAGCCTGATCGTGCCGGAGGTTTTCTGCCGGATGACGCCGGAGGAGCGCACGCCGGAATTTTTGATCGCCAACCATTATCTGGAAAAGTGCGGAGATTTTGAAGTCGCCGGAAAAAAAGTCCTGGCCTCGCGGCTGGGCTGGCGCGTCAACATCCGTTTCATTCACGCATTTTTTGGCCGCGTGTTCAACCATCCGCACGCGGTGTTCACGGAGGGGATGCTCAAGCCGGAATTGCAGAACGCGGAAATTTTCGCCGACGGCATGGACAACATCGTCTCCACGCAGAAACGCGTCGCCAAAATGTATTTCGACGACGGCAGCATCGCGCAGGCCTGCCCGCCGCTGAAGGCGCTGCTTCACATCATGCTTTGCGACGAGTGGGATGGGAAAAAACTGGACGACGCGGAATTCCGCAAACTGTTCACGCGTGAAAATCTTCTGGCAAGCGATTGGTATGCGGCGCGGCTGGCGGCGAAACAGAAAATAGACCGCGCGCTGTGGAGGCGGCACGTGGAGTATCTGAACCAGTTTTTGCGCAGGCCGAGCCACGAGGACGTTGCGGAAAACCTGGGCATTGGAAACCGCCTGGCGCGCGCGCGGAAATATTTGGAAGAAGCCGAGTCGCCGGAGTATCTGAAAAAAATGTCGGGCACGCTCGGCGCGGAACCTGTCGAAGCCTATCTCGGCAAGTAGGGCTGTCCATCCAAATTTTTATGGCCAATTATTTGCCTTTGGGAAAATTTTCCTTTGGCATGGGCGACCGTTTTGCACAGCAAGGCAACGCTCAACTGCAAGCCTGCATCCTTGCGACCAAACTCGGAGCGGAGATCGTTCCGGTCTGGAACAAGTCGAATCGCGAACACCTGTTCATTGGCACCGGGCCGTCCAGCCTGCGCGTCGAGGCGGATGCCGCGGTGAAAGCGATGGGCTGGAAAAATTCTTATCATGTGGACGCCGACCACATCCGGCTCGAAACGGTGGACCGCTTTATCGCGCCGTCGGATTTTTTTACCATTGACGTGGCCGGCTCCATCGGCAAACCGGCGGACGCGATGGCCGTAAAAAAATTTGTCGGGCGTCATCCCGAAATCATCGGGAAAATTTCCATTCCAAAAATCAAGCATCGGTTTGAAATCTCCCGCGCCGAAGTCGGGCGCGTGGCGAACAAGTTTCTGCTCGCCGTGCAGGACGCCGGCAAAATCTACCGCCACATCGGCCGCCGGAAAGGCGCGGCAAATTTCATCACCGAAATTTCCATGGATGAAACGGACAGCCCGCAGACGCCGCCGGAACTGCTCATCATTCTCGCCGCGATTGCCGACGAAAAGATTCCGATCCAAACCATCGCGCCGAAATTCACTGGCCGCTTCAACAAGGGCGTGGATTACGCCGGCAACGTCAGACAGTTCGAGCAGGAGTTCAACGACGACCTCGCCGTCATCGCGTTTGCCATAAAGAAATATGGTTTGCCGCCGTCGCTCAAATTGAGCGTTCATTCCGGCAGCGACAAGTTTTCGATCTACGAGCCGATGCGCCAGGCGCTGAAAAAATATGGCGCGGGCGTCCACATCAAGACCGCCGGCACGACATGGCTGGAAGAACTCATCGGCCTCGCGGAAGCGGGGGGCGACGGTTTGGAGATCGCCAAGGAAATTTATGCCTGCGCGATCGGGCACGTTGACGAATTTTGCGCGCCTTATGCGAGCGTCATTGACATTGAAAAAAAGAAACTGCCGGGCGCGGCGACCGTGAATGGCTGGAGTTCCAAGCAGTTCACCGATGCGCTGCGCCACGACCAGAAAAATAAAAGTTACAATCCGAGCTTCCGGCAATTGCTGCACGTCAGCTTCAAGGTGGCGGCAAAAATGGGCGACCGCTATCTCGACGCGCTCAAAAAACACGAGGCGATTGTCGCCAAAAATGTGACGGAAAATCTTTTCGAGCGACACATGAAACCGCTGTTACTCGGCAAATAAAATCAACTTCCCATCGTGTCAACCGAAGTCATCCGGCGAATTTCCAATTCGTCGTAGCGCCTTTGGATGGAAGGCAAGTTTATAGAAAAAACAATCGTCAAAATAAATCCCGCCAGCAACATCGGATAATAGACGGCGTAAGGTTGTTTGGTTGCGGCGGCGATTGCGCCCGCGAGCAAAAGGAAAATTCCGAGCACGATAAAAATTTTTGTCAGCGCCAAAACGAATTTGCGCGCTTTGCCTTTTGAAGCCAGCACGCCAACTAAAGCGCCGAAGCAACCGATGATTGCGCCGCCAATGCCGCCAATCATTCCACCTTGTTCCGGCGTCCACCAATTTGAACTTTCCGCAGTTCCCAAAAGTCTTATAGGACGAAGATAAAATGTTCCGCTGGCCATCAAATAAAGTTTAAGTTCCAAATATTTTGGCAGATTTGCATAAGGGGGGTGTCTTAATGCCATGTTAAATTGCGCCCAATTTTCTGTGCCTCCGCTAAAATTATACCAATCATTATTGGTGATTTGAATTCCGCCGACGGCAATTGGAGGAAAAACTTGTGTTAAATCCAATCTGCCACCAAACATTCCGCCGATGGAAATCGATCTGTCACCATTGGTTTCTATCCAATGGTTTTCACGGACATTTTCTCTTCCCATTTCGCACGAGATAAAATCGACTCTTCCGATGAGCGCTGAATCATCAATCTTCAGAAGCGAAACAACAATGGGAACATCGTTTGTGTTTTCAATTTTCAGAACTGGAGTTCCGTCCATCGAAATGATTTGGATTTGGCAGTTTGTAGATTGCACGTTCAAACCTTTCCAATCAAAAATGTGCAAAGTTTTTTCTTGTGGTCGTGATTCCTGCGCCGTGGCCGATGAAATGAGCAGCAGCAATAAGTTCAGTTGAATTAACCTTTTCATTTTGTTCCTTTCTTTTGGTTTTGATAGGCGGTCAGAAGTTTTTTGAAAACCTGCGAGTCCAGCTTGCCGTCGGCAAAGTGCGCGCGGAGCTGGCGCTCGAAATCGTCGTCAATCTTCTGGCTGTCGAGGATTTTGATCTTCTCAATCAGCCGGTCGAGCCGCAGCCGGAGGGTCGGGTAGGAGACATTGTAGGCGTCCGCCAGATCCTTGAGCGAACCGGAAAACAGGATGAACCGCTTGACGAACGCCACGTCCTCGTCCTCCAGAAAATTCATCCAGTGCCTTTTGTCGGGATCGCTCATTTAATAAAATTGAATTGTTCTTTCGTTTTATACAACTAAACAAAGTTAAAGTCAACATAAATTTTATTATTTTGTCATTTTCAAGCCGGGCTTGACTCGAAAGCCCCGGAAGCGGATTTTAAGCGCCGAAATCTATGTCCTTCATCCACGAAGATTTTTTGCTCGGCACAAAAACATCTCGCAAACTTTACCACAAGTTCGCCGAGGCCGAACCGATCTTCGACTATCACTGCCACATTTCGCCGAAGGACATCGCGGAAAACCGGCAGTTCAAAAACCTGTTTGAAATCTGGCTCGAAGGCGACCATTACAAATGGCGCGCGATGCGCAGCAACGGCGTCGCGGAAAATTTCGTAACGGGTGACGCCATGCCTGAACAGAAGTTCAACGCTTGGGCGAAAACAGTTCCGCACACGTTGCGCAATCCGCTCTATCACTGGACGCATCTGGAACTGAAGCGTTATTTCGGCATCAACGATTTGTTGAGCGAAAAGACCGCCGCGAAAGTCTGGAGGACGGCGAACGAAAAACTCGCCACGCCCGCGTTCACCACGCAGGGCATCCTGAAAAAAATGAAAGTCAAAGTCGTCTGCACCACGGACGACCCGGTGGACGACCTCGGCTACCACCGCGCCTTCGCCAAACAGAGCCATCAGACAAAGATGCTGCCGGCCTTCCGGCCCGACAAGGCGCTGACGGTCAACCAGGCCGCCGGTTTCAACAAATGGGTGGAGCAACTCGCCGCCGCCGCGAACACGGATATCAACGGGTTCGGCGCGTTCATCAGTGCGCTGGAAAAAAGGCACGAGTATTTCCATTCGCAGAACTGCCGTTTGTCTGACCACGGCCTGAATCACTGCTTTGCGGATTTTTGTTCCGAGAAAATTGCCGCCGCCATTTTCGACAAGGCGCGCAGAGGCGAAGCGGTTTCGCCGCTGGAACATTCGCATTTCGCGTCGTTCATGATGGTTTTCTTCGGCCACCTCGACGCGAAACGCGGCTGGACGAAACAGCTTCACCTCGGCGCGTTGCGCAATAACAACACGCGCCAGCTCGCGCAGGCCGGGCCGGACACCGGTTTTGATTCCATCGGCGATTTTCCGCAGGCGCAGACACTCGCGGCGTATCTGAACCAGCTGGATTCCGACAGCCTGCTGCCCAAGACGATCATTTACAATGTCAACCCGGTGGACAATTACGCCTTCGCCGCGATGATCGGGAATTTTCAGGACGGCACGATTCCCGGCAAAATCCAGTTCGGCTCCGGGTGGTGGTTTTTGGACCAGAAAGAAGGCATGGAATGGCAGCTCAACGCGCTCTCGAACCTCGGCCTGCTCTCGCGCTTCGTCGGCATGATCACCGACTCGCGGTCGTTCATGAGCTATCCGCGCCACGAGTATTTCCGCCGGACGCTATGCAACCTCATCGGACAAGACATCAAAAACGGGCTGGTTCCCGATGACGAAATACTTGTCGGCATGATGATCAAAAACATCTGCTACGCCAACGCGAAGGATTACATGGCGTTTCCCGGCGTGAAATGACCGGACTCGAAATCAGCCGGAGAAATTTTGGCGTGGTTGGTATTGATCCGGTGAACAAACCGCGTTTGACTATTTCAGCCCGATTCACTACCGTCACGTCCCTTAATTAAAACCAAACCCGAAAAATTTTATGGCCGCAAAAACTGAAAAATCCGTCGAAAAAACTCCCGCCGAAACAAAAACCGCGCCGTCGCACGCCCGCGAACTGGAAGCCGCCATTTCCAGCATCCACAAAAGCTACGGCGACGGCGCCATCATGCGCCTCGGCGACGCGCAATCGAAGGTCAAAATCGGCGTCATTCCGACGGGCGCGCTCGCGCTCGACCTCGCTCTGGGCGTCGGCGGCATTCCGCGCGGACGAGTGATCGAAATTTTCGGCCCGGAATCTTCCGGCAAAACCACGTTGATGCTTCATGTCATCGCCAACGCGCAAAAAGCCGGCGGCCTTGCGGCGTTCATTGATGCCGAGCACGCGCTCGATCCGGCTTACGCAAAAAAACTCGGCGTGAACCTCGACGATTTGCTCGTCTCGCAGCCGGACTCCGGCGAGGAGGCGCTGACCATTTGCGAAACGCTGGCGCGCTCGAACGCGCTCGACGTCATCGTGATTGATTCCGTCGCCGCGCTTGTGCCCAAGGCTGAACTCGAAGGCGAGATGGGCATGGCCACAATGGGAATGCAGGCGCGGCTCATGTCGCAGGCATTGCGGAAACTCACCGCGATTTTGAGCAAGTCCAAGACGACGTGCGTTTTCACGAACCAATTGCGCGAAAAAGTCGGCGTCATGTTCGGCAGCCCTGAAACGACGACCGGCGGCAAGGCGCTGAAATTTTACGCGAGCGTCCGTCTCGACATCCGCCGCAAGGACACGCTCAAGGACGCCGCCGGCAACGCGACCGGCAACCATGTCCGCGTCAAGGTCGTCAAAAACAAAGTCGCGCCGCCGTTCGTCGAGGCCGAGTTCGACATCATCTACAATCACGGCATCAACAAGGAAGGCTGCATCCTCGAAGTGGGCATCGCCGACGGCGTCGTGGACAAAAAAGGCGCGTGGCTGCAATTCGAGGGCGAACTCATCGGCCAGGGCAAGGAAGCCGCGCAAAAAGCGATGGCCGAAAAACCCGCGCTCGCCCAAAAAATTGTTGAAGCGATCATGGCGAAACGGAATTTGGCTGTGGTGGAAGAAAAATAATTTAGTCACTTGAATCATGCTGACCTTTGAATGGGATGCGAGCAAGGCCGGATCAAATTTTGCCAAGCATACCGTCAGTTTTGAAGAAGCGGCGACGGTTTTTGGTGATCCGGTTTCAATGACGATTCCAGACCCGGCGCATTCTCAAACGGAAGCGCGATTTGTTATTTTGGGGCATTCGCATCACGGAAGATTATTGGTTGTCGTTCACACCGAACGAGGCGATAATATCCGCATCATCAGTGCGCGGCTCGCCAGCCGCCATGAAAGAAAGCAATATGAAGAAGCCGGCTAAATCAGCGGACAAAGATATGCAGGCGGAATACGATTTTTCGCGCGGCGCGCGCGGCAAACATTTCCGGCGCTACCATCGCGGTGCGAATGTGGTTGTTTTGGAGCCGGACGTGGCTAGAATTTTTTCCAATGCTGAAACCGTGAATGATTCGCTCCGCGCACTGGCTGGCATCATCCGCCGGCAAAAGGCGGCTGTAAAATAATTTGTTGAAGCGATTTTGACAAAACGAAATGTAACTCCATCAGAATGAACCAAAACATTTTATGATAATTTGGCAAGGTCGTGGATTCTTGGTTGCTGTTATTATCTTCGGCTTTTCACTGATAATGAATTTAATTTTCAATGCGGCATATGGTGCAGGATATTATGATCATCACAAATGGCCATTTGCTGTATCTCTAATTGATTCAGCCATTGCTTGTTGGTTTCTTGGGAATTATCTTCGGAAAAAATCAGACCGGATTGTGATTGATAAGCAGACTGGTAAGGAATTTCGAATCAATCAATCCAAACACGCTTTATTTTTTATTCCCATGCAATATTGGGGACCGATTTTGTTGGTTTGTGCTGCAATTTTGTTTGCCGTTGAATTCATACATTGAATTACGAAACCCGAAGCCACGCTTGCTTTCCTTCCGTCGCCACTCCATGCTAGAATACATTTTTGACTCCCGCACAGCGGACGTTTTTGAAACATGAGCAGCATTTCCGACATTGATCTGGATCTGGAAAAACTTTTTCAGCCCGCCTGGGCGCAGGAAAAGCCGGCGGGCAACCGCTTTGAACGATTCACCGGCAACGAAGGCGCGAAGCCTGAACGTCGTTTCAACGACAAACCCGGTGAACGCCGCGCCCCACGCCGCGATTCCGGCGGCGGCGAACGTCGCGGTGGTGGCGACCGTCCGCGTTCCGGCCCGAAATTCGGCGGCGGCAAAGGAAGCTTTCGCCGCGATGACCGAAGCGAACGTCGCGAGCGTCCCGAACCGCCGCCGCCGTTGCCGGAAATCTCCGTCACATTTATTCCCGGCGAAAATGGCGTCGAGTCGCTCGCGCGCCAGATCAAGATGACTGGGCGTTGTTATCCGCTGTTCCAGATTGCCCAGCTCGTCTTGGACAAGCCGGAGCGTTATTCCGTCCAGCTCGCGGTGAAGAAAAAATCCGACGGCGCAATCGCACAGCAACTTTTTGTATGCGCGCTTGACGACACGCCGTGGCTTTCGGAGGACGAAGCCGTCGCGCACGTTCTCAAGAATCATTTCGCCACTTTTTATCTGGCCGAGCGCACGGCCACCGAGCCGCCCAAGGGCACCTACACGTTTGTCGCGCAGTGCGGCATGAGCGGCGCGATTCTTGGCCCGCCGAATTATCACGATTACCAGAACCAGTTGCGCAAGCTGCACGCGGAAAAGTTTTCACGGATGCCGTTCGATGCTTTCAAGTCGCGCGTGAAAATCGTGAAGGACGAGGCCGTCGTCAAAAAGTGGACCGAGGAACAGAGTTTCAAGACCGAATACAATTGCCTCAACGTGCCGGAGGCGCTCAAGCTGGCGACGCTCGAAGAAGTGGAGAAACATTTCCGCGCCACGCACAAGGATTCCATCATCAAGCCGGTCGAGTCGCACGCGGTTGCGGGCGTGCCGAGCCGCAGTTTGAGAAGCGGCGGCTTGCAGCGGCTTGTCCGCCAGGAATGGGAGCAGCAAAAATATTTTCCGCTGACCGTCGCGACGAGGTTGAGCCAGCAGTTCGCATCGCACGGCCTGCAGTTTTTCAAGGTCAACAAGACCGTTACGCACGTCGCCGTCGCGCGCCCGCAATTTCTCGATCTCGCGACGACGCCGGTTTCCGAAAGCATCAAGCGCATCG
>DATCDZ010000155.1:0-2269 GCA_036510395.1 Verrucomicrobiia bacterium
CGCCAAGGACATCGTCCAACTCGGCGCGTTCGGACGCCGCCAGATGCGGAACATCCGCCGCCGCCCCAAGCTGATCGCCGCTTTCTGGAAACAGGCTGGATTGTGGTGAATAACTCACTATATTATGCAGAAGTCAATAAACGGTTTCTTTTCCGGGTGCCGCTTAAACACCCGGCTAAAGCAGGGTGTTAATGAGAGGTTTCTACAAAGCAACATCACCACAAATGTCTTTGGAAAAAATCCATCCCTGTTCCAGTATTGAACCGTGACTGGACTTTCATCCAACCGCCGGACGTGGTTTGCCTGCCTGCTTCTGGCCTTCGCCACGTTCGCAATTTACTGGCCCGCGCGCCATTACGCTTTTGTTGATTACGACGATGACGATTACGTCTTCGACAACCCGGTCGTCCGCGCCGGACTGACCTGGCCGGGATTCGTGTGGGCGTTCGTGGACCAGCACAACTGCAACTGGCATCCGCTCACCTGGCTTTCGCACATGGCCGACTGCCAGTTTTTCGGGGTCAATCCGGGCGCGATGCACCTGGAAAACGTCCTCATTCACTGCGCCAATTCCGCGCTGCTGCTGCTGCTGCTGAACTCGATGACGAATGTGTTCTGGCGGAGCGCGCTGGTCGCCGCGCTCTTCGCGCTGCACCCGATGCGCGTGGAATCCGTGGCGTGGATTTCAGAACGCAAGGACGTGTTGAGCGGATTTTTTTTCATGCTGACGCTCTTTTGCTACGCAAAGGCGGTGACAAGAGACAAGGGACAAGGGACAGGCAAAGGCGCAAACCCTTCTCTTGTCACCCGTCACCCGCCACTTTATTGGCTTTCATTGCTCTGTTTCGCATTGGGGCTTTTGTCCAAGCCGATGCTCGTGACCGTTCCGATTGTCCTGCTGCTGCTGGATTTCTGGCCGCTCAAGCGATTTACGATTTATGATTTGCGATTTACGATTGCAGGATTGTTCCGTGAGAAAATTCCGTTTTTCGCGCTTTCCCTCATCGCCGGCATCATCACGCTTTTGGCGCAGCGCGCGGGCGGCGGCTGGGTCTCGTCAAACCTGCGTTTTTTTCCGCGCATCGGAAACATCGTCATCGGCTATTGGAACTACATTGAAAAATTGTTCTGGCCGGAGAACCTGTCATTTCTTTATCTGCGTTTGGATAAAATTTTCGTCGGAGAATTTTTTTTCGCCGCATTCGTCCTGGCCGGAATTTCCGCCGTGGCCGCCGTTCAATTGCGCCGCCGTCCGTGGCTTGCAGTGGGCTGGCTGTGGTTTTTGGCGATGCTGCTGCCGGTGAGCGGCCTGTTCCAGCTTGGCCGTCTGTCCATCGCGGATCGCTACACTTATCTGCCCGCAATCGGTTTTTATCTCGTCGTCGTTTGGGGAATCTCGGATATGCTCGCCGCCGTGTTTTCAGAAAAAATTTGCCGCGCGCTGGCGATTGCCGGGGCGGCGGCCGTTTTGCTGGCGTGCTCAATCCTGTCCCGCCGGCAGCTCGCGTATTGGCAGAACACGGAAACCCTGATGACCCGCGCGCTTCAACTCGACCCGGATAATTATGTCGCCCGGACCAATTTGCATATTTACCGCTTTGAAAAGGAGCATCCGGGAGTCCGCGAAAAAAATCCGGCGAAATAAACCTGCGGATTAAATCTGAAAATCCACCGCCGTCTTTTTGTCGGTCTTGTTCAACACGCGCATATCGAGGCCGTCGTAAATGACCAGCGAGTTCGGTTTGACGCTGTCCATGACGAACACGTTGCCGCCAATCGTGCTGCCCGCGCCGATGACCGTGTCGCCGCCCAGGATCGTCGCGCCGGGATAAATCGTCACGCGGTCCTCGATGGTCGGATGCCGTTTCTTGCCGCGCAGCGCCTGTCCGCCCGCCGTGGATTTCGCGCCGAGCGTCACGCCGTGATACATCTTCACATGATTGCCGATGACGGACGTCTCGCCGACGACCGTGCCGGTGCAATGATCCACAAAAAAGTGCGTCCCGATCTTCGCGCCCGGATGCAAATCCATGCCCGTGCGCGCGTGCGCCCATTCGCTCATGATGCGCGGGATGAGCGCGACATTTTTCAAATACAATTCATGCGCCAGCCGCTGCACTACGATGGCCTCGATGAACGGATAGGAAACAATAATTTCCTCTTTGCTCGCCGCCGCCGGATCGCCGTCGAAGGCCGCCTGCACATCCGTCTGCAAAATTTCGCGGATGTCCGGCAGTTTGCCGAGAAATTCCATGGTCAACTTGTGCGC
>DATCDZ010000156.1:0-4470 GCA_036510395.1 Verrucomicrobiia bacterium
TTACGAGCGAGCCGTATTCCAACGCCATCATCATCACGTCGAATTCAAAGGAAAATCTCGCGGTCATCGAGAACGTGGTGAAACAATTGGATCAGCCGTCTCAGGCCGGTGAAAGCACGCTGCGCATCGGCCTGAAATACGCCAAGGCGGACACGGTCGCGAACAGCTTGAACGTCTTGTTCGCCAAGAATGGTTCACCGGCACTGCGCCCGACGGCACCGCAAAATCAAAACAACACGACTCAACCCAACCAGCAATCGCCACAGGCCGGCTCGGATCAAACCGGCTTTGACATCACCCAGGACACCAAGGAGGATGTTTATTATTCGTGGCTTGGCGGTCAGCCGGATAATACCGGCTCGTCAGCCAGCCGCAGTTCATCGGGAACGGTCAGCGACTTGATCGGCCGTGTGCGTTGCGTCGCCGATCAGCGCGGTAACGCCGTGCTGATTTCCGCCAACGTCCATTTTTTCCCGCAAATTTTGCAGTTGATCCAGGAAGTGGACGCGCCGTCGGACAAGGTCACGATTGAAGCACGCATCGTCCAGGTTTCCAGCGATTATTTGGACAAGCTCGGCGTTCTCTGGTCGCCTAACGGCAGCCAGGTCTTTACGCCGGGTGATTATGAAGATTCGATTCTCGCCAGCACCGGCGGCAACTATCAAAAAGGCTTCGGCGGAACGACGACGGTCAACACACCGGCCAACAACGCGGCCGGAACCGTGATTCAAACCCTGGCCAGTCTCCGGTCCGGCATGGTCAGCAGCACGCTCAACATTGATTATCTCGTCCAGTTCTTGCGCAAAAACACCGATGCCACCGTGTTGGGCGAACCAAGCATCACGATTGATGACAATGAAATGGGCAAGCTGTTCGTCGGACAGGAAGTGCCGGTGCCGCAAAATACGCAGGTTTCTTCCGTCGGATCGCAGAACACCAGCATTACTTACAAGGACGTCGGCGTCGTCCTGGAAGTCACGCCGCACATCAACAGCGAAGGCGACGTGCAGTTGAAAATCCACGCCGAATCTTCAACCGTGGATTCCGGCACGACGGTGCTGGGCGGCGATGTTTTTGACACCGACAATTTCCGCACGGAGGTGACCGCCAAGAACAGCCAGACGCTGTTGCTCGGCGGCATCATTCAAAAACAAACTTCCCAGGTGGTGCGCAAGGTGCCGTTGCTAGGCAGCATTCCGCTCATTGATTGGGCCTTCAAAAAGAAGGACAAGACCACACAGGAAGTGGAGTTAATGGTCTTCTTGCGCCCGACTGTGATCCACAGCGCCAAAGATGCAAGCGAACTACAGGAGGAATTAAAACGCCGGACCCCCCTGCTCCAGAAATTGCAGGAAGAATCAAATACCGGATCGTCAAGCAAACCAAATAAATGACGAAAGGCTGAATTAACTGCAAAAATCGGGGTCGTTAAGTATATTGTTCCCCATGCTTAAATGGTTCTCACTTTGTTTCGCCGTTGCAGTTTTATTTTACTCCGCTACCTTCGCCGAAACTTTCCGCGTCGCCACTTACAACATCGAAAATTATCTGGATCAGCCGACCGAATCACGCCACTACGCCAAATCTCCCGGGGCCAAAGCCAAAGTTCGCGAAAGCATCGAGGCGATGAATCCAGACGTGATTGCGCTCGAAGAAATGGGGACAACGAACGCGCTGTTGGAATTGCGCGCGTCGCTCAAGGCCGAAGGTCAGGATTTTCCATTTTGGGATTACGTCGAGGGCGCGGACACGAACATCCACATCGCCGTGTTGAGCAAGTTTCCCATCATCGCGCGACATCCGCACACAAACGACGAATTTCTTCTGGACGGAAAACGCTTTCGCGTCGAGCGCGGATTTGCGGAAGAAAAAATCCAGGCTGCGACGAATTTTATCTTCACGCTCATCGCCGCGCATTTGAAATCGCGTCTGTCCGTGCCCAACGCCGACGAAGCCGAGGAACGCCTCGGTGAAGCACGCGTTTTGCGCGGCATCATTGCTGAACATTTCAAGGCAGGCCCGGATGCGAAGCTGATCGTCCTCGGCGATTTCAATGACACGAAAGATTCCGATTCGACGAAAGAAATCATCGGGCGCGGAAAATTCAAGCTCACCGACGCACGCCCTGCCGAGCGCAACGGCGACGACGCGCCCGCCCGACCCCCGTATTTCGAGCCGCGTAACGTGGCATGGACTTATTTTTACGGCGCAGACGACACCTACTCGCGCATTGATTACATTTTGTTGAGTCCCGCAATGGCGCGCGGCTGGTTGAAGGCCGGGGCTTACATTCCCGCGATTCCGAACTGGGGCGTCGGTTCCGACCACCGGCCAATCGTCGCGGCATTTGAGGAAAAATAATCTGGCCAAGCCGCTGCTCATCCGCTTAAAAGTTTGATTTCCGGCGGCAATCGTTTTTAATTCCAGCTTGAATTTTTGAAATGAACATCCACGAATACCAAGCCAAAGAGTTGCTCGCCAGATATGGCGTCGCCGTCCCGCTCGAAATCCCCGCCAAATCGCTCGCCGAAGTCCGGCCGGCGGCGGAAAAAATCGCCGCCACCGGCAGCGCCAAAGTCGTCGTCAAATCGCAAATCCACGCCGGCGGTCGCGGCAAAGGCACTTTCATGAGCGGTTTTCAGGGCGGCGTGAAAGTCGCGGCGTCGGTGGACGAAGCAGTTTCGTTCGCCGAAAAAATGCTCGGACAAATTTTGGTCACAAAGCAAACCGGCGCAGACGGACGTAAAGTGCAGACGCTGTTGCTCGCCGCTGGCGCGAAAATTAAAAAGGAATTTTATCTCGCCGTGTTGCTCGACCGCGCGAATTCCCGCCCGCTCATCATGGCCAGCACCGAGGGCGGCATGGACATTGAGGAAGTCGCCGAGAAGCATCCCGAAAAGATTTTCAAGGAAACGATTGATCCGGCGGTCGGCATCATGCCGTTTCAGGCGCGCAAAATTTCCGCCGCGCTCGGATTGAAGGGCGATTTATTCAATGCCGGCGTGAAGCTAATCACCGGCGTCTATAACACTTGGTGGGAATGTGACGCGGCGATGGTGGAACTGAATCCTTTGGCCGTGGTTGAATTGGCCGACGGAAAAGAAACTGTCGTCGCGCTTGACGCAAAAATTTCGCTCGATGACAACGCGCTTTATCGCCACAAGGACATTTTGGAGATGCGCGATTTGAACGAGGAGGCACCGCTGGAAATCGAGGCGTCAAAATTTTCGCTCAATTACATCAAGCTCGACGGCAGCATCGCGTGCCTCGTCAACGGCGCGGGCCTTGCGATGGCGACGATGGACATCATCCAGCATTTCGGCGGCAGCCCGGCGAACTTCCTCGACGTGGGCGGCGGCGCGAGCAAGGAGCAGGTCACGGCTGCGTTCAAGATCATTTTGAGCGACTCGAACGTGAAGGGTATTCTCGTGAACATTTTTGGCGGCATTATGGATTGCAACGTCATCGCCACCGGCATCGTCGCGGCGGTGAAGGAAACGCATTTGAAAATTCCGCTCGTCGTGCGGCTTGAGGGCAACAACGTCCTCGCCGGCAAAAAAACTCTGGCCGAATCCGGCGTGGCCATCATCACCGGCGATTCGATGGCGGATGCGGCGCAGAAAGTTGTCAAGGCCGTGGGCAAGTGATAAAATTAAAATGTGAAAAATTGCATGGGAACATTTTATACAAACGGTCGCTTCATCGGCAGCGGCAGGCCGGGCGCGCTCACGCGCAAGCTCGTGGAAGATTATCACGCCTTGACGAAAGTGTCGGGAGAACCGATTGTGTGAATCGTGAATGGTTAAATCGTTGAATCGGAAAATACGAAAGACAAAATTATGAAAAGGCCAATTTCATTATTGATTGTTGCTGCGTATTTTCTCTGGGCTGGAATCAGAGCTTTTTTGCATCACAACGACAATCCAATTTCTAACGATACTGTTAGTGTGGCAATTAAACTGATAATGCTTTTGTTTGTTTTGTTCATTAGCATTGGCTTATTGCTACGAGTGCGTGCTGCGAGAATTTGTGGGTTAGTCTTGATTGGAGCAGGGATAATCGGTGCGTTGTATTTTACCATTTGGGATTTATCGCATTTGCAGAGTTTGGTTGTCATTTTTTATGGAGTTCGTTTAGATAACAATCCTCATCCACCCGCTTCGGCATTGGCGGTGGCATTTTATATGTTCACGATCATTGCGCGCGACGTTTGGGTGTTTTGGGTTTTAATGCGGCGCGACGTGCGGGAATTATTTCAACGCAAAACCAATTCATTAACGCCGACGATTTAACAATTCAACGATTTAACGAATCACATTTTCAAAAATGCAGTGTTCCATTTGCAAAGAAAAACCGGCCACCGTGCATCTGACCCAGATCGTGGGCGACAAGATGCAGAAGCTGGATTTGTGCGAGGATTGCGCCAAGACCAAGGGCGTCAATGACCCGTCGGGCTTCGCGCTGGCGGAC
>DATCDZ010000157.1:0-10241 GCA_036510395.1 Verrucomicrobiia bacterium
TACGTCTCCGATTTGATCGAAGGCATTTTTCGGCTGATGACGAGCGATTACGATCTGCCCGTGAACATTGGCAACCCGGTGGAAAGGACGATGCTCCAATTTGCCGACGAAATCATCCGCGCGACAAAATCCAAAAGCAAAATCGTTTTCAAGCCGCTCCCGCAGGACGATCCGAAACAGCGCAAGCCGGACATTTCAAAGGCAAAAAAGATTTTGAAATGGGAGCCGAAAATAAAACTTGCGGATGGATTGAAGGACACGATTGCGTATTTCAAAACGAAAGTTTGAAATGTAGGAGACGACGTAAGGAGTCTCTAATTTTTCTAATTTGAGTCTCGTTACCTCGGCTCCTACCAATTAAATTCAGCGCGGATGATTTTCCGCGCCCGACAATTTGAATTTGTTTTTCCGCGCCCGGCGCTCGTCATGGGCATCGTCAACGTCACGCCCGATTCCTTTTCCGACGGTGGAAAATTTTTCAATCCGCGCAAAGCGGTCCGACACGCGCTGAAACTGGTTGAACAAGGCGCGGAAATCCTCGACATCGGCGGTGAATCCACACGACCGGGCGCAAAGCCAGTTTCTGAAAAAGAAGAATTGCGCCGCGTAATTCCAGTCATTGAAAAACTTGCGCTTAAAATCAAGATTCCAATCTCAATTGACACGATGAAGCCCGCCGTCGCCCATGCCGCGCTCGAAGCAGGCGCGAGCATCGTCAACGACATCGCGGCAAATCGCAGCGACGGTGAAATGTGGAGAATTGTCTCGGAATTCCGCGCGGGTTATATTTGCATGCATGCATCGCGCGGACTTCACAAATTACAAAGGCAAAAAAAAATTGTCTTTGAAGTCGAAAGATTTTTTCAGGAGCGTTTGGAAAAATTAAAAGCCGCCGGAATTTCGCCGGAGCAGGTTGTTTTTGACCCGGGAATCGGCTTTGGAAAAACCTTGGGACAAAATTTGCGGTTGCTCGCGGGCTTGCGAAGTTTTACAAAGTTGAAACGTCCATTGCTGCTTGGCGTTTCGCGCAAATCGTTCATCGGAAAACTGTGCGGCGCGGAAGTGAATGAACGCTTGCCAGCCTCGCTCGCGTGCGCGAGTCTGGCGGTGGCGGACGGCGTTCAAATCATCCGTGCGCACGACATGGCGGAAACGGTCCAGGCCATTCGCATGACGGAGGCGATTGCGGCGGCGGCCTGCGATCGCCGATAATTTTTGCGACGGGCACGTTCGCTACAAAATATGTGGAATTACTTTCAAGACGGCTGGCGTCCCGCGCTGGAGATTTTGATCCTCGCGGTCGTGATTTATTACTCGTCGCGCTTTCTGCGCGGCACGCGCGGCTGGCCGGTCGTGATTGGGTTTGTCGTGCTGCTGCTGGCTCTGGAGCTGGTCACTACGCTGCTGAAATTGCAGGTGCTGCGTTCGCTGCTCGAAAGCGCGTCATGGTTCATTGCGGTCGGCGCAATTGTGATTTTCCAACCGGAGCTTCGCAGGATGCTTGCCGAACTGGGAAACCTGCCGTTGTTTGCCACCTCCCACGAACAGCGTGAAAGCATCGAGGTCATCATCCAGACTTGCGAGCGGCTGTCCGACGTGAAAATTGGCGCGCTCATCGCCGTCGAGCAGTCCATCCAGTTGCACGAGGCTGTCGAGTCGGGCGTGCCGGTGGACTGTGCCGCGACGCCGGAAATGCTGGAAACGATTTTTTTTCCGAACAACGCGATCCATGACGGCGGCGTGATTTTGAAGGGCGACAGGATCGCCTACGCCGCGTGCATTTTTCCGCTGACGACGCGGCAGGATTTGAACAAGTCGCTCGGCACGCGGCATCGCGCGGCGATCGGCTTGAGCGAGGAGACGGACGCGGCCGTCGTCGTCGTCTCCGAGGAGACCGGCCTGGTATCGCACGCCTACAAGGGACAGCTTGTGCGAGGCGTGACACTGGAAGAATTGAGATCATTCCTGACCTCGGTGCTGGTGCAGGCGGCGCAATCGCGCGGGGCCGTTGAATGGATTCGCAGGCACTTTTACGAGAGCAACAAGCCGGGCGCGGCGGTCATCACCAAAAGCGATCTGCGCCCGGGCGCAAAACGTTTTGTCAACCCAAACTGATTTTCACGATGCGCGACTGGCTCACAAAAGACATCGGCTGGAAAATTTTCTCGGTCGTTCTGGCGCTGGTCATCTGGCTGACCGTCCATAACGTTTATCCAGAGCCGGGCGCGGCGACCACGCAGGCGCGCGAGAACACCTACGGCAATTTGCCGGTGCTGGTTGTCTCCGGGTCGGCGGATGTGCATAATTTCCGCGTTGAGCCCGCCACGGTTTCAGTGACCGTCAGAGGTCCGCCCGGCGTGATGTCCACTTTGCAGGCGGATGAAGTCCGCGCCACGGTTGACCTGTCGGGCGTCGCGCCTGGAAAAGATTTGCAGCGAAAAGTGGAAGTCTCAACGCCGCTGCGTGTGACGCTCGTCAGCGTTGACCCGCCGAAAGTCGGCGTGCTAATTCCGCCGGCGACTTCGAAATGACAACAATGAGCAAACCCAATAAAATCTTCGGAACTGACGGCGTTCGCGGCACGGCCAATGTCGAACCTGTCACCGCCGAAACCGCGCTGAAACTCGGACGCGCCGCCGCGCACGTCTTCAAAAATCTCGAATCGCAGTCTCGCGGGCGCGGCAAGCACAAGATCGTCATCGGCAAGGACACGCGGCTTTCCGGCTATATGCTCGAGAACGCGATTTCGTCCGGCATCCTTTCGATGGGCGTGGATGTTCTTTTCATCGGCCCGCTGCCGACGCCGGGCGTCGCTTACGTCACGCGCAGTTTGCGCGCGGACGCGGGAATCGTCATCACCGCCTCGCACAATTCTTACGAGGACAACGGCATTAAATTTTTCGGCGCGGACGGCTACAAGCTTGATGACAAGATTGAAAACGAAATTGAAGGACTCGTTTTCAGCGGCGAGATTGAAAAAGTCCGCCCGACCGCCGGAGAAATCGGCAAGGCCATCCGCATTGACGACGCGCTTGGACGCTACATTGAATTTGCGAAATCCAGTTTTCCGCGCGGCATGACGCTCGAAGGATTGCGCGTCGTCGTGGATTGCGGGCACGGCGCGGCCTACAAATCCACGCCATCCGTGCTTCACGAACTCGGCGCGGAAGTCATCGTCTATGGCCATCGGCCCGACGGCACGAACATCAACAAGGACTGCGGCTCCATGCACCCGGCGCAAATGTGCCGCAGCGTCGCCGAACACCAGGCGCATATCGGCATCGCGCACGACGGCGACGCCGACCGCGTTTTGCTCTGCGACGAAAATGGAAAACTGATTGACGGCGACGACATCATGGCCATCGCCGCGCTCGACATGATCGCGCAAAAAACTCTGGCCGAAAAAACTTTGGTGGCAACCGTGATGAGCAACGCCGGACTCGAGACCGCGATAAAATCCGCCGGCGGAAAAATGATCCGCACCGCCGTCGGCGACAAGAACGTGATTGACGAGATGCTGAAGCACGGCTTCAACTTTGGCGGCGAGCAGAGCGGGCATCTGATCTTCCGCGATTTCGGAACGACGGGCGACGGCCTTGTCGCCGCGCTGCAGATTTTGCGGATTATGAAGGCGAAGGGTCAGCCGCTATCGAAGCTGGCGAAATGCTGGACGCGCTTTCCGCAGCTCGTGACCAACGTGAAAGTGCGCGAGAAAATTCCGTTCGAGCAGCTCGACGGCGTGGTGAAACTCGTGGCTGGCGCAGAAAAGGAATTGAAATCCGCCGGCGGGCGCGTGCTGCTGCGCTACTCCGGCACCGAACCGAAGGCGCGGCTGCTGCTCGAAGGCCGTGACGCAAAAGTTTTAGAAAACTGGTCAAAAAAAATCTGCGGCGCGATTCAGAAGCAGATTGGAGTTTGAGAAAATGTTGACAGGTTTTTATGCCCTCTTTAATTGAGGCATAAACGCACCGGTCTCGTAACAAATTTCAACAATTGACGAAGATGTTTGTTTTTTTGTTTGGTCTGAAGGAATCACAAAAAAATCGCGTCCAAATTTTTTCCACATTTCATACAGCGCATATTTTTCTGTCTCTGTGAGATCATATTGTTCTTGGCGCAGACAATGCAAAACAAGCAACCTTCGACAAAATGGGGTGGAACCGACGCCAACGTCATTCATTGCTTCCAGAAGTTCTTTTGCAAATGCTTGCGTGTCGGAAACTACAATGCGTTGCTGTCGTAACAAGTCGGAAGCACGCCGAATCATGCGGCCAGTTTCGAAGCACCAAAGGATAAATTCGCCATCAAGCAATCGCAGATACAAGGTGCGCCTGAATAGTCGCCTCAAATATGACGGCTCTTTTTCTTGGGGAATTACGAATTGAGTGCTGTCGTCTTCAATCATTCTTAAATTTGAGACTGCTCCGGCCATTTCGGAAAGTCCAGAAAAGTTTTTTAGCCACGGATCTGCCGCGACGGGCGCGAGCACGGCGGGTTGAATCCGGAAAGCATCCGCAGATTAAGATTGTGAACATCTGCGTTCATCCGTGAAATCTGCGGATTCAAGCAAAAGTTTGGCGTCTGCATTATCCCGCAAGTAATAACGATGGTGCCCAATTTGGATTTATTTTCCGAAATCGCTTTTTCCATGACACATTATATATGGCGAAGTCAAAAACACGGAATCTTCAAACGCGCGTCTTGCCCGGTTCGCCAGACAATTGATGTTCGCTTGCCAATTGCGCCCGCGTTTTGTCTAATCCGTCCGTGCTCAATCAGCAGACGCTCAATCGCGCCGCCAGTTTTTCCGGCATCGGCCTCCATAGCGGCAACCGGGTCGGGATGACCATCCTGCCCGCTCCCGCCAACAGCGGCGTGCGGTTCCGCCGCGTGGACCTCGAAGGCAAACCGGAAATCGAGGCGCGCGTGGAAAATGTCGCGGACACAAACCGCTCGATGACGCTGGCCAGGGGCAATGTGAAAGTCCACACGGTCGAGCACGTCCTCGCCGCGCTCGCGGGATTTGGAATTGACAATGCGATCATTGAACTGGACGCGAACGAGCCGCCGATTGCGGACGGCAGTTCGCGCGAATTTTGCAAAATCATCCAGGCCGCCGGCATCGCACCGTTGGCGGAAAAGCGCGAGACGTTCACGCCGTCCGAACCGATTGAACTGCAGTCGGGCGAGACTTTGATGACGCTGTTTCCCGGCGACGGGTTCAAGATCACCTGCACGAGCGCGGACAAGAAGGGCCGCTTCACGCAATTTTACAGCACGGAAATCACGCCCAAAACGTGGGAGAAGGAACTGGCTCACGCGCGGACGTTTTGTTTTTTCGAGGAGATCGAGCATCTCATCAAAAACAATCTCATCAAGGGCGGCAGCCTGGAGAACGCGATTGTCATCCGCGACGACGCGGTGCTGACGACGGAGCCGATGCGTTATCCCGAGGAATTTGTGCGGCACAAGATGCTGGACATCGTGGGCGATTTGTCACTGCTCGGAAAACCAGTGCGCGGGCATTTGATCGCGGTCAAGCCGAGCCACGCGGCAAACTGCGAGTTCGTCCGGCAGATCGCGGCGCAGATGAACAGGCCGCTGCGCGCGGCGCAGACGTTCGCGCCGCCGCCAAAAAAGACCGCGCCCGAGCCGGTTGTCTCCGAAAACGGCGCGATGAGTTTGGAAGAGGTGATGAAATACCTCCCGCACCGCCCGCCCTTTTTGATGGTGGACCGGATTTTGAAAATTGACGGCGACAAAATCACCGGCTTGAAAAACATCACGATCAACGAGCCGTATTTTCAGGGACATTTTCCGGGACACCCGATCATGCCCGGCGTTTTGCAACTCGAGGCGATGGCGCAAGTCGCTGGTATTTTGCTGTTGAAACAAATTGAGGCGGTGAACCAGGTCGCATATTTCATGTCCGCCGAGGACGTAAAATGGCGCAGGCTGGTCGTGCCCGGCGACACGCTGATCATCGAGGTGGAACTGACAAAAACGCGCGGCAAAGTCGGCAAGGCAAATGGCGTCTGTAAAGTTGGCGGCGAAATCGTGAGCGAGGCGGCGGTGACGTTCATGCTCCGGAATGTCTGACAAATCACAATCGGTCTGGCCTCATCAAATAACCTTGCCAGCGGGCTGGATGGCCAGTTTAATATGCGGCCACGTTGGCTGGGTAGCTCAGTCGGTAGAGCAGAGGACTGAAAATCCAAAAACGGTTTTTCGCTCATTTCGTCTCATTCATTTTCTCCTTATCTGACAAGGCGATTCTCACTTTCGCGCTGGCGTGTTCTTATCCCGTTTTAGCTGATTTACGCTCTAAAAAATGAATACGGGATGCAATGCGGGATGCAATGGACTCGCCCGGCTGTTTCCTTGAAGCCGTCCATCAAATCTGGATTCGCGCTTTCCATCTTTCATGGCTCACGTTGTCTGGCACGCGGTTGAAATTCTCCTGTGCGGTCTATGGTTGTCAGCGGACGTGATGAATCGCATTTGTCATGTTGAGCGTGTTCTGATTTTCGAGTCTGGTGTTCAACGCCAGCCGTGTGCTTCGCGTGGCTGCGTGGCGCGTGCTGGACGTTCCGGGCGCGCGTGCGGAAAGATGCTAGTGAGGGGTGAACGCGCTGTAACCGAAGCGTGGCGCGATTTCCGGCTGACGATAAATATCACATACGCGACAATTGAAATTCGCGGTCAGAAAATCCGCGCCGGATGACAGTGGCGATTGCGCCGGAGAATTGCGCGAGCATGGCGTGTGCGCCGCTCAATCCGTCAACTGCGTCATCGTGCCTGCCAGCGGGGAAATTTTCCAGTTCGCGGATGAAGTCATCATTCCAACTGCCGCGAACGATTTTGAAATTGCCGGCCTCGCATTGCGCGGATGTTGGTTTTGCCCGGACTTCTTTTGAACCTGTGGCGGTGGCGAAGCGGACATCAAAGCCGTCCAATGCCCGCGCTGTGGCCTGTGCTTCCATCACGCCCGCGCTGCCGGGGTCTTGCATGAAGCCGATGATTGTCCCGGTGGCGTCCTGCATCGCACAGTTGAGCATCGTCTGTAGGACAACGTGCGGGCTGGCAAATAATTTCCGGCAATCTTCCACGAAATAAATTCCGTCCGCCGTCTTGCTCAACAGCACGCCGCACGTTGCGTCCGGGTCGCTGCCGGGGCGTTGCTCGCTGGCCGCGCGATCCCAATATCGGCAACGGGCGACAACATCGGCGGGAGCATGGTCAACTGTCGTCAACCATTCACGCCGAAAATAATTCCCGGCGGTCGCGCGGGTGTTCCAATTTCCATTCAGCAGCCGTTCACGTTCCACAAGCGGCAGGGCTTTGAGGTTGGAGATGTAGCCGGGGTCTGCGTCGAGCAGAATTTTGTTGTCCCGCACGAGCGCGGGAATAAACGTCATGCTTTTGGGCGCGGACTCTGTTCCGAATTTTTCAACCAATTCGGCTTTCGTGTCTGCCCACACAATCGAGTCACCGTCGCGGACGAACCAACGCAGTATTCCGCTCCGGGCTTGAATCGGAAAACCGTCAGCGTCAATCCACCAATCCAGCAGCGTGCGAAGCCAGCCGTCAGGGACGGGATTGCACGTCGCGCGGACTCGGCATTTCACGCCGGACATGGAACGGTTGCGGGAGAACAAAAACCAAAACTGGCTTTCCTCGAATTCCTGGGCTTCATCCCAGCAAAGCAAATTGATTTGACTGCCCTGCCACGCGAAACGGTCGGCTTCAAGTTCCATTCCCGCAAACTTCACAGTCGCGCCGCTGGGAAACGTCCATTCGAGCGCCGACTGGTTTAGCTTTGCACCCAGCAGCGGAAATACTTGGTCGCTGGTGTCGAGCAATCCGCCCGGCTGCCGAATCATCGGAATCGTGCGCCGGAAAATCACGCTGCGGAAACCGGCATTGGACACGTCGTAAAGCTGCTCCAAAAGCAGGCCGAAACTTTTTCCCGAACCGGCTCCGCCGCCGAAAAACGCAACGTCAGCGGCAGATTTCAGGAACGCCTCTTGTTTTCCCGGCTGGGGTCGCAATTCAGTTTTCATTTTCAATGGCGGCTGCGGGCAACGGTTTGATTTCTTCGCCGTCTTTTCTCGGCAGATAAATTGCAACACCCACGGCAAGCGGTGAACCATTTTCGCCGGTCAATTTAATCCGGGTTCGCCCAAAATGTTGCGGATGGCATCTTTCGAGCAGCCAGCGTGAATTGGCCGGGTCGGTCTTTGACGCCGCAATGATATTTCGCAAATGCTTTTCGATGGCCTTGCCGACGGCCTGTTCAATCCGCACGAAAAATTCTGGATGCGATTTTTTATATTCGTGGAAGCCGGACTTTGACACACGCGCCGCCGCGCACGCATGGCAGACAGGCACGCCAGCGGCAATCAGGGTAACAAGGCGGCGGCGTGTTGCTGCCGTGAACTTTTCCGGGCGTCCAAGTTTATTCCGCCGCGCCGGGGCGGAATTATTTTGTGCGGCTGTCATGGTCGAGTTTGGATTCATGGCTGGCGCGATAAGCGGAGTGGAGTATTTCCCGCGCCCGCTGGATTTGTGGATGCTGAAAGTTTTTCAACTCGCGGAACAATTTATAGATGGCTTCGCGGTCGCGGGATTCAACGCCATGCTCATTCAGCAAAATCTGTTTGGAAAGGTGAAGAATCCGCGCGTGTTCAATTTTCAAATGCGCGATCAACGCGGGTTTGTTGGCCTTCAATTTGCGCTCAAAATCCGGCGGGATTTCCGTCCCGTTGAAATGGCAAACCAGACGTTCGCCTTCAGGTTCAAGGCAGATGTTTCGCCGGGCGGCTTCGCGGATGATTTCTTGTGCGGTGGTCATATCATTTTGGAATTGCTCGACTGGTATTTGAAGCGCGTCGCCTTGGTGGTGGTGTGCTTTTGGGTGATTTTCAAAATGTCCAGCGCAACCAGTCCGCTGAACCAAGTGCAAACTGTTTGATGCGACACGGCCAACAGCTTCGCCGCCGTCCGGGTCGGGATAAACCACTCGCCGCCGTCCGCCAGCCGGTGCATCTGGTAGCATAGTCCAACAAATCGCTTTGCCTCGTCACTTTCAAACACGGCGGCTTCCGGCGGAAACGGTTCGGTCTGTGACGCCTGCCAAGCCGTTGAAACTGCCTCGTCAATCAGCAAGTGCCGGGCGCAACGATAGGCGTGCAGAAATTCGAGCAGATACTTGTCGCGCGATTGGCCGGGGCGCAAAACACCACGGACGGCGGCCTGCCGGTGCCAGTCGTCAAACACCACGATGCGAGCCGCCGCGCCTTCCACCACGCCCTGCGCTTCCAACGTCTTGACCGCACGGGCGAGCTTGAACAGCGCGTGATTGTTTTGATGCGCGGTTTCCGGCATTGCCAGCGCAATAGCTTCCTCGACTGTCCGAACTTGACAGAGTTGCAGAGTCGAAGATGTCGAAGAAGTTGCAGAGGTTGCAGAGGTTGCAGAGTTGAAGAAGTCATTTGCGCGCCGTGCGCTGGTTTTTGTGATTTCGGGAAAAACGAGTTCGTCAAAAGTCACGGTGATCGGCTGGATTTCATTCACGAAGCGGTAAGGCACGCCGTCCGCGCTGCCGCAAATCACAGTCTGGTTTCCGTCCGCGCGCCATTCACCAAAGGGCAACCGATGGCTGCGCGGATATTCGCCTTCTATCTTCACCCAAAAATTGCAGCCGCGCTTTCGAGCCGTGATGAGCGTCTCACGCAGCCGGGGATTATCAGCCAGAAATGGTTCAACTGCATCATCATCGTCTATGTCCACCGTGCAAAGTCCGTTGGACGCTGCGCCAAGCGCGACGCCGATGTTTCCGCGTTCAAGTGCGCGAAGATGTTTCGGGTCTTGCATGGCCGACAATGTGAGATGCTGCCATTTTTCCACGGCGGGTTTTTTGGTGTCAGTAATCACGGGGATCAAAACAACATCATCACCCAGCAGTTCCACAAGCCGGGTGACGCGGCTGATTCTCGTTGACGGTTCAACTTCACGGGCGCAAATTGCATTCATAGTTCGTTCGCCGTCCGCGTTTCCTTCGTCAGAGCGCGGGCGGCTTTTAGTTTTTCAGGTCAGGAAAATTTCATCATGCCGCCGTTTTCTGCGGGAACAAAAGCGGATGGCGTTTTTGTAAAAAATTGACGGTCTGATCCACATCGCTGCCATTTTTGGATCTCCAAAAGGCAATCAGCGCGTTCACGATTTTATCGCAGTCGCGT
>DATCDZ010000158.1:0-7814 GCA_036510395.1 Verrucomicrobiia bacterium
CGGCGCGGATGAATACCTCGTCAAGCCGTTGGGCATCCAGGAGCTGCTGGCGCGTGTGCAGACGCTGGTGCGGCTGCGCAACACCACCGCCGCGCTCCGGGCCAGCGAGGAGCATCATCGCCGGCTGATTGACATCCTGCCGGATGCGGTCTGCCTGATTCACCCGAAGGGCAGTCTGCTGGCGGTCAATTCACAGGCGGTGTCCATGCTCGGTTATTCCAGCCCCGGTGAACTGCTCCAAAAAAACATTTTCGAACTCACCCCGGCGGTTGAGCATGAACGCATCAGGGCGGACATCATGCATGCGCTGAAAACCGGCATCATCCGGAATGTCGGGTATGCCATGCTGAAAAAGGACGGGATAGTGTTCCAGGTGGAATTAAGCGCGACAGTCTCGCTCGGATTCAATTACCAGCCGGCCGGCCTCTTAAGCGTGGTGCGCGACATCACCGAGAGCAAGAAGGCGCAGGAAGCCCTCCAGTCCAGCGAAGAGCGGTTCCGGCAGATGGCGGAAAACATCCAGGAGGTTTTTTGGATGAGCAACATCGACAAAAGCAAAATCATCTACGTCAGCCCGGCCTATGAGGAAATCTGGGGGGAGTCCAGCGACGGCCTTTACGACTCGTCCCGGAAATGGATTGATGCCATTCATCCCGAAGACCGCAAACGTGTGTCGGAATGGATCCTCACAAAACAGGCCGCCGGCGGGGATGACGAAATCTACCGCATCGTCCGGCCCGACGGCTCCATCCGCTGGATCCAGGACCGGGCGTTTCCCATCCATGATGCCGCCGGAAAGATCCATCGCATTGTCGGCACGGCCAATGACATCACCAAGCGCAAGGAAGCCTGGGATGCCGTGGCCGAAAGCGAAGCCCGCAAGAAGGCGATCATGCAGGCGGCGCTGGACGGCATTATCACCTTTGACCATGATGGCCGGATGGTTGAACTGAATTCCGCTGCGGAAAAAATCTTTGGCCGGTCACATCTCATTGGTAAAAATGTGATGGAGGTGATTCCAGCGTCGTTCAAAACGTGGTTCAAAAACGGCCTGGTCAATTGTTTTGCCGGCGCCAGGGGGCCGGTTCAGGGCAGCCGTATTGAAATGCCTGCGCTGCGGGCTGATGGCAGTCATTTTTTTGCGGAGATCACCATCACGCAGATCAGGCTGCCGGGCAGCCCGATGTTCACGCTTTACATTCGCGACATCACCAAGCAAAAGCACGCCGAGGCGGAATTGAGATCGTTGCCGCAGCGCATCATCAAGGCACAGGAAGCCGAGTGCTCGCGCATCGCCCAGGAATTGCACGACGGCATCAATCAGATGATCGCCTCCGTGAAAATGCGACTGCGCAAGGTGGATGAAAGCCTGCCGGATCTCAAGCCCGCCGCCAGGGAAATCCTCAACCGTTGCGACGGCCTGCTCGTAAAAGTGCTGGAGGAAAACCGCCGCATCGCGCACAATCTCCGCCCTGCGGAACTGGATCAACTGGGACTGGCCGCAGCCTGCGGCAGCTTCTGCGACGAGGTGAAATTGCGGACCAATCTCACGTTTCACTTGCGGATCAGCTCCTTCAAGCAGCGGCTGTCGCCTGCGGTTGAATTGAACCTGTTCCGCATCGTGCAGGAAGCCGTCAACAACATCGAAAAATATGCCCGGGCAAAATCAGTCAGGGTGCAAATCCGGCTTCAAGGAAACTCGGTGGTTCTGAAAATCCAGGACGACGGCCGGGGGTTTAACGCCAAAATCGCCGAGACGGGAAAAACCAAGCATCATGGCCTTGGCCTGACGAATATGCGCCAGCGCGCCTTGTCGCTGGGCGGCACCTGCAAAATAGAATCCGTGTCCGGCTGTGGAACCACCATCGTCGTGTATGTGCCGTTGAAATCGGCCAAAAAAACGAAAACAGGAAATTCTTCCGCCACGTTGAAGGAAATTCACGACATCCCGGCTGTGGAGGAAATTGTAAAATTCAGGCCGTTAAGCGGTTGATTTTCCGCTTATTTCTGATTGATTCCGGCTATTTCCGGCTGTCTTCCACCCATGAGACGGCATAGCGGACCAAGGCGTTATTGCTCTCCAACTTAAGCTTCCGGCGGATGCTTGTGTTGTGTTTATTGACCTCTGCTTCGGACAAGCCGACTTGAGGGGAAATCTCTTGCGTGCTTTTGCCCTGGCCCAGCAGCTCCAAAACTTCAAGTTCAGAATCTGTCAGCAAATCAAGCGCCCCGGGCTTTTTTTCAGACGGCTGTCTTGATGAATCCCTGGAAAAAACATCTTCGCTGACATGGATGTGGCCGTCCAGCACATCACGAATCGCCAGGATGATTTCCTGCGGGTCCGCCTGTTTCATGACGTAACCGTCGCCCCCCGCTCGCAGGACGCGCTGGGCATAAAGCGCTTCGTCAAACATGGAGACAACCAGCAGCTTGACCGCGAGCTTCAACCCCCGGATTTCCTTGATTAATTCCAACCCGCTTTTGCCGGGCAGCCCCAGATCCACCACCGCCAAAGCCGGCTTGAGTTTAATTATGGATTTGAGGGCCTGCCTGGCTTCTCCCGCCTCACCGCACACCGTCAAATCATCCTCCGCATTCAGCAGTTTCGCCAGACCATCGCGAAAAACCGGATGATCTTCCACCAGAAATATCCGGCTTTTTTGCCCGTCAATTTTCTTCTTAAGGAGCTTTGCCATACAACCTGAAATTTTTTGCATTCTACCTTGCGCCACCCGGCGCACAAGATAATTGGAGACAAAACGCGCATTGCAGCGTGCCCCGCCAGGCACATTCACAGGACGGCTTCCGAATGCTATGTCCGCATAATGACATTATATGTCTCAAATTCGTATAGAAATTAAAAGAATGTCACATAGAATTTTGAATCAAATAATATTTTTATATTAAAACATTGCTCATCAACCAAAAAAACGTGCAAAATTATTTACAGCCCCAATTAGGAACCGTGCTGCTCGTTGATGATGATGTTGATGTCCGTCTGTTGACCAAGCTGTTTCTCAACAATTTTGGATATGAGGTGGATTGTGCAAATTCCGCCAGCGAGGCGCTTGACCGTTTTGATCCCGCCCTTCACGATCTGGTCTTGACCGACAATTCCATGCCGGGCATGACGGGCGGAGAAATGGCGCACATCATCAAAATGCGGTCCCCATCCACGCCCGTGCTGATGTGCTCCGGTAATCCTCCAAATGATTGTTCTTCCATAGATGTAGTCATCAAAAAGCCAACCTATCTCCTCGCCATCAAGGACGCCATAGACAAATTGCTGCCGCCGAGATAATTCCATTCCCCGGCATCCATCGCTGAACGAGGATTGGACTTCATCGCTCCGGAAATGAGGCCATTGAAGCTGTAATCCAGTTGCTTCCAACACGACAGTCAATACACCGGTTCCTTGCTCCTCACGAATCAAGAACTGGAGCCAGTTGTCGGGATTGAACCGACGACCGACGGTTTACAAAACCATAGTTTGACTTGCGCGACAACACCCCAAACACGCACTAACGCCGCGTGAATAAAGGCCACAATCACAGTTCACGCAAAACTCACGAAACGCCCGTAAGACGCACCGTTTCGCACTTTCACTGTTGCACTGTGTTGCACTAAATCGGCGGTGAAAGCGCGAGCCGTTGGCGGGAAATGCGATTCTGTTTTCCCGGTGCAAAGCAACCGTGCAACACCTGTTTGTTGCACTGGTTTTAAGCCGTGCGGATTCCTTGCTGGCTTGGCGCGTGGCGCGAGTTTGAATCACGGGCGGGACTTTGGAGCGGGCGGGTGATTCTGGAGATCAAAGCGGCTGTAATCGAAGCGTAAAGCGTTCGCGGATTTTTACAACCGCGCCAGTTGCATTTCGCGTCCGCTGTATCCGCGCCGAATCACACTGGCGAGCGGAGCCGGGCGCGCGTGCATCATCGCGCCCAGCACGGCGTCGGCTCTGTCGGGTGACGACAAGCCGCGCGAGCGCATATCGGCTTTGCTTTCGAGTTGCAACCGTCCCTTGCTGTCAGGCCAGCCACGGCGGGACGTGAGTTGCGCGACAAGCTCCGGGTCGTTTGGCAGAATGATTTCGCCCTTTTCAATTTTCACGCGGGCTTCAAACCAGATTTCCGCGCCCTTGTTTGCGTAGGCTTCCGGCTTGTCGGCTGCGCTGCCGTTGTTCACGCGCTGGATTTGCCAGCCGCTTTCGGCGAGCCGGTCGCAAATCACAATTCCAAGCCCGCCTTCATCGCCGCTGATTTGTTCCTGGGTCAACTCTTGCTCGCGGAAAAGTTGAATGAAGCGGCCAACGGCTTTCAT
Source organism: Verrucomicrobiia bacterium (assembly GCA_036510395.1). GTDB lineage: Bacteria > Verrucomicrobiota > Verrucomicrobiia > Limisphaerales > UBA11358 > UBA11358. Next base: position 4,318 of record DATCDZ010000158.1, read on the forward strand.
CGTGTCTTGCTCGCGCCAACTGGCGGTGATTTCAACGCGGTTGCCACGGCGCACGGCCAAAACATTTTCGTCACCGCCCGCTGCGAAGTCGCAAAATGCCTGCACGTCACCGGCAGCGAACACGGGCGGGCTGGCGAGGTTGCGCTCCACAAACGCGAGCGGGATCACGCAGCCGTCAGCGTCGCCGCTCATAAACTCACCGAAAATCATGCTGCGAATCAGCGGATGCTCGCGCCCGTATTTTTCAATCTGCGAATCAATCCACGTTTGGGAAATGTGCGGACAGTCAAACGCGGTGACGACGTGTTGCCGGAAGTATTTCCGGCGGGCGTTGAACGCCGCGTGAAAAAATCCAAAGCATCCGCCCGGCGACGACATACACAAAAACCGCGTCGGGGCGCAGCGTTCAATCGCTTCAAAAATCGCGTCGGGAATTCCTTTTGCTTCGTCAGCGATAATCAGCAAATTTTTATTGTGCCAGCCTTCAAACTTGTTCGCTTCGTCGGTAGCGAATCCGAAAATTTTTGAGCCGTTCGCCAGTTGCACGTCCGTTGCGTTGAACACGCCGCCGGGAAATTTACCCGCGTGAGAATGTAGCGTCGGAAAAAGTTGCTCGCTCACTTGGCGATAAACTGACGCGGTGCAAATCGTCAGCGATCCGGGAAATGCCGCTGCGTGCCACAATGCCGCACTCGCGCCGACGACGGAAGTTTTGCCGCTGTTATTCGCAGCGCGGAGCGCAACCGCGCCGGGCGCGTCCAAGTCCCAGAGAATTTTTTCCTGCCAGCCGTAAGGGTTCAAACCCAAAACGGCTTTCGCAAATCCGGGCGGTGAAATTAAATAGTCACTGACGCTTGGCATTTTGCTCCTCGTATTTGCGCCGGGACTCGGCGATTTCAGACAGAATTTGCGGCGACACGGTGACGGCGGTTCGCCGGTCGCTGGCGTCAACATTGATGCTGAAAAATCCCGTCGCCTTTTGGCCGTCAAGCCGCTCAAACAAAAGCCGCGCCGCGCTCACGTCCCCAGCAATCGCGGCGTCAACCAAAGTGCGGGCGACGGATTCGAGTTTGTCCGGCTCTTTGGTCAACAGCCGTTGCAACGCCGCCGCGAGCGAAACACTGCCCTTGCGCCGTCCGGTTGGATTTCCAGACTCCCCTTTTTTCCAGCGTCGCGCCGGGGCGGAATTATTTTTCGCGGCTGTCATGGTCGAACTTGTCATGGGTGGCGGAAATAGGTTGTGCGGTGGTGACGCGGGCTGGCGGTGGCGGTATCTAAAGGAATACCGCCAGCCAGCCGTTGCCGGGTGGCGGAAATTAAAACGGGGTGGCGGGAATTGATTTCCGCCAGTGTCCTATTTGTTGATAAAAGCCTTGCCTTCATTGGTGATTGCCTGTTTTGCCGCGCCGCCTTCGCCGATGGTTTCAATCCAGTTTTTGCCGCGCATTTCCGCCACATAATCCGTCAAAGTCTTTCGCGGCATTCCCGCCAGCCTTGCCCACTCGCTGACAGAAATGGGATTTCCCTTGTCGTTATTGGCGATTATGGCCAAAAGCTTCGCCGGGTCATGCTGCCGCCTGCGTCCGGCAACTTGTTTCAACTTGGCCGGGTCAAGATCGTCAGCGAGCGTCATCAAAGGGAAATTCCAGCGCACGGCAAACGGCGCGACGGGCGCAAAGTTGCGGAGAATCGGTTCCACCGTAAATGCGTCGTCTGTTTCGTGTTTGGTGAAAATCAAAAGTGAATCAGGATCGCGGGCAAAAACTCCACTGCCGCTAATCCGGTCAATCGCCTCTTTCCCGGCGGCGTTGCCTTTGGCGAAGTGCGCGCCAAAAGCGATGGCCGCGCCGGTTTCCGTCGCCAGATTTTCCAGCGCGTTCAAAAGCAACGCCACATTGCCCGCCGAATTTTCATCCGTGTTGCCGTAAATTTTGTAAATCGGATCGAGGACAATCAGCGCGAAGTTTTCAGCCCGGCAGCGTTGAATGATTTTTGGAATTAGCTGCCTAAAGTCGGCAGCGTGTCCACGCAAATTCCAAAGGACAATCTGGCCGGGCTGTATCTTGACGCCTTTGGCCTTTGCGACGACGGCAATGCGCCGCTGCCATGCGTGCGGTTGAATCTCAAAATTGACAAACAACACCTTGCCTTGTGCCGTCCGGCGTCCAAGCCAGTCCGCACCGGTGGCAACGGAGATTGCCAAGTCGAGCAAACTCCAGGTCTTGAAACTTTTGGACGATCCACCGAAAGCCAGCTTGCTGCCCGTGTGCAAAATCCCGGCGACAAGCTCGTCGGGCGGGTCAATCGGAAAGGCGAGAAAATCAGCGGCGTCAATTAAATCCGGCAATTCGACAACGAACGGGCGCGGTGATTGCTCCTCACCGATTTCCGGCACGTCGCGGATTTCGTCTGTGTCGAGTAGCGCGTTCATCGGCTGGACTCCATCGGTTTGAAATTCAAAAAGAAAACCGTCTGGCGTTTTCCGTTGTCCCGCGTGCCGTCCGGCATCCGGCAGAATTGAGACTTGCACCAAAGCTGTTTATCCGCCCCCAGCGAAACGGCATATCGGAAAAATTTTCTCACCTTTTCTTCCGGCTGGCCGTGAACATAGAACCAGCCATGCAGACTTTTTCCGCCACTGTGAACGGCACACACGAGCGGAGCGTATCCGGCAAGGTGAATGAGTAAGGCCACGTGTTCGTCCGCCGTGCCGGTGTCAAATTCGCAAATCAGGAAACACCGCGCGCCGGTGTTGTCCAGCGTGTGCGCGCTCCATTCGCTTTCGCCCGGTTTTGGATTTTTCTTTTTGCCCGAAAGCGCGGACATGGGCGACGGCACGATCAAAGCCAGCGCGGACATTTCACCGCGCCAATCTTCGCGCGGCTTGGTGTCAAAATCCGAATTGGATTTGCCGCAACACAAAAGCGGATTGCCGGGAAAGAGCCGGTCAATAATTTCTTCCGTGTGCGGGTCGTTATCTTCAATCCGCACGGGTGACAATTCCCACAAGTCTGCCAGCCCGCCATTGTCGCGCACAATGGCTTCCCGCTGCTCTTGGTTGACGCCCGGCCACTTGCTGACGGATTGCACCGGCGCGGCGTTGCCACGCGACTGCCAAGCGCACACCAGAGAGTTTTTAACCGCGTCCTCAATCTCTTTCCGGCTGACGTGACGCCCGCAACCTTGCACCCTGCTTTCCATCAAGTTCACAATCTCACCGGCGGGCAAATGCGCGTGAAGCTGACGGGCGACGCGAAAAAGCCAAATATGGACGCCCTCCCCGGCACGCGGCGGTGCGGCAAGTAAGTCTGATATGAATTGAGGAAGTGAGCGGGTCATTTTTTTTCAGGTCAGGCAAATTTCATCATGCCGCCGTTTTCTGCGGGAACAAAAGCGGATGGCGTTTTTGTAAAAAATTGACGGTCTGATCCACATCGCTGCCATTTTTGGATCTCCAAAAGGCAATCAGCGCGTTCACGATTTTATCGCAGTCGCGT
>DATCDZ010000159.1:0-6254 GCA_036510395.1 Verrucomicrobiia bacterium
GCGAGCGTCCCCGCGAGCCACTGCTGACACCGGGCAAGGTGATGACGGCTCGCGGGGACGCTCGCCCCACCAAGCTTCTTCCAAGCGTTTGAGCGGCGAAAGTGTTTATCTCGAAATCGCGGCGCTGCGGGCATTTTACCGGTTCGCTGAAAACGAAAAATTGCTGTCTCAAAATGTCGCCGAAAATCTGTCGCTGCCGCGACGCTGGAAACGATTGCCAAAAGCATTGAGCGGCGGCGAAATCAAGAAATTGCTCGAACCGGAAAATCCCGAAACGCCGGAAAACTTGTGCGACCAGGCGATTTTGGAACTTGCCTACGCTTCCGGCCTGCGTTTGAGCGAATTAAAAAATCTACGGCTGGAGCAGCTCCATCTGGACGCGGGATTCATCAACGTCATCGGCAAGGGTAACAAGGAGCGCGTCGTGCCGGTTGGCAAAAAAGCCGTGGAAGCGTTGAATCGTTTCATCGAAGTTGGGCGGCCAAAACTGATTACGCCAAAATCCCCGGCAAATGTTTTTCTCACCCGGCGCGGCACGCCGTTCGCGGCGGTGACGTTGTGGCTGCACATCAAGAACCGCGTCCGTCGCGCCGGAATCGAGCGCAACATCACGCCGCATATGTTGAGGCACAGTTTTGCGACGCATCTTTTGGAACATGGCGCGGATTTGCGGGTGATCCAGGAACTGCTCGGCCACGCGAGCATCGGCACGACGGAAATTTACACGCACGTCACGGGAAACCGGCTGCGTGAAATCCACAAAAAATTCCATCCGCGCGCATAAGAAGAAAAGATCCAAGCACCAACTTCAAACTCCAGAGAACTTTCAAAATCCAAACATCAAAAGCCGGTTTGAGCCGTTGATTGTTCGGAGGTTGAAGTTTGGAGCTTCTCTGGAGCTTGGTGCTTGGAATTTGGTGCTTTGCGGTTAAAATTTTCGGAATGAGCAAAACCGCACTCCTGTTCGCCGGCCAGGGCGCGCAAGTGGCCGGCATGGGCAAAGACCTTGCCGAAAAATTTCCGTCCGCGAAAACGTGGTTCGACCGCGCCAACGCCGCGCTCGGCTACGACCTTGCCTCCATTTGTTTCAACGGCCCGGACGCCGAACTGACCAAAACTGAAAACGCGCAGCCGGGCATTTTTCTCGTGAGCTGGGTTTGCTTTGAATTGCTCAAGGAACAAATTCCAAATTTGAAATTTGACGCAACCGCCGGCTTGTCACTCGGCGAATTCACGGCGTTGACGGCGGCGGGCGCGATGAGTTTTGAGGACGGGCTGCGCGTGGTGCGGCAGCGCGGAAAATTCATGCAGGAAGCCTGCGCCGCCACGCACGGCGGCATGGCGGCGATCATCGGTTTGGATGAAGCGCCGACGCGCGAGATCTGCGCGGAAGCCGGAGTCGTGCTGGCTAATTTGAATTGTCCCGGCCAGCTTGTCATTTCCGGCGAGACGGAAAAAATTGGAAAAGCGTGCGAGATGGCCAAAGTCAAAGGCGCCCGAAAAGCGATCCCGCTGCCGGTCGTCGGCGCGTATCATTCGCCGCTCATGGCTGGCGCGCAGCCGAAGTTGCAAAATGAGCTGGCGAAAATAAAATTCTCGCCGCCAATTGTTCCGGTGATTTCAAACGTGACGGCGCAACCGCACAATTCAGAAATTTCCAAACGGCTTGTGGAGCAAGTCACGTCGTCAGTGCTTTGGGAAAAATCCATGGGCCATTTGCTGTCGCAAGGATTCACGCGGTTCATCGAACTCGGGCCGGGCACGGCCTTGAGCGGATTTATGAAACGAATTGATAAATCGGCGCAGATGCTGAACGTCGCGGACGCGGCGAGCCTGGAAACGACGTTGAAAACATTCGCGTAGTGAGCCTGGCAGAACGTGGCTGCTAAAAAATCTGGCTATTTTGCCGATTCTCTCGAAAACTTGCCAAATCTATGAGCCATCAGGAAAGTTACCGTCATAATGAGTCCTACGCAGAATTCCTGTCGGAATGGGATTCGGCTTTCTACCGGAAATACGGCGATCGCCTGCGGCCTGAAAATCCCGGCGCACGGGTTTTGGATGTCGGCTGCGGCGTCGGACAGGTCGTCGGGGCGTTGCAGAAGGCGGGATTTGAAGCGCACGGCGTGGACGTGTCGGAACCGAACATCGAACGCGCAAAAAAGAATTGTCCGCGCTGCCAGTTATACGACGGGAAGCGGCTGCCGTTTGCGGACGGATTTTTTTCTGCGGCGGGAGCGCTGAATGTTCTTGAACACGTTGAAGAACCGGAAGCCTTCGTCGCCGAACTTGTGCGCGTGACGGCGCGCGGCGGGAAAATAATCATTTCCAGCCCCAATTTTTTCCGCGTCCTCGGATTTCGGGATTATCACCCGCATATGCGCGGCATCGGGAACAAGCTGCGAAATTGGAAACGTCTCCGTGAAAAGCGCGTCCAAATGCAAACGGCCCCCGAACGCGTCCGTTTTGACCGGATGACGCCGATCGTCAAGCAGCCTTTCACGCCGGACGACGATGCCATCGTCGCAACCAATGCAGATGAGATCGCATTTTTTCTGAAGCGCGCCGGGTGTGAAATCCTGTCGGTCGAATGCACAGACCGCTACGTTTCAAAACTGGCGGACATGGTTTTGAACGCCGGAAGCTGGCGCTATTTGATGTTCAACTCCTTTGCTGTCGCGCGAAAGTTGTAGTTGCTTTGGAGAGAAAAAATTTCAACCATTCAAATCGTGCCCATGAGCCAGCTTGAAAATCAAATTGCCGTCGTCACCGGCGCGGGCCGTGGAATCGGCCGCGCCATCGCGCTAAAACTTGCCGCTGAAGGCGCGGATGTCGTCGTCGTCTCGCGCACGGCGGAAAATTCCGAGAAGGTTGCCAATGAAATCGGCGCGCTCGGGAAAAAAGCATGGGCGTTCGCCGTGGACGTTTCGGATTCCGCCGCTGTCAGCGCCGCCGCAGAAAAAATTCTGGCCGATTGCGGCAAGGTGGACATTCTCGTCAACAACGCTGGCGTGACGCGCGACGGCCTGCTGATGCGCATGAGCGACGCGGATTGGGACACGGTTTTGAACACGAATCTCAAGGGCGCGTTTTTTTTCACGAAGGCTTTTTCACGCACGTTCGCGAAGCAGCGCAGCGGTCGCATCATCAACATTTCGTCGGTCATCGGACTTGTTGGAAATCTCGGCCAGGCGAATTATGCCGCAAGCAAAGCGGGTTTGATCGGGTTCACGCAGTCGGTCGCGCGCGAATTCGCTTCGCGCGGCATCACGGCCAATTGCATCGCGCCGGGCTTCATCGAGACGGACATGACGTCGGAGTTGAACGCGGAATTGAAGGCGGCCATTTTGAAGCAGATTCCGATGGGCAAGTTTGGGTCGGCGGAAGACATTGCGGACGCGGCGTTATTTCTGGCAAGTCCGTCGGCGCGTTACATCACGGGCCAAGTTTTGACCGTTGACGGTGGAATGGTGATGTGATTAGGCAATCATGCTCATCCTCATAAATCAGTTTTGAGGACGAGTATAAGCATGAGGATGAGGGGGATAAAAATTTCAAAATTCAAAGCTTGAACAGTTTTGCCATTCATGGCATAGAACAGGGCAAATTATGGCTGACAAACCAATTGACCAACGGGTAAAGGACATCATCGTCGAACAACTGGGCGTGAAGGCGGATCAGGTGACGCCGGAAGCCAAGTTCATCGAAGACCTCGGCGCGGATTCGCTCGACACGGTCGAGTTGATCATGGCGCTCGAAGAGGAATTTGGCGTCGAAGTGCCGGACGAACAGGCTGAAAAGCTTTTGACTGTCGGCGACGTGACCAAATACATCGAGGACAACCAAAAATAGTTGCGGCTTTCCGCGCTTCGGGGCAGTTTGGCTGGATTAGCTCAAACTGCCCTTTTTATTTATGGCAAGCAACCCATCAGACCGCCGTGTGGTCATCACCGGCCTCGGCGTCGTCACGCCGCTCGGACATCAACTGGACGTTTTCTGGGATAATCTGGTTTCCGGGTTATGCGGCATTGACCGGATCACCGCCTTCGACCCGGCGCCGTTCGACACGCAGATCGCCGGGCAGGTAAAAGATTTTGATCTTGCGCCAGCGTTCCCATCGCCGAAGGAAATCCGCCGCACGGATCGTTACTCGCAATTTGGCGTCTATGCCGCGTGGAGCGCGTTGAAGGATTCCGGCCTCGACCTCGACAAGGAAAACCGCGACGAAATCGGCGTCATCATCGGCTCCGGCATCGGCGGCCTGGCGACGACGACCGAACAGCACAAAATTTTGCTCGACCGCGGGCCGGGCCGTCTCTCGCCGTTCATGATTCCCATGCTCATCAGCAACATGGCGTCGGGATTGTTTTCGATGTTTTTCAATCTGCGCGGCCCTAATTTCGCCACCTGCTCCGCGTGCGCGACCGCCAACCATGCCATCGGCGAAGCCTGGCGCGCCATCAAGATGGGCGACTCGCCCGTGATGTTCGCGGGCGGTGCGGAAGCGGCGGTTGTGCCCGTCGGCATCGGCGGCTTTTGCGCGATGCGCGCCATGAGCACGCGCAACGACGATCCCAAACACGCCTCGCGTCCGTTTGACAAGAACCGCGACGGCTTCGTCATGGGCGAAGGCGCGGGCGTCGTCGTGCTGGAGGAACTGGAACACGCCAAAAAACGCGGCGCGAAAATTTATTGCGAAGTCACCGGCTACGGAAATTGCGCCGACGCCTACCATCTGACCGCACCGTCGCCCGACGGCGAAGGCGCGTCGCGCTGCATGAAAATGGCCTTGAAGACCGGCGGTCTGAACACCGAGGACGTTTCCTACATCAACGCCCACGGCACATCCACGCCGCAAGGCGATGTCTGCGAAACGCAGGCCATCAAGACCGTTTTCGGCGAACGCGCGAAACGCATCGCCGTCAGTTCCACCAAGGGCGCGACCGGCCACATGCTCGGCGCGGCGGGCGCGGTGGAGATGAGCGTCTGCGCGCTCGCCATCAAGCACGGCATCGTCCCGCCGACCATCAATTACCAGACGCCCGACCCCGAATGTGATCTGGATTACGTTCCCAACACGGCGCGCGAAATGAAAGTCAACGCCGTCATCAACAACTCCTTCGGCCTCGGCGGCCACAACGCGAGCATCGCGGCGAAGAAGTTTAGTGACTAAATCATTTTATGAAAAAGTCGCGCCGTGTTTTTTTGGTGTTGCTAAACATCCTCTTAATTTTAACTGGAATTGCTTCAATCATAATTTCAATTGCATTCGTCCAAGCCTTCAAAGATAAAGGAAATTTAGGGCAAGATGCCGGAATGTTAATTGACGCTTGCCACAATTATTTTCTCTATTTCGGCTTGGCTTTTATAATCGGCGGAGTTTTCAATCTTGTCTTGATTCCTTGGAAATCGAAACTTTGATAAATTTTTAGTCAGTGAACTTTCTTTCGTTAATTGAATCCAAGCGCGAAGGACAAATTTTCGCGCCGGAACAGATTCAAGAATTCATCCGCGAATTCACCGCCGGGAAAATTCCCGATTACCAGATGGCCGCGCTGCTCATGGCCATTTATTTTCGCGGCCTAAACACCGCCGAAACCACCGCGCTCACGCTCGCCATGCGCGATTCCGGCGACGTGCTGAAATTTCCCAAAGACAAGCGCCCGCTCGTGGACAAACATTCCACCGGCGGCATCGGCGACAAGGTCTCGCTCCCGCTCGCGCCGCTGCTCGCGTGCCTCGGCTTCCGCGTGCCGATGATTTCCGGTCGCGGCCTCGGCATCACCGGCGGCACGCTCGACAAACTCGATGCCATCCCCGGCTTCAAAACGCTTTTGCCCGCCGCGCAAATTATTGAACAAGTCCAAAAAGTCGGCTGCGTCATCTGCGGCCAGACCGATAAAATGGTTCCCGCCGATAAAAAGATTTATGCCTTGCGCGACGCGAGTGGAACCGTTCCGAGCATTCCGCTCATCACCGCTTCAATCCTTTCCAAAAAACTGGCGGAAAATTTGGACGCGCTGATTTTGGACGTGAAATTCGGCTGCGCCGCGTTCATGCAAACCAAAACCGACGCGCGCAAACTCGCCAAAGCAATGGTCGCGCTTGGAAATCAATGCGGCGTGAACACGCGCGCGATTTTGACGAATATGAATACGCCGCTCGGCCGCGCCGCCGGAAATTGGCTTGAAGTGAAAGAAAGCGTCGCGTGCCTTGAACCTCGTAGCCGCGCTTGTGAAAGCGCGGAATCCGCA
>DATCDZ010000160.1:0-35323 GCA_036510395.1 Verrucomicrobiia bacterium
CGGTGTCGGGCGGCATTTCCACCTCGCCGACAACCGAGCCGGGCCGGCAGAGGATATGCGTGAGCCGGTCCTCGCGTCCGCTCGCGACGGCGATCTGGTCCATGATGCCGCACGGCGCGCCAACAACGTGGTTCTCCGCCATCTGCCCGAGCCGCGCAATGCGCGCCCCATCCAGTTTGAGGTCGAGATAGGCGTTGAGGCATGACAACGTGCCGATTTCCACGGCGGCGGAACTTCCGATGCCCACGTTCATCGGCACCGCGCTCAAAAGTAAAAAACTGAAACCGAAGGGCAGCTCGATGGATTCCTCTTTCAGCAAGGTGAAAATGCTGCCGCCGATGTAGGCCGCCCACGATGCGATGGGATTGGCGTGGCAAAGCTCGCGAACCTGCGTGTAATTGCCAACCGCGTCCCCGGCCGTGAAATAGTCCAGCGGAATGCGCGTCTCCACCGGCAGGCTGCGCGGGCCGACCTGCGCCGAGCGGATGCGCAGCGTGCGGTCCGTGCGCACCTGCAACGCCATCAACATGCCGCGCCCGAGCACGGCTTCGCAGACGTTTGCGCCGGAATAGTCGGCGATGCCGCCCATCACGTCGAGCCGGGCCGGCACGCGCGCCACCCAGACCTCGCCGCTGTTGAAAAATCCTGCAAAGCCCGTCGGATCGCTGTTTGGCTTGCGCAGGAGCAGCTCAAATTCGGAAATTTCAAACGGACGCACGTCGTTCATAGGTTGTCGCCGTGACGATGCCACAAGCCGGGCTTGCGGTCACGCGCGAAAAATCAGGCATGATGCCGGAACAGGCGTTTCTTGTTCGCGAGCAGATACCAGACGATCAAAATGTTCAGCCCAAGCACGATGAGCAGCCCGATTTTGGGATGATGAAATAATTGCGGATGCGGTTGCTCCTCCGTTTCGAGCTGGTGGCGACGGAGCAGTTCAAAAATTTCCACCGGGATGAAAAACGCCGATTCGCCGATCGTCAGCCATATCGCCCATTTCACGCGGAACGCCAGGCCGAAGCCCTCGACGAGCAGGAATAATCCGCAGAGAAACATGCCCGACGCCACCACACGCATATTGTTCGGCGTGATCGTGTCCAGCCAGCCGGCGATGGCCGTGAAAAAACTTCTTTCGGGGTCGAGATGCACCCATTGTAGAAACTGGTTGAACAAATCCGGCAAATCCTTGTTCGCCAGCGAGAGAACGCCCAGCGCCAGCGACAACAGCGCGGCGCCTTTGATCAATTTGACCGCGATGATGAAATACAGCGTCGGCGCGAGCTTTTTCTCCGGCAAAATGACTTTGGTGTCGGACATCAGCGGATTTTTGGCAAAAGCCAGTTTAACAATTCTGAAATGGCAACACGCTCCTGTTTTCCATCGTCGCGATGGCGGATGGTCACAGTGTCTTTCAAATTTAATTCCGGTTTTTCGCCGAGCGTGTCAAAGTCAATCGTCACGCAGAACGGCGTGCCCGCCTCGTCCTGACGCGCGTAGCGTTTGCCAATCGAACCGCCTTCGTCGTAAAATACATTCATCCATGGGCGCAACAATTCGAGCACTTCCTGCGCCTTCTTGACGAGTTCCGGTTTGTTTTTCAGCAGCGGAAAAATGCCCGCTTTGAACGGCGCGACGCGTGGATGAAATTTCATCGTCACGCGCGTTTCGCTTTTGCCTTTGTCGTCCGTCTCGGTGACTTCGGAATACGCATTCGCGATGAGCGCGAGGATCAAACGGTCCACGCCCGCGCTCGGCTCGATGACGTGCGGAATGTATTGGCCCTTCGCCAGGCCGTTCGCGTCGTCCGTCGCCTGCTTCGAGATTTGCTCCGGCGTTTCATCTGGCTTGGCGGATTTCGTCAGATAATTTTTGCGGTTGTCGTAATAACGCTTCCACAAATCATCCTGCTTTTCCTTCGGCAACTTTGCCCACGCAGCGCGCAATTCCTCGTCGAACACGCCCATCGGCTTGCCGGAAAAACGCTGGTGCTGGCTCAAGTCAAAATCGCTGCGCGCGGCGATGCCTTCAAGTTCGTCGCCGGCCACGTTGCCGTCGTCGTCCTTTTTGCTGAACGGAAATTTGAACAAAATATCCGTGCAGGCGCGCGCGTAATGCGCCAATTCTTCTTTGGTCTGAATGTGAAAACCGAGCGTCGAACGATCCAGCCCGATGCCTTCGTAAAAGCGCACACGTTCCTCGACCCAGTATTGATGCCATGCCTGCCAGCCCCAGTTGGATTGTAGCCGCGCCTCGTCAGAGCGCGGACTGTCCGCGTTTTTACAAACGCGGCTACTGACATCCGCTGCGCTTGCGACTTTTCCGTGGATGGCCTCGATGACTTCGTCCGGCTTGATGAAAAATTCCAGTTCCATCTGCTCGAACTCGCGCGAACGGAAGGTGAAATTGCGCGGTGTGATCTCGTTGCGAAATGCTTTGCCAACTTGGGCGATTCCGAATGGAATTTTCTGCCGCGAGGTTTCGAGAACATTTTTGAATTGTGCGAAAATTGCTTGCGCGGTTTCAGGACGTAAATAAGCGATATTCTCGCCTGATTCAATCGGTCCGGTATGAGTTTTGAACATCAAGTTAAATGGACGGGCTTCAGTCAACATCATTCCGCTTTCGGGATGAAAATCAGTCGAGTTGTTCACTTTTTCAGTTCGCTCTCCTAACAAAATAAAATCGACACACTCGTTTTGTGTGTAAAATTGATTAGCAAGTTTTTGCGCGCTTTCCACTGGTTTTCCAAGCGGTAGCAAAATGGAGCAATCCTTGAAAAGAGCATCCGCATGATACCTCGATGCTATAACTTTCAAATGTTCTAAATGTTTTGGATTTTCCTTAATTTCATCAAATCGGTCGGAATTCCCTGTGTCGATGCTTGCCTGCCTTAAGTCCGATTCAGAAAGATTTTTTTTGAGTAAATCTTGAAGCATTTCGATGTTTTGAAGAGAAGGTGCAAATTCTTCAATTAAATTCCAAAATTGTTTATTCTCTTGGGAGCGGCGATAAACTCCGGCATAACGGATTACAGTTCCAGACTGCGGTTCAACTTGATCTGCACGAACGAGTTTTTTTGTTAGCAAACAAGCACGCATTGTATCCGCGAACGTGTCCACATGGCCGCTGGCTTTCCAGATTTGCGGCGACATGATGATGGTCGCTTCGAGGCCGGCGACGTCGTCGCGCTGGCGGGTCATGGCGTGCCACCAGAGTTCCTTGACGTTGCGCTTGAGTTCCGCGCCGAGCGGGCCGTAATCCCAAAAGCCGTTGATGCCGCCGTAAATCTCGGAGGACTGAAACACAAACCCGCGCCGCTTGCACAGCGACACGATCTTTTCCATCTGCAAATTTTCTTTTGGCTCGGCCATCGGGTCGGGCAGTGTTCGCCAATTCCATGAAGAAATCAATCACGAAGACGGAAAAATGGCGGCCAGTCTGGTGGGGCGAGACTACTGACGAGCCGCAATGCGGTTGAGACTTTTGATTTCCCGGCTCGCGGAGACGCTCGCCCCACCTGTCAGTCATCACTCCTTTTTTGTGAATAACTTTTCCGCCGTTGCGTGAAATTCACGCGCGGTGCGTGAAATTTTCACGCATTCGGCTCCGGCGAGGAAAATCATTTTGCGGTTTTGCTTGGATTTCTGCAATAAATGCGGTTGGCATCGGCCATGCTAAACATATTTTAGAAATCCGGTTGACAGCAGGTGAAATTTTAGTAATCTTTGCCAACTGTCCCCGGACGAAAAAAACAAAAACTGAACAACTGTCAACTTATGAAAAAGCAAATCAAACAAAAATCGGCGTTCACGCTCATCGAGCTGCTCGTCGTCATCGCCATCATCGCCATCCTCGCGGCCATGCTGCTCCCGGCGCTCGCCGCCGCCAAGAAGAAGGCCCAGAAAATCAACTGCGTCAACAACCTCAAGGAAATCGGCCTGGCCTTCCACGAATGGGAAGGCGACAATGAAGACCATTATCCGATGGCGGTCTCTTCTACCGCAGGTGGCGCTCAAGAGTATGTGTCTTCTGCCGGCGTAGCTTCAGTAAAGCTCAATCCCGGCATGGCTTTCATGGTGATGTCCAACGAATTGAGCACGCCTAAAATTTTGTATTGCACTTCCGACAACTATCATACTGGTGGTCCCGCCACAATTTGGACTTATCAAGCTGTGTTGGGTGCCGTAACTGCCCCCCCAGTTGCACAAAGTGGCGCCGGCAATATCAGCTATTTCATCAACGGCGACGCAACGGAAACTGACCCGCAGGCGATTATAGACGGCGACGAGAATATCGGCAATGTAGGCACTGCAAACAGTAATCCTTCATCGTGGTGCTTTGGTGCAACAGCAGCAGGGGCGCCAACCAGTGCTAAGTCAGAATGGCTCAATCAATCAGCTGATTGGTCGAATGTTTCTCCTGGCTCGTGGGCTTGGACCTCATCAGATTTTCACGCGAAGTCTGGGAACCTCGGCTTGGCCGACGGCAGCGTCCAGCAAGCCACCGTCTCTCGTCTTCATGACTATCTTACACAATCCACCAATGTGGTTTCACAACCATATTTTAACTTTCCGAGATGATATTGAGTTTGCTCACATCAACGCGGCAGCCTTCCGGCTGCCGCGTTTTTTATTTTGCATCTGATGTTTGTTTCGGTCCTGTGGTTTGAAAAACCGGCGTCACGCCGGCATGGCAATCATTGCGTGCCTTCCCCGTTCTTTTTCGCCTCCCGTTGCTCCGCGAAGAAACTTTGCAGCAGCGCGCGACATTCCGCCGCGCGCACGCCCGTCGTGATTTTGCAACGATGGTTCAACGTGGGAAATTGCAGCAAGTTCATTGCGCCGCCCGCCGCGCCGCCTTTCGGATCGCTTGCGCCAAAAACCACCCGTGCCAGCCGCGTGTGGACAACCGCGCCCGCGCACATCGGGCAAGGCTCTTTCGTGACGTAAAGCGTGCAATCCGTCAGCCGCCAGTCGCCGGCGGCCTGCTCGGCCTGCGTGAGCGCGAGCATTTCGGCATGGGCGGTCGCGTCCTTGAGCAGTTCAACCTGGTTGAACGCACGCGCGATAATGCGGCCTCCCCGCACGATCACCGCGCCGACCGGCACTTCGCCCGCGTCTCGCGCGCGCGCCGCCTGGCGCAACGCCTCGCCCATGAAATAATCGTCGCTTTGCAGGTCAATGACGGGTTCGCTCATAATTTATTTCAATGCTCAATGTTTCTTCCAATGTCCACTCGTTCCGCCCGTCCGCTTGGCAATGGCAGTGCGCCGCGAAAAAGCCGCCGCGAAACTGCCAGAACCACGGCCAGATTTGTTCGCGGTCAGTCTGCGGGATTTTCAGCGCCGCGATTTTGTCGCGCGGAAAAAAACCAAAGCGCCCTTCTGCGTGCGGCGGCGGGAGCGATTGCAATTTCACCTTCACCTCGAACAAAAACATCAGCCAGTGCGCCTGGCCTTGATAACCATATTCGCTGACCAGCCCGGCCAGATACAGAGCGGACGGCGCGAGCGACAGCCCGATTTCCTCGCGTGCCTCGCGGCAGGCGCAGGCGTAGGGCGATTCGCCAAGGTTCATTTTCAACTTGCCGCCGCACGGACTCCAGAATCCGCGGTTCGGCTCCTGCGCGCGTTCGAGCAAAAGAATTTCTTCCCGGGCGTTGAAACAATAAAGCAATGTGGCGATTTTGTAGGGCAAAGCCATCGGACAAAGTTTTGAGTTTTGGGTTTTGATTGTCGAGTCTGGAAACGGACTTCCGATAAACAGACTTTGCCCGGCTCCGAAAATCGCTTAAATAAAGCCATGTTTCGTCCGCGCCTCATCGCCCTGCTGCTCGCGCTCGGCACGCTTGTCGTGTTCCTGCCCGCCGGACGGTTCGGCTTTGTCAACTATGACGATCCGGATTACGTCACGGAAAACAACTTTGTAAAAAACGGGCTGAACTGGACGGACATCCGATGGGCGTTTTCCACCTTCCACGCCAGCAACTGGCATCCGCTTACGTGGCTTTCCCTCATGACCGACGGCACGTTGTTCGGGCTGAATGCCGGAGTGATGCACCTTGTCAACGTCCTCTTTCATGCCGTCAACGCGGCGCTGCTCTTCATTCTGCTGTCGCGGCTCACGCAAAAAACCTGGCCGTCCGCCTTCGTCGCCGCGCTGTTCGCATGGCATCCGCTGCACGTCGAGTCCGTCGCATGGATTTCCGAGCACAAGGACGTTTTGAGCACGTTCTTCGCGCTGCTTTCGCTGTTGGGCTACGCGGAATTCGTCATGGAAAACCGGCGGCGCGGCTGGTGGCTTGCGCTGTTTTTTTTCGCGCTCGCCTTGCTGGCCAAGCCGATGGTCGTCACCCTGCCGTTTGTCCTGCTGCTGCTGGATTTTTGGCCGCTCAACCGGGTTGCAAGTTCCAAGTTGAAGGTTGAAAGTCCGGCGTTTCGCAGCCTGCAACCTTCAGCTTTTGGCCCGCTGCTGTTTGAAAAAACCCCCTTCTTCCTGCTCTCGGTTGCCGCGAGCATTGTCACCTGCCTGGCGCAGCGTGGAGCCATGGCTTCGCTGGAAAAGGTGGCTTTGCCGTTACGTCTGGAAAATTTGCCGGTCGCTTATGCGGGCTACCTGTTGAAAATTTTCTGGCCAGTCAACCTTGCTTTTTTTTATCCGTTGACCGCACCGGCATTTTCAACCATCGCTGCCGCCATGGTGTTTCTGCTGGCGATTTCCATTTTTTGCTGGCGCACGCGGCGGTTGTTTCCGTATGTGACCGTTGGCTGGCTCTGGTTTCTCGGAACGCTTGTGCCGGTCATTGGCATCGTGCAGGTGGGCGAACAGGCGATGGCCGACCGCTATTCCTATTTTCCAGCCATCGGCATTTTTATCATCGTCGCCTTCGGCGTCCGAGATATGGCCGCCCGGTTTCCGTCCGCAAAACCGGCGCTGGCGGCGGCGGCGATTCTGATCCTCGCCGGCTGTGTGCTGGCCACAGGAAATCAATTGAGTTACTGGAAGACGGATGAAACGCTCTTTGCCCACGCAGTTGACGTGACCAAAAACAACGAGATCGCGCATATCAATCTAGGCGTTGTCTATGAAAAACAAGGGCGAGGCGCCGAAGCCATGAACGAATACCAACAGGCGTTGGAAATCAATCCCCATCGCGCCAACAATTACAACAACATCGGCGACTTGCTGGACAAAGCCGGCGAGCCGGCCAAAGCCCTGGCCGAATATCAGACCGCCCTGCAGTTGAACCCGGATGCGGTTGAAGTGCATCTCAACCTCGGCGGCGTGCTGGTTGAACTTAAACAGTTCGACGAAGCCGCCAAACATCTCCGTCTTGCGGCAAAGCTCAAGCCAGACGACGCGCGGCCTCATTTCGAAATGGCCAAGGCGCTCCTCAAGCAGGGCCGCGACGCCGGGGCCGTTGATGAATTTCAACAGGCGCTTCGACTTGATCCCGACAATGTCAGGATTCTGGCCTTCACGGCGCGCGTTCTCGCAGCGGATGAAAATGCCGCCCTGCGCGACGGCCGAACCGCACTCGTTCTCGCCACCCGTGCCAACACACTTTCAGACAACAGCCAGCCGGCGGCGATTGACGCGCTGGGCATGGCCTGCGCGGAAACCGGTGATTATGCCAACGCGCAAATCTGCGCCCAAAAAGTGCTTGATCTCGCCAGTGCCATGCAGATAAAGGACACCGGACCAATGCGGACGAGGCTTGAACTTTACCAGGAACACAAGCCGTGGCGCGAATCCTTCCTTGCCACCAACGCGCCGCCGAAAGATTAATTCATCCTCTCGCCGGCTGCCTGCGCGGCGATGATGGCCTGTTTTGAAAAAATTCCATTGTCAGCGCGCCGCAAAAAATTAGAATCACTTTTCCGAAATGAAAACATTCAACATCGCGGCGCTCGCTGGCGACGGCATTGGCCCGGAAGTCATGCGCGAGGCCATCAAGGTTCTCCGTGTCACCGAAAAAAAATTCGGATTCACCCTCAACATCACCGAAGCACCCGTCGGCTGGGCGGGAATTGACGCCGCCGGAAAAGCGCTGCCGGACGCCACGCTCGCGCTTTGCAAAAAGTCGGACGCCATTTTGTTCGGCTCGGTCGGCCTGCCGGACCGCGACCCGACGATTCCGAAAGAGGAGCGTCCCGAACGCGCCGCGCTGCTGCGAATCCGGAAAGAATTCGGCCTGTTCGCCAATTTACGCCCGGTGAAATTGCCGAAAGCTCTCGCGCACGCCTGCCCGCTCGCGAAAGAACGGCAGGGCGGCGGAATTGACATCTTGGTCGTGCGCGAGCTGACGGGCGGAATGTATTTCGGCCAGCCTAAAAAAACCGAGGACATCGGCGGCGGGAATTTTCGCGCGATTGACACGATGGTTTATACGACGCCGGAAATCGAGCGCATCGCGCATGTCGCGTTCAAGGCTGCGCAATTGCGCCGCAAGAAACTGGCGAGCATTGACAAGGCGAACGTGCTGGAAAATGGAATCCTCTGGCGCGAAGTTGTCACGCGCGTCGGCAAAAATTATCCCGGCGTGACGCTGGAACATCAATTCGTGGACAACGCCGCCATGCAGCTCGTTTTGAAGCCGGCGCAGTTTGACGTGATGCTCTGCGAGAATATGTTCGGAGACATTTTGAGCGACGAGGCGGCGGCGCTCGGGGGTTCGCTGGGAATGTTGCCCAGCGCAAGCCTCGGCGCATCGAACGGCGGACAGACCTTTGGCTTTTACGAGCCGGCGGGCGGCACCGCGCCGGACATTGCCGGGAAAAATCTGGCGAATCCCATCGCGCAGATTTTATCGGGCGCGCTGATGCTGCGCCACAGTTTTGGTTTGAACGACGCGGCTGCGGCGATTGAAAACGCCGTCGCAAAGGCAATTGAAGAAGGCAACCGCACTGGCGACATTTTCAATCCGAATGAAACCGGCGCGCGAAAAACCGGCACCCGAGAAATGGGCGATGCGATTGCGGCGGCGATTTGAGGGTGCTGCCTGAAAGTCGGGAGCGGCTGGCTGAATTTCAGCAATTGACGTTGTTGCCGCAGAGGCCGGGCACTGTGAGCGAACCTGCATTTGATGGATTAAATAAAGGTCATCCGTGCCGCCATGGTAGTTCGCCGGTGCAAAGGCATAAATACCCCGAAATTTTGAATAAAGCTTTGAGCAGCGTTAGGGGAAAGTATTCCAGACCAATTCCGAGTTGTTTGTGATTCCAACGGATGAGCCGTTCCAGTATTCAGATTTTTTGAAATGTTTTGCATGACCGTCGAGGAAACAAAAATTGGCTCCATTGTTATGAATGTTGGTCACTGAACCTCCGTCACCAAGCGCCGGTTTTTGTCCGTTGTCAAATAACCAGACAATTGCAACCGGAGCCGCTGGAATGGCATTGAGTTTAATATTTGGATGATCGGTGGCACCTTGGCCATTGAAACCCTCGTTGAGCGCGTAATGAAAAAGATTGATGCTGGGCGCGACGACACGACGTGGATTTGATGGACACAGCCAGATGTTGCCGCTGACATCCGCCGTCGCGTTGGTTCTCCACGGCATATCGGAGTAGGCTGGCAGTCCCAATGCCTGTGGAAGTTGGATATACCAAGCCTGATATGTGGGATTGGCAAGGTCACTTGCAAGCGGCGTAGCCTTGCCTTCCGGTGGTAAGTGATCGTCATTGTCAGTCACATAAACCTGCGTCGCCAGTCCCCATTGTTTGAGGTTGTTCCGGCAGGCAATCGCCTTTGCCTTGTCTTTCGCCTTGCCCAACGCGGGCAGCAGCATCGCCGCAAGAATCGCGATGATGGCGATGACTACGAGCAATTCAATGAGTGTGAAGGCGCGCCCGGTTTGCCGAGACGGAATTCCTGTCATTTTGAATCTGCACGGGTTCATTTTCAATGGTTCTTGACTTTGACGCGCTTCACACAATCGCCCCCCGATCGAACGGCCTTCCAACCGGCCTGCCCTGTTTGCGGAATATTTTTTGCAAGAATTTGAGCCGTTGGCAAGCGCTTCCGCCAAAAGTTTTCCGCCGTTTCACGGAGATGCAAGCCCGTGACACCTTCGACAAGCAACTTGCTTCTGCCGCCGGAAACGAGCATCTTCTTCAAGCCAAAATGAAAAAAGCGCCATGAAAAAAATCATCTGGATGTCGCTGGTCGCGTCGGCCATTTCAATGCGCGCGGCGGATGTGCCGCAGACCAATTCGCCGTCCGCCGGCACCAACGCGTCCGCGAAGAATGAAGCCGCGACCATCCCCGACGCCACGCACAAGCCCGTCTTCACGACGAACACGGTGACGATTGCCGGGCAGCGCGTCACTTACGTCGCCGAGACGGGAATGCTGCCGATCCTGAAGCCAGACGGCACGACGAGCGCGTCGGTTTTTTACGTCGCCTACACGCGGCAGGGCGAAACGAACAAAGCCGCGCGGCCCGTCACTTTTTGTTTCAACGGCGGCCCAGGCTCGTCGTCGGTCTGGCTGCACCTCGGCGCGCTCGGGCCGCGCCGCGTGAAAATGAACGACGACGGCACGCTGCCCAAGCCGCCGTTTGGCCTCGTGGACAACCCGTATTCGATTTTGGACAACAGCGATCTTGTCTTCATTGACCCGGTGGCGACGGGATTCAGCCGCGCGGCGAAGGACGAAAAGCCGGCGGATTTTTTCAGCGACTCCTCCGACCTGGATTCTGTCGGCGAATTCATCCGTCTCTGGACGACGCGCCACGAACGCTGGCTCTCGCCGAAATTTCTCTGCGGCGAAAGCTACGGCGTCTTCCGCGCGGCGGGGCTGGCGGACCATTTGAGTTCGCGCTACGGAATGTATTTGAACGGGATCATCCTCGTTTCCGGTGTCCTGGATTTCGCGACGATTGAGGACAATCCGGGCAACGACGTGCCGTATCCGCTTTTTCTGCCCGCCTACACCGCAGCGGCGCAGTTCCATGAAAAATTGCCGCCGGACTTGCAGAACGATCTGCCGAAGGCGCTGGCCGAGTCGCGCGCGTTTGCAAAGGGCGAATACGCCTCCGCTCTGCAAAAAGGCGATTCACTCTCCGCCGACGAGCATAAAAAAATTGTCGCCAAACTTGCTCGGCTCACCGGTCTCACGCCGCAGGTCATCGAGGACAACGACTTGCGGATTGACGAAGGCGTCTTCCGAAAACAACTGCTTCACGACCAGGGCTTGATCCTCGGCGCCTACGACGCGCGCATCACCGGGCGCGACGACGATCCCGCGTCGCCGTATCCCGATTTTGATCCGTCGGACGCGGCGGTGCTGGGGCCGTT
Organism: Verrucomicrobiia bacterium; assembly: GCA_036510395.1. Classification (GTDB taxonomy): domain Bacteria; phylum Verrucomicrobiota; class Verrucomicrobiia; order Limisphaerales; family UBA11358; genus UBA11358. Next base: position 11,299 of record DATCDZ010000160.1, read on the forward strand.
TTCGGCGGCGATGAATGCCTATGTCCGGGACGAATTGAAATTCGAGGACGACCTGCCCTACGAAATCATCGCCGGCGTCCAACCGTGGAATTACGGCGCAAAAAACAATTACGCCAGCGCGGGCGGCAGGCTCGCGTCCGTGATGAACCAGAATCCCTACATGAAAGTTCTCGTGTTCGGCGGCCGCTGCGACCTCGTCTGCCCGATTGACACCGTGCATTATGCGCTCGACCATATGCAGCTCGACGCGAATTACCGCACGAACATCGCCTACGCCGAGTTCGACGCCGGCCACATGATGTATGTGAACCTGCCGGACTTGAAAAAAATGCACGCGGACTTGGAAAATTTCCTAAAGCCGTGATTTGTAGGAGCCGAGATGACGAGGCTCAAATTTTAATTCCGGTTTCCGGCTTCGGATTTCAGCCAGAGACTCGTCACCTCGTCTCCTACGATTTTATTCGCGGACGCGAATCAAGGTTTTGACGGCGTGATTGCCTGCCGCCATTGACTTGAACAATTCCGGCAACTGCGTCAGCGGACATTCTCCGTCCACAAAATCCTTTGCGCGGATCACGCCGGACTCGATGAAATCCAGCGCGCGGCGGATGGTGCGCGGCGTGTGATGAAAACTCGCCAGCAGCGTGAGGTTGGAATAATGGATGAGTGTCGTGTCCATCGTGATGGTTGCGCCGGAAGGGCAGCCGCCGAAAAAATTCACCGCGCCGCCCTTGCGAACCAGATGCACGGCGGCCTCCCAGACCTCCGGTTTTCCGACCGCCTCGATCACCGCGTCAAAATACGTGTGCGTGGCCGCGCGGATTTTTGAAACCAAATCCGAGCCGTCGCCGATGTCAATGGTTTGCGACGCGCCAAGATTTTTCGCCGCTTCAAGCCGCGCCGCGCGGCGTCCGGCAACTGTGACTTCGCAGCCAAGATTTTTTGCGAGCGCGGCGAACATCAGCCCGATCGGCCCTGCGCCAAGGATCAAAACATTCTGCCCGGCGCGCAATTTCAAATCCTCGATTCCCTGCACGACGCACGCGAGCGGCTCGGTGAGCGCGGCGTCGCGGAAATCCGTTTCCGGCTTCAGACGCAGCAGGTTTTTTTGAACGATGCGCTCCGGCACAATGATGGATTCCGCATAAGCGCCGTTGAGGAACAGCAAATCTTCGCAAAGATTTTCCTGTCCGGCGCGGCAATGGAAACACCCGCCGCACGGCGCGGAATTGGCCGCGACCACGCGGTCGCCAATTTTCCATTCGGCAGGGCGCGTTACTCCGTGCGCGCCGCTTCCGTTTGGTGGGGCGAGGCTGCTGACGAGCCGGCTCGCGGGGACGCTCGCCCCACCGTCGTCGGCCAGGGGACTGCCCGCCCTGCCATCCGCGATTTCACAAATTGTTCCGGCGAGTTCATGGCCGAAAACGGCGGGCGGGACGATCATCTTGGCATGGTAGCCGCGCTTGAAAACCTTGAGGTCGGTGCCGCAGGTGAGCGCGGCCTCGATGCGGATGCGGACTTCGCCGGGCTTGAGCGCGGGCGGCGCGATTTCTTCGACGAGAATTTTTTCTTTTCCGTGGAGGACGGCGGCTTTCACACGCGCAGTGTAGGAGTCGAGGTGACAATGCTCAATTTTAATTCTGATTTCAGTCAGAGCCTCCTTACGTCGGCTCCTACGAGGAGAACTGGAAATCAATAGGCCGACCAGTTGCCCCGGATGAGCGAGCGGGAAGATGGCGACAGCGGTGGCAGTCCGGTGGCATTGGTGAAATTCAGGTCGAACGCCCACTGGCGTTTGGGGACGCCGTAATAATTGCCGTTCCACGCGTTCGTCGCATAGACGCTGGGGAACATCACGACGATGGAGCCGTTGTAAGTCAGGATAGGCTGATGATTCCCGCTTGGACCGGTGCTGCCCCAATCTTCCAGCAGGCGCAGAAAATTTTCCACGCCGCCGCTATAGGCCGAACCTTTTGACTGGACGATGCCTTCAAGCATCGCGGCATTAACGGTGGTGTCGCTTGGCCCGTGGGTTGTTCCCTTGGGTTTCTCAGTGGTATAGCTATCGCTCCAGTTGGTGGAAAGGACGGTTACGGCGTCGGCCATGATCGCGGCGGGCCAAGAATTTGTGGTGACGTTCAGGCCGATGTCCGTGCCTCCCATTGTGAGATTGGTCCGCACATTGTAATTGCCAAAAACATAAAGCGGCTGCGGCGTGGAAACGGTCAGGCCATAGGACGATGGCAATACATCGCCGTGAATGAGCCGCACGGCGGGCAACTGCGCGCTCTTGAGAGGCACATTGTTATAGACGTAAATGGAGCCAATCGGGTGGTATTTGTCGCCGGTGGATCCGTCCGTGCCGCCGCACAGGATATTATATTGGCCGCCGCCATTTGTCGCAACCTGGTCTGTCACCCAAAGGTTGAACTGCGCGACATCAATCTGGACGGCCTGCGCCGTGGCGGTTTCGCGGTAATCGTAGAAGGAGACATTGGTTGCAAACGACCAGCCGGCGTATAAGACATTGGTGTAGGCGTCTTTCTTTGCGCTTTTAGACCAACTCACATAGTTGGTGCTGCCGCCGGTCTTCAGCGTGTAATAATCGTTCACGAGCTGGTGCAACCGGGGAGACTCTTCTTTATCGTCGTAGAAAATAGCGATGCTGCTGGTGCCGCTGGGCGAAGCGCTGGCAGTTCCGGTTTGGGCATTTGAGATGATGAGGTCGCTTGCGTTGTAAAGATAGATTTGATTGGTGTCCAAATACCCGATGTCGCTAGTGTCAGACACGCTCAAGCTTGCCGGCGGCCGGTTGAGAATGGCTTCGACGTTTGTGGGGTTGTTATCCGAGCTGCCGCCAATCGGCAGGATCAACGCGTTGTTGGCGTCGGTTGGCTGGCCTGAAATCAAGAAAGTAGAGTTGCCGCTATCCGTCTTGCCGGAGCAAAAAGGGTCGGCCACGCTGGATCCGCCAGTGTAATAATTGGTGCCGACGGCGGAGACCGTTGATTTATATGTGGTGTTTGGCGACCCTTCCCAAATGTTTTGGTTGCAGAAAACAGGGCCACCGATGGTCATGGGACTGCCGGGGTCAATTTCCAAGTTCAGATTGTAAAAGATGGCGAATTGAAAGACAGGGATGATGGCCGCCTGAAACGTCTGCTGGACGGTGGCCGGCACGTTGTAAAGCAGGTTGCGCGGCGTGGCGACGGCGATGTTCGTGCAATCAATCGAATAGCCGTTCAGCCCGGCATACTGCGCGTTCAAAGGCTCTAATATGGCTTTCTGGGCCATGCCGACGTAAATCTGGTTGTTGTTGCCGTTGCCGTCGCTGAACGTGTATTGAACCGGCCAGAGGTTTGCGTTGCTGGTGTCGGGAATGTTCGTAGCGTAGTAACTGCTGGTGTTGAGGCTGCCATAAAGGAAATCACGGTCCATCAGCGTGAAGACTTTTTCCGTGGCGGCCTCGGCGGCCTCGGTGGACTGGTTGAAGGTGATGTTGCGCTGGTTGAGCGCGGCGCTGTTTTCCGTCCAACGCCACAAGTCGGTCAGGGTGTAAATGATGATGACCAGAAACGCCAGAGTGATCAAATATGCATAACCTTTCCTTGCCTGCTCCGCCGTTTTAACTGTGATTTTCATATCGCGTCATTCAATCAAGCGTCCGCCGGACCGCCCGCGTGTGCAGTTCGTAATAGTCATACATGGCTCCCTTGCCTATGCCGGCCACGGGATATTCCAGCTCGGAAAACTGTAGCGTCACATGGATGATACGGTCGTTTTGATTGTTCTGAAGGATGTTGCCCTGATAATCCTCGGCCTGAAAAACAACCGTATTGGTCACGAACAGGGCATTGGTGATAAGGTTCATGATTGTGCCCGTGGTGATCCCGCTCGCGCTGGTGGCGGCGTTGGTGATCAAGACGCTGCAAAGATTTGTATTCACTGGATCCTGGTAATAAATTGAGCCGTAGGTCTCGGCCGGGGTCGCGAAAACCAGCAGGGCGCTGCCCACCTGGTTTGTTTTGACAATTTGTGTAAAAGTGCCGGTGCCGGTTGAACCTGAAAAGGTGCCGGAGAAACTTCCGATGTAAATTGATTTTGCCTCGCGTATCTGTTCCTGGATGAAGTTTATCGAATTGCGCGCGTCGCGCGTGGCCGTCAGCTTGGTGGCTGCAAACTGGTAAATCCTCACCCCAAAAAGCTGGAGCGTGACGACCACGCCGACCAGCACCGTAAAAATCGTCATGGCAATGAGAATTTCCGGCAGTGTGAAACCCGCCCTGCGCGCACGGCAAGTGTCCGGTGAAGATGTCATTGATCGGGGGCGCGGTAGCTGACCACGGTGTTGGTGAAATATTTGTAAGTTGTATTGGTGCCGGCCAAGACGTTGTATTTTGAAAACGACCATACGCAGTCCGAACGGATCATCCGCAGCGGCGGGGTTTTTTGAACGGTTGTGATCGTGAGGCGGTTCGTGGCATAATATGGCAAACCTGTGGCCGGCACATCCATCGCATAATCCGCCCCGGAATAATTGGTGCTCCATGCGGCACCGACATAATTGGACACGAACAATTCATCGCCCGGCCCCGAATTGGTGGGCGTGGGAAATTGCTCCGAGTTCCATTCCGCAGCACGCGCCTGCTCCATGCCCTGCTGCGCCAGCGACTGCGCGGCCAGCGACATGGAACTCCACTCCGCAATGCGGTTGGCCTGCACATAACCGTCAAGCACGCCGCCCACGACCAATGCCAGGACGACAACGGAAACCAGCACTTCAGCCAGCGTCATCGCGGCACACGCTGCGCGCACTCCATTTCTCCCGATTTGTTTGCAACGAACCAGCATAGACTTTTAGCCGTAAAATTTTTCAGCCAACAACAGTATAGCATACAATGTGCCATGATGGCAAGCCGGGTCATAATATATCAGATTACGTTTTTAAGCAAGATTTCAGGGGAGATTACCTGCCAATCTCAATCGAAACACCTATTTTTTGAAGTGTCTATTCATGAAACCAAACATGGAACCAATTTACATTGTCAACGCCGCGTCCCAATCTTTCCACACCGGTTCGTAGCCGAGCTTGCGGATCAATTCCGCCACTTCGCCGGCTGAACGCTCGTCGGCGATGTTGAATTGTCCCGTCGCATTCGTTGCGCGGTTCGGCTGCGGCGCCCATTCGCTCGCGCCGGCCGCGAGTTCCACGATTTTGCCGCGCACGGTCTGGTGCAATTTCTCCTTGCCCGCGCCGGTGTAGCCGCCCGGTTCGGTGTGGCTGCCCGCGCTCATCAGCGTCACGCCCAGCGGCACCAGCCCGTCGCGCAGCTTCGCCGTTTCGCGCGTCGAGAGCACGATGCCCACGTCAGGAAACATGATGCGCAGCGCGCAGACGAGTTGCGCCAGCTCGCGGTCGCTGATGTGCGTGAGCGGCTGGAATTCGCCGGCGCACGGACGCAGCCGCACCGTGGAAATGGTCAGCGCCGCCTTCCAGCAATTTCGCAGCAGATAATCCGCGTGCGCCGCCGCGCAAATCGCCTCGTAACGCCAGTCCGCCAGTCCGTAGAGCGGGCTGATGCCGAGCCGGCGGAAACCGGCGGCGTAGGCGCGCTCCGGTGTTTCAAGCCGCCAGTCGAAATTCCGCTTCGGCCCGGCGGTGTGCATTTCCGCATAGACCTTGCGGTCGTAAGTTTCCTGATACACGACCAGCCCGTCCGCGCCCGCCGCGACCAGCGGAAGGTAATCCGCCGTTTCCATCGGGCCGACTTCAAGCGAAATGCCCGGCCAGTCGGCGTGCAGCGCGGCGATGCAGTCGCGCAGATAATTGTTCGAGACAAATTTCGGATGCTCGCCCGCGACGAGCAGGATGTTGCGGAAACCCTGCTGTTTAAGCGCCTGTGCCTCCTGCCGCACTTCGTCCAGCGACAGCGTGACGCGCAAAATCGGGTTGTCGCGGGAAAATCCGCAGTAGGAGCAGTTGTTGACGCACTCGTTGGAAAGATAAAGCGGCGCGAACAGCCGGATGACCTTGCCAAACCGCTGCTTCGTCATCGTATGCGAACGCCGGCCCATGTGCTCCAGAAATTCCGAAGCCGCCGGCGAAATCAGCGTGGCGAAATCGGCCAGCGACAATTTCGATTTCGCCAGGCTTTCGCGGACCGAACCGGCATTGGCATCCAGCGACCGTTTCACCAGCGACGGGAGCGGCAACGAATTGAATTCAGAGACAAAATTCACGCAGGCAAATTAGCAGAACGGCGGGCGAAGTCGAGGCGAGCTTGGCGTTGCGCTGCAACCCAAATTGCGGAACACTTGGGGAAATTTAATGCCGCGCAAAATTTCAATTCGGAAAAATTCACAACCATCCGTGATGATTCTCGGCGTCGGCTCGTTCGCGCACAGCATCGGCTCCGCGCTGGCGGATGCGGGCGCAAATGTTTCGACGTATCTCACGCGTAATTACGGCCACTTTCCGCCGTCGCTCGTCGGCAAAACTTTTTCGCACGACACTTTTCCGAATCCGGTTCCGCTGATCCGCAAAAATAAAAGTGATGTTGTCATTCCGCAGTCCATTGACTGGGCGCAGGCACCGTGGGCGGACGATTTGATTCATTCCGGCACCGGCATTTTTTCTCCGACCGGCGACGCGATGCGGATTGAACGCGAGCGTGATTTCGCCCGCGAGCTTTGCGCGAAGTTCAAAATTCCGTTTCCAAAGTCGTTCGTCGCGCAAAATCGGATTGAAGCCGAAAAAATTCTCGCGAAAAATCCGCAGCCGTTTGTCATCAAAAATCCGCTCTGCTCGCCGACGAGTCCAATCCACACGATTTTGTGTGAGACCGTCGCCGACACGCGCGCGTGGTTGCGGCACGTCAATTATGCCGAGGGCGTTTTTTTGCAGGAATATCTCGGGCGCGCCGAGGCCGGCCACATCGCGCTCGTCAGCGGCGGCGAGATTTACTCGCTTGTCACAAACCAGGAATACAAATACGCCTTCAACGGAAACATGGGCATCGTCGCCGGCGCTCCGCTTGGCGGAATTGTCGAACGCGATGAGAATGACAAATACGGGCTCGCGCGGGAATTGATCCATCCGCTGAAGCCGTGGTTGCGCGAAGTGAACTATTGCGGCCCGATTCAAGTTACTGCGATTAAGGTAGGACAGGCGTCGCGCCTGTCTCCATCTAAAGATAAAAAGTCAGAGACAGGCGCGACGCCTGTCCTGCGCGGCAAATGGCACGTCGTCGAATACAACATCCGCATCGGCGTCACGTCCGGCCCGATGATTTTGCGGATGCTGAAAAATCCGGCGGAAATTGTTTTTCGGACGGCGCGGAATGAAAAACTGAAACTGGAATTCAATGACAAATTAAATTTCGGCTGCTCGCTCACGCTGGCAGGCTACGGCTATCCGTTCACGCAGGTGCGCGGGCCGCAGTTGCCGCTGGAAGTGGACGGCAAGTTCGACTGCGACGTATGGTGGAACGAGGTCGCGCGCGGCGCGGACGGCAAATTATTTTCCACCGGCCACCGCATCGCCGACGTGATCGCGCTCGCGCCGAAGCTGGACACGGCGATTGCCAAGGCCTATGCGAACATCCGCAAAATCCGCATCGTGGGCAGTTATTTCCGCACGGATGTCGGCCAAAGCCTATGGCCGCCGGGCAAGACGTGATTCGTGAATGGTTGAATCGTTACATCGGACTTGTATGAGACGATTCACGATGCAACGATTCAGCGATTAACGATTTTTGATTCGATGAATTTGAGTTCTGATAATTTTCCGCAACGCCCGGCTTGGACCGAGATTGACCTCGGCAAACTGCGCCGCAATCTGCAACTCATTCATGGCGATTTGCCCAAGAACGTGCAATTGATGGCCGTCGTGAAGGACGAGGCTTACGGCCACGGCGCGCTCGACGTGGCGCGCGTTGCGGTCGAGGAAGGCGCGTGGGGCTTCGGCTTGAGCACGCTCGAAGAGGCGATGAGCTTGCGCGATGCCGGCATCAAGGCGCCGTTGCTGCTGCTCGGCGAACGGCAGAAGGCCGAACTCGAATGGTGCGTGGCGCATGATTTGACGGTTTGCGTGAACGAAATCCACAACGTCCGTGCGCTCGCAAAAATCGCGGCGAAGTTCGGCAAACAAGTTCCGGTCCACGTCAAAATTCATACCGGCATGAGCCGTTACGGTGTGCGTTGGGACGAAGCGTTGCCGCTCATCGAAAAAATTGTCGCGGAAAAGTCGCTGTCGCTCGAAGGCGTGATGACGCATTTCTCGCAATCGGATGAAACGGAGAAGACTTTTGCCAATCTGCAATTCGCGCGCTTCAACGAAGCGCTACGCGCACTTGAGCAAAGAAAAATTTCCGTGAAGTTGCGCCACACCTGCAACAGCGGCGGCTTTCTCGATCTGCCGCACGCGCATCTGGACATGGTGCGCGTGGGCATTTTGCTTTATGGCGTTTTTCCGTCGCTGGTCTGCCGGAAAATTCCCGGCATCGAACCGGTAATGTCCGTGAAGGCGAAAATCGCGGCGATCCAGAAATTAAAACCCGGCGAAGTCGTCGGCTACGGGATGCGTTACACGGCGACGAGCGAACGGCGCATCGCGATTCTGCCGATCGGTTACGGCGACGGTTTTCCGCGCGTGCGCAACGAAGGCTGCGCGCTCATCCACGGTCGGCGCGCGCCGCTGTTCGGCGGCATCGCGATGGATGCGCTGATGGTGGACATCACGGACATTCCGCAGGCGCAGATGTGGGACGAGGCGGTCATCATGGGCCGGCAGGGCGGCGAAGAAATCACCGTGCGCGACATCGCGAAGCTGAAAAATTCCGTGACCTACGACGTGCTGACAAGCTGGCGGCTGCGGCTGCGCAGAAAAAATGTGAATGGAAAATCTATTGTATGAAAACAATTCAATTGTTTGTTGTTTTAATTGTAATGAGCGTGGCTAAAACTTCATTGGGGTCGTCCATTTTTGACAATATCATTCATATTTATAAATATGGTTCGGCAACATTTTCAGTCGGCGATATTGATGTAGATTCCGACGCGATGCGTTTGGCGACAAAGCAATGGCCAAAAGGCCGACCTGATCCTGTTTCAAATTCACTGTATGTTTTGTTGGACGAATCTGCTCATCAGGCCAACGAAAAATACATGGCTGCACGAGCGCAGGTTCAAAATCCTTTTTCAGATTCTGCGCCACAGCAATTCAAAAAAATTGCAGATGACATCGGCCTTGAAGCAATTTTGATAACAAATTTTAACCGGATTATTCGAGGTCCAAGTATTTACGACAAAAATTTTCGGGAATATTTAAGCGTTAAGACGGAAAAACTTCTAAAACAAAGACCCAAAGGCGATGATTTAATCCGTCTCAATTGGTTGCTTTTGGAAGACGCTTGGTTCGCAGCTTCACGAGCCTCAATCCAAGCAGATGGCGACTTACAAGGTGTATTCAAGAAAAAAGAGCGTGTTTTGCATATAGAAATATTTCCTAAAAAACTGCCAGAAGAAGAGCTTCAGGACATTTGGGTTTCTTTTTCACCAACCAATAAATTTTCTCTTGCCGATATTACGGAAGATAAAATTAAACCGTATGCTGACAATCAACATTCCTTTCAGTTTGAGAATGGCAACTTGGTCAAGTTCAACGTAAACGTTTATGGTTATGAATATCCCAATTTCAAAAGGGGAAATATTGTTGCTCTCGGTTCAATTAAAAATAATAGGTCGTTGACGCTTCCATGTTCGATTGAAGATTTTGAGAACGTTTTTGGAAAAGCAGATGAAATTGACCGAATGACAATGTGGTGAGGACAAAATTGTGAAACTCCTTTTCTCCGAACAAAATTCCGTTTGCGGGCATTAACACAAATGTTCCGAGAATCGCTCCAGACCAAAACTGCGCGGCTGAAAAAAATAATCGCCGGTTTCCAAAAGACTCGTCCCGTCATTCGTTTTTGAATTTGCTTCCGCGCATTTTTCTGCCAGATTATTTTCATGCAGGTCACATTGGACATTCCAGATCCGCTGGCGAAGAAGTTTTTTTCAACGACCCCGGCTCGCCGTCGTTCCAGCACGGTGACGCGGCTGTTGCGGACGGAGTTGCGCCGCAAGGAACTGGCCGCCGCGTGCCTCGCCGCCAATCGTGACACGCAACTCAACCGCGAGATTGAAAGTTGGCAGTCGTTCAACGAACCCGTCGTGGAAACGGTCTAGTTATGACGCCCATCCTGCGCGGCGACGTCTGGTGGGTGAGCCTTGACCCGACGCAAGGCGCGGAAATCCAAAAGACGCGGCCTTGCCTGGTGCTGACTTCCGATGTCCTCAACCGTTTCCGGCAAACCGTGGTTGTCGTTCCGTTTTCCACTTCCGCCCGCGCGCATCCGCCAATCAGCGTCGCCGTGGTTTGTCAGGGAAAATCGGTTATTGCAATCATTGACCAGATTCGCGCGGTGAGCCGTCATCGTTTGAAATCAAAAATTGAAACGGCTTCGCCCGCAACACTTCGTGCCGTTTCAAAAGCATTGGAAGAAATTCTCGAACTTGACTGATGCTCCGAGAATCGCTCCAGACCAAAACCGCGCGGCTGAAAAAAATCATCGCCGGTTTCCAGAAGACTTATCCCGACGCGCACTGCGAGCTGACTTACGCGAACCCGCTCCAATTGCTCGTCGCCGTGATCCTTTCCGCGCAATGCACGGACAAGCGCGTCAACCTCATCACTCCGGAGCTGTTCAAAAAATACCGCTCGGCGGCGGATTTCGCGGACGCGCCGCGCACGGAACTGGAGCAGTTCATCAAGTCCGCCGGATTTTTCCGCAGCAAGGCGAAGAACATCCAGAATTGCTGCCGCAAACTCGTCGAGCGTCACGGCGGCGAAGTGCCGCGCACGATGGAGGAATTGATCCAGCTCGACGGCGTCGGGCGCAAGACGGCGAATGTCGTTTTGGGAAATGCGTTCGACGTGGTCGTCGGCGTCGTCGTGGACACGCACATGATACGATTGTCGCACCGGCTCGGCCTGACGACGGAAAAGACGCCGGAAAAGATCGAACTTGCGCTGATGAAACTGCTGCCGCAGAAATACTGGCTGCTGTTCAGCCACTGGCTCGTCTGGCACGGACGCAGACGTTGTTTTGCGCGCAAGCCGGATTGCGCGAACTGCGAAGTGTTGAAATGGTGTCCGCGAATCGGCGTGAAAGAAACTTTAGCCACAGATGGGCACAGATAAGGCATCCACAGATTTCACCGATTGGCGCAGATAAATTTTCCATCTGTGTAAATCTGTGTAAATCTGTGGCTGAATGAATTGGTTTCTGCTCAATTCCGGCAAGTGCGGCGCGGCGTTCAACATGGCGATGGACGAGGCGCTGCTCGAAAATGTTTCGCGACTCTGCAAACCGGTCTTGCGCTTTTACGGCTGGACGGAACCTGCGGCGACGTTTGGATATTTCCAGAAATTTTCCGAAGTCGGGCGCACGACGCATTTGCGCCCGCTGATCCGCCGTCCGACGGGCGGCGGCATCGTGCCGCATGACGCGGACTGGACTTACAGTTTTGTCGTCCCGCCAAATCACGAATGGCATTTGCTGAAAGCCGAGGCAAGTTACTGTCGCGTTCACGAATGGATTCAAAGCTCGTTCGCAAAATTGAAAATCGAGACGGAACTTGCGCCGTGCTGCAAAAAATCCGCGCCGGGACAATGTTTTGCCGGCCACGAAAAATTTGATTTGTTGTGGCACGGCAAAAAAATCGCGGGTGCGGCGCAGCGCAGGAATAAATCGGGACTGCTGATTCAAGGTTCAGTGCAGCCGCCGCCAATTTTGTTGAAGCGAGCTGATTGGGAAAATGCGATGCGTGCTGCTGCGCGGGAAAAATTCCAGGCGGAATGGGAAAAATTTTCACCGGACGCAAATCTGAATGCCAGGACTCGCGAGCTTGTCCTTCAAAAGTATTCGCAAAACTGTTACAATCAAAAGCGATAGGTTGTGTTTGATTTTCACCGTGACCAACGGCATCACCAATGCCGCCTACACGGTGTTGATGAGCACAAATGTCGCGTCGCCATTGGCCGGCTGGATTGCCGTCGCCACCAACATCGCGACCGGCGGCAGCTTCACGCTCACCGCCACCAACGCCGTCAATCCGGCCGCGACCGGTCAATTTTATCTGCTTCGGTCAAAATGGCGCGAAACAACATTGTCTCCGCGCGCTTCAACGACTAACTTCCGCGCCGCATGATTCGGCTCGTTCTCTTCGACATTGACGGCACGCTCGTCCACACGGGCCACGCCGGCACGCAGGCTTTCAAAAAAACCTTCGCCACGGAATTCAACCTGCATCACGGCTCCGAGAAAATGAAGTTCGCCGGGCGCACCGACGTCAGCCTCGTCCGCGAATTTTTCAAAATGCACGGGCTGCCCGAAACGCCGGAGCATTTCACGCAATTTTTCGCGCGCTACGTCTTTTGGCTCGACCACATCCTTGCGCACAACGACGGCAAGGTCTGCCACGGCGTTGCTGAATTCATCCGCGACTTGCAGGCATTGCCAAAACCGCCCGCGCTCGGGCTGCTCACCGGCAACATCAAGCTGGGCGCGGAACTCAAGCTGCGCCGGTTCGGGCTTTGGGACATTTTTCAATTTGGCGGATTTGCGGACGACAATGAAGACCGCAACCAAATCGCCGCCGCCGCGTTCGAGCGTGCCAGGCGCGTGCTTGGAAAAAATCTGCGCGCGGAAGAGGTTGTCGTGGTCGGCGACACGCCATTTGACATCCGCTGCGGAAAATTCATCGGCGCAAAGGTCCTGGCCGTCGCCACCGGCGCCGCGACGCTGGACGAATTGAAAAAGCACAAGCCCGACTGGGCGGCGGAAGATTTGACGCAAATCAGCGCGCAGGAAATTTGTTCTTCGTAGGAGTCGAGGCGACGAGACTCATTCTGAAAAATTAGAGACTCCTTACGTCGTCTCCTACGAATTCACGGCGACAATTTTTCGCGATGCGGCTGGTGGTCGCGGTTCCAGCGGGACAAGGCGGCGTCGCTGGTGTCGGCAAACAGAAATGGCAGCGTCGGCGATTCGACGTGGCCGTCGCAAAAGACCACGTTGGCTTTGCCTTGATGACGGGCGTAAGCGCGTGCAGTGCTGCCTGAAAGATAATTCGTATAAGTTGTCCGCCAGAACCACATTGAGCCATCTCCAATTCCATTATGACCTCCATAAAATCCATCACCAATCGCCATCATTTCACTTGGGCTGACAATTTCAGATTCATTTATCGGCGGAGCAAAAGGCCATGCGTGGTGTCCGCCAAGCCCAAGCGGATTTGCATCTGACTGTTCGCTCATGCCGACTAAATTGTAGCCGTAGCTTAAATAACCTGCGGTCATCCCCGCTGCATTCGTTGGCAAAAGAGATGGCGCAAGCGCAGCAGGACATTTCCAGACGCCTTGAGATGACCATTTGAAAAACGGAATGCGGTTTGTAGAATTCTCCGATGGTGCGATTTCCGCGTGCTGTAGCGCGTTATTCCAAGCTCCTTTCGGTTGCCCAACAAACAAGGGATAAACATTATTTTCAGTCACGAATCCCTGCAAAGCAAAACCAAGTTGCCTTACGTTGTTCGCACATTGAGTTCGCAGCGCAATTCCTTTGGCTTGAGAAACAGCCACCAGCAAAAGTGCAGCAAGAATTGCGATGATGGCAATGACCACCAGAAGTTCAACCAGAGTGAACGCCAAATCTTTTTTATCCGTGTTCAATCTGGGTTTCATCCGTGGCTGATTCATTTTGCAAATCAAATCAGCGGCTCAATTTTTCCAATCACTTGATCGCTGCGCGCCGCTTCCCAACATTGCGCCAGCTCGTTTTCGTGCAGCGAAGCCCATTCAATCACATAACCGAGCACGCGCGGCGGCAGTTTGCCGTTGATGATGGCCGGATGCCGGATGGAAATTTGCGCGGCGAACTCGTTGTAAATCGCGTGGAAATGCGGCGGCAGATGTTCGTCCCGATACATCCGGATCGAGATGCCGAGGAAACGGCTGATTTCAGGCATGGGCAAGTTGCGGGTTTTGATCCAACAACGCTTCCGGTTTGCGGCCGGTCACTTGCAGCCAGAGCGAATCGGGACAAAAATCAATCTGGTCGTTCCAAATCAATTCGCCAGAATCGCCGACGCGCGCTTGTCGGAAATTTTCATAGCTGTTCCAAAAAGCAAAAACGCCCGTGCGCGGTTTGGAAGAGAAATCCACTTCGCCTTCCGCGCCGTCGTTGAAGCGCAGCCAGACGCGATAATTGTCCAAAATTTTGATGGCGGTGATTTTTTTCATCACGGTTTCAGCTTACGACAATCAGGTGATTTGCTCAACCTTAAATCTTAAAAAACAGCTATGGTGAAAATTTTTCGCGGTGCGGCAAATGGTCGCGGTTCCAGCGGACCAAAGCGGCGTCGCTGGTGTCTTCAAAAAGAAATTGCAGCGTCGGCGATTCGACGTGGCCGTCGCAAAACACCACGTTGGCTTTGTTTTGATGGCGCAAATTCATTTTATAAAAATCATACGGCTCGCTGTGCATAAATGTCATACCATCACTCTCGCCAATAGCCATCATTTCACTTGGGACAACCACTTGTGAATCTTGGATGGGTATGCGCGTGTTTGATTTCACATCATAATAACCATGAAGGCCAAAATTGTTTGTGCGGTTTCCTACCTAAAGAATCCCAAATGCGTTGTAGCCATAAGACATGGATATTTCGTCGGCACTAAACTTGTGAAATTTTGCGGTTGGACACCGCCATACACCTTTTTCAGCAAAATACGAGTCGGGTTTGGAAATGCCAAATCCCTCAATTTCCATTTGGTCAATCCAACTGCTATATCTGTTCTCGATATACAAAGGATAACCGTGATCGTTCGAGAGGATTACCTGCAAACCGAGTCCGAGTTGATGCAAATTGTTGGCGCATTGGATTTGCTGTGCCTTTCTTTTTGCTTGTGAAGTAGCTGTTAATGAAAGTGCAGCAAGAATTCCAACGGTGGCAGTAACCACCAGCAGTTCAACCAGCGTGAACGCAAAATCTTTTTTATCCGTGTTTAATCTGTGTTTCTTCTGTGGCTAAAAATTATTTCAGAACCGATAAACATCCTTGCGATGCCGCACGCGCTGGATTTCAACCAGCTTCGATTCCGTGACGACTTCATAGACAATCCGGTAATCGCCCAACCGGATGCGATAGGCGTGTTCCGAGCCGCTCAATTTTTCCACGCCGTGAGGAAATGGATTTTCCGCCAGATTTTCAACTACCTCGACAATCCGCTCCGTTGTGCTTGATGGCAGCTTGCGTAAATCTTTGCGCGTTGATTTTTTCCACTCAATGCGAAAGGCCATTGCGCTTCAATCCCTTTTTGAATTCCGCATGAGGAATCGTTTCCTCATCGCGCCGTTCGGCAATCACGGCCAGATCGTCCAAGTCTTCCAAAAGTTTTTCGTAGTCTTCAATCGGGAGAACGGCGGCAGTTTTTTTACCTTTTTCGTTTGTCAAAAATTGAACAGTTGCGCTCATGCTTGAAAACTAATGGCTTTATGCGGTGGATTCAAATTGTTTCCGCAACCTCACGGCGAAAGTTTTTCGCGGTGTGGCAAATGATCGCGATTCCAGCGGCTCAAGGCGGCGTCGCTGGTGTCTGCAAAAAGAAATTGCAGCGTCGGCGATTCGACGTGGCCGTCGCAAAAGACCACGTTGGCTTTGCCTTGATGACGCGCATAACTTCTTTTGGTGCTTCCAACATATTCATCCACTTCTTGCATCCCATAAGTTCGCCATAGATAAGGCCAACCATCTTGAATAACTTTATCGTTGCCCTTGAATCCATCGCCGATTGCCATCATTTCGCTCGGACTGACAACTTCCGATTCACTTATCGGCGATGCCGGCTGTTGGCTTGAACTTATCCAAATATGATGTCCACCCAATCCAAGTGAATTTGTATCTGTAGAAGCACTCATGCCATAACAGTTGTATCCATAGTCTGTTTGAATATCTAAACCCTGCGGAAGATACGCCGAAGGACAATGCCAGATGCTTCGTGGAGGATAATGTGCCGGTTTATCCCATTGGACAGGAATGTCCAATTCAGCCCCCGCTAGTGTATTTTGCCAACCGGTATAATGATCGGGATAATCTATCGCAACCAGTGGATAAGTATGTTTGTCCGCAACGAACATCTGCATTGCTTGTCCGAGTTGCCGCAAGTTATTGGCGCAATGCGTCCGTCGCGCAATTCCAATGGCATGAGTCGAAGCCGTCAACAAAAGTGCAGCGAGAATTGCGATGATGGCGATGACCACCAGCAGTTCAACCAGCGTGAACGCAAAATCTTTTTTATCCGTGTTCAATCTGTGTTTCATCTGTGGCAAAAAATTATTTCAGATTTTTCCGCAGCGTTTCCGCGATTTGAATGAACGCCTTGCCCGCCGCGTGGTTCGGCGTGGAAACCACAATTGGCATTCCACGGTCGCCGCCTTCGCGGATTTCGGTGAAGATCGGGACTTCGCCGAGGAATGGAACATTTTGCCGCGCGGCTTCCTCCTGGCCGCCGCCGTGGCCGAAAATTTCCACGCGCTCGCCGTTCGGCGCGGTGAAGTAACTCATGTTTTCCACGATGCCAAGGATCGGCACGTTCACCTTGCGGAACATCGCGATGCCTTTGCGCACGACGCCGAGCGACGCCTCCTGCGGCGTGCTGATGATGACGCCGCCGTCGAGCGGCACGGTCTGGCAGAGCGAAAGCTGCGCGTCGCCCGTGCCCGGCGGCAAGTCCACGAGCAGAAAATCCAGTTCGCCCCACTCGACCGCGAGAAGAAATTGCTGGATGGTTTTCGTGATCATCGGCCCGCGCCAGATCACCGGCTGGTCGTCCGTGACCAGCAGGCCGATGCTCATCACTTTCACGCCATGATTGGACGGCGGCACGAGGCGCTCGGCTTCGTTGACGGTCGGCTTTTCGTGAACGCCCATCATCAGCGGAATGCTCGGCCCGTAAATATCGCAATCCAGCAAACCGACTTTCGCGCCAAGATGCGTGAGCGCGCACGCGAGATTCACCGAGCAAGTGGATTTGCCGACGCCGCCTTTGCCGCTGGCGACGGCGATAATTCTTTTTACGCCCGAAATTTTGTTTTGATTTGCGAACGGATTTGCCGGCGCGGCTGATCCAGCAGCGGGTTGACGAACTTCGACGTGAACGTGATTCACGCCGGGAAGATTTTTCAAAACGCGCTCGCTTTCGATTTTGATTTGCTGCGCAGCTTCAGGATTCGGCGAGGTCAGTTGCATCGTGACGCTGACGGCGCCGTTCGCGGCGGAAATCTCTTTGACGAGGCCGAAGGAAACGATGTCGCGCGAGTAGCCGGGATATTTGACCGATTTCAACGCGTCCAAAATTGTGTCTTGCGAAAGCATCAGGCAGACAAAATGCCAGCGACGCATCCAAACGCAAGCGTCGGAAAATTTTGCCATCAAGACACAGAGACACAGAGTTTTTGATTTGGTCTTTGCTCTGAGCCTCTGTGGCCCTGTGGATGTTTTTAATTTGCGCACGACTGTATTGCATGGAAAACTGTTCGTTCGATGGAAAGTTGAAAAGTTGACTATGACGCAAAAAGCAAACAACGGGACGGAATTGTTGGTTGAAAATTTTTCGCAGATTGAATCCACATCGTCGCAGCCGAAATGGCTCGCGCCGCTGCGCAAGGCCGGCATCGCGAGCTTCGCCGACCAGGGTTTTCCGACGCTGCACGACGAGGACTGGCGTTTTACCAACGTCGCGCCCATCGCGCAACTGCCGTTCAAGCCCGCGCGCGAGGCTGCGGTCAACGGTGCGGAGAGCAAAGTTTTGAACGAGGCTGCTTTCGCAAAGCTGCCCGGAAACCGGCTCGTGTTCGTGAACGGATTTTTCTGCGCGAAACTTTCCAGCATCCAGCCGGTTTCCGCAGGCGTGCGGGTTGAAAATCTTTCCGCCGCGCTTGCGAAAGATTCCGCTCCCATCGAAAAGCATTTAGGCAAATACGCGCACACGGCCAACAACGCCTTTGTCGCGCTGAACCAAGCGTTTTTCACCGATGGCGCGTTTATTTTTGTTCCGCAAGGCGCGGAAATCGCAGAGCCGATTCATTTGATTTACATTTCGTCAGCGAAAAATTCCGGCGAAGTGATCCAGCCACGCAACCTCGTCATCGCCGGGGCGAACAGCAGGCTGACTGTCATCGAAAGTTATTTGAGCGCGAGCGGCGTCGCATATTTCACCAACGCCGTCACGGAAATTGTCGCCGGGGACAATGCGGTCATCGAACACATCAAGCTGCAAGACGAGGCGGCGAACGCGTTTCACATCGCGACAATTGCGGGCGAATTCGGCCGCGCGAGCAACGTCAGCATCCATTCCTTCGCGCTTGGCGCAAAACTCTCCCGCACCAATATCCGCACGAAACTTGCCGGCGAAGATCTCGAATGTATTTTGAACGGTCTTTATCTGACGAAAAACGAACAGCTCGCCGACCATCACATGATTGTCGAGCACGCGCAACCGCATTGCGCGAGCCACGAGTATTTCAACGGCATTCTGGACGGCAAATCGAAGGGCGTTTTTCACGGGCGCATTTACGTTCATTCCATCGCGCAGAAAACCGACGCGAAGCAGACGAACAAAAATCTTCTGCTTTCCGACGACGCGACGGCTGACACGAAGCCGCAACTGGAAATTTACGCCGACGATGTGAAGTGCACGCACGGCGCGACCATCGGCCAGTTGAACGACGAGAGCATTTTTTATTTGCGTTCGCGCGGCATCGGCACGGACACGGCGCGGCAGATGTTGATCCACGCCTTCGCCGGCGAAATCATCGAGCGCGTAAAATGTGCGCCGGTGCGCGAGGAATTGGACAAATTGATTTGGGATCGGCTCGAGGCAAATCCGCATTTGCTTGGAAAGTGAAAAATGTTCGACGACATCAACGATCTTTATCAGCAGGTCATTCTTGACCATTGCAAGCAGCCGCGGAATTTCCGTGAAATGCCGCAGGCGACTTGTTCCGCGCAAGGACGCAATCCGATTTGCGGCGACCAGTTGAAACTGTTTCTCACGCTCGACGGCGAAAAAATTTCCGACATCAGCTTCACCGGTTCGGGCTGCTGCATTTCCAAGGCGTCGGCGTCGCTGCTGACGGAATTTGCTAAAGGCAAAACGAAACCAGCCGTGGAAAAAATGTTCGGCCATGTTCACGAAATGGTCACGACGGGAAAAGTGAACGGTGACGTGGGAAAACTCGCCGTGTTCGCTGGCGTCCACAAATATCCGGCACGCGTGAAATGTGCGATTCTGTCGTGGCACGCGGTCATGGCGGCGTTGAAAGGCGACGCGAAACCGGTCAGCACAGAAAACGAACAGACATGATTGATTTCACGCGTGTTTGCGATGATGATGTTAATCAGTTAAATTGAATCGCATTTTATGAATCCGAATGAAGCAAAAATTTTGACGCGCGACGTGGAAGCCTCCGTCGTTCCCGTCGGCACGAAAGTCACGCTGCAAAAAGGCGGGCAGGCTTACGTCACGCAATCGCTCGGCGGCGCGTTCACCGTCATCGTCAACGGCAATATGTTCCGCATTGACGGCAAGGACGCCGACGCGCTCGGCCTCGAAATCAAATCCGCGCTCGCCACGGCGATTTCCGGCGCGGTCTCGGGACCGGTCACGCAGGAGCAATTGGAAAAGCAAGTCTGGGACGCGCTCAAGACTTGTTACGACCCGGAAATTCCTGTCAATATCGTGGATCTCGGATTGATTTACGATTGTCACTTGACCGCCGCCGGCGAAAATAATTTCAAGGCGGACGTGAAAATGACGTTGACCGCGCCCGGCTGCGGCATGGGGCCGGTGCTCGCGCAAGACGTGCAAAACAAATTGCTCTCACTCGAACCGATTGACGAGGCGAACGTCGAACTCGTCTGGGATCCGCCGTGGAATCAAGGCATGATGACCGAGGCGGCGAAGCTGCAATTGGGTTTGCTGTGATTCCAGCCTCGTTTCTTATTGATGGCCGTCCGCAAGGACTCCGTGCGGGCAAAAATCCCTTGCCACAACGTCAAAATCAATCTGTGCGGAACAATTCCATTTCCGTGCGGCAATAAATCGTTCCGTGCGGCTATTTTCCGGTTCGTGCGGGCAAAATTCAATCCGTGCGGTGTGTTTGATTTTTCGGGCAAAGCGAAATTAAAATCGCGCGTCATTTCAGAATTGACCAATCAATGTTGCAATGTCAGCATCCAATAAATTTGGGAAAGGTATGAAAAGATTCGCCATTCTTTGCTGCTGGCTGTTATCAATCACTGCCGCATTTTCCGCCATTCAAACGCCGATTGATTTCAACTTTTCCTACAACGGCAGCAACGCGGTTCAAGTTGCGTGGAACGCCTATCCGGGCAAAAGCTATGTGTTGCAAACGGCAACGAATCTTTCCGGATCGTGGTCGAATTCCGCGACTTTGGTTGCCGTCTCAAATTCGCTCGCCTTCAATTTTCCCACCACCGCGAAAGCCCAATTTTTCAAGGTCGTCAAACTCGACACCGAAGGGCCGGACATTACCCCGATCTCGCCGTTGGACGGGGCGATTGCCGTCAGTCCTCAAAACCCGGTTCAAGTTCAACTAACCGATGTCACCGGCATCAACACCAACTCCATCATTCTCACCATCGGCACCAATTCCCCGGTCAGCTTCCCGAACCCGCAGTTTGCATACGCCGGCGGCGTTCTGACTTACACTCCGGCCACGAACGTCTTTCTCGGCACCAACGGCCAGATGGTCGTCGCCGCCATTTCCGTGGCCGATACTTTGGGAAATCAGACCACCAACTTTACCTGGTCATTTCAAATTGCGTTGCCCACCATGCCCGCCGCGAACATCCTTTATATTCCCGGCAGCAGCGGCTTTGTCCTGGTTTCCACCAATGGCGACCTCTTCACTTATTCCTACACCGGTTCATTTCCGGGTTTGACCGACGGCGAGGCTCTAGTGAATACGAATCTCGCCACAGGTTATGCCGTCACAGTCATTGCCTTCACCAATTATCCGGCCAGCAACAGCGTGGTGGTTTTGACAAGTCCGGCGACACTGGCTCAACTACTTCAACTCGGCAGCATTTCCTCGGCGAATTTCACCGAGTTGGGAACTTCGGGGAACACCGCCCTTGCGTTCGGTCTCAAAGGCGCAAAAAAGATTGCGCAACAAGGCCTCGTTCCATTGTTTGCTCTTAATCACACCGTCAATCTTCAAGGCACCATCTATCAAGACTCCAATCTTCTGATCGAACTGCTTTCGGGCAGCCAATTGACATTGGATGCCGACCTTGACTTCGGCGCCAACTTCAGCGGCCTTAAATTAACCCAGTTTTCAGCCACGCTCTCTGGCAGCGCGGATTTCACACTGGACGCCCACGTTCACGCGACGGGCACGCTGGCTCGTAGCGGTTCAATTTCCGTCATCCCGCCCGTCCATCAATTCTACGGCGGGATTGTCGGCGGCGTTCCCGTCTGGGTGGAGTTGGTGCTGGAAATCAATGCCGGATATAATCTCAACCTTGAAGCGTCCGCCGACTACACCGCCGGCATCAGCGGAATCAAGCAAATCCTCACCGGCCGACGTTGGACTGAAACCGGAGGCTGGACAACCATCTCGCAAAACCCCGACGGCGGCTATTCCATCCTCGGCCCGACTTGGCAGCTTGAAACCACTGATAGTTTACATGTCTATCTACAACCCAAACTCACGCTCTACGTCGAGAGCATCGCCGGCATCTCTGGCGATTTGCAGCCTTACCTGGAATTGGACGGCAATGCCCAACTTAATCCTCAATCGTGGAACCTTGCGCTCTACGGCGGACTGACCAGCACCGTCGGACTGGATCTTCGTGGATGGGACAGTTCCTGGGGCGATTTGCCCAATGAAACCTTCAATCTCATTCCCAACACGCTGCTTTGGGAAACCGGCAGTTCGCCTAGCCCTCCGCAAATCACCGGCCAGCCGCAAGACCAGTGGACGACGGTGGGCGGCAACGCCATATTCACTGCGACGGCGAATGGTTCAGGGCTGACGTATCGCTGGATGCGCAACGGGCTGTATCTTACGGATGACAGCCATATCACCGGCTCCCGGAGCGGCACATTGCAGATCACTCATTGTTCAACCGGCGATGCCGGGAGTTATTCCGTGCTCGTTAGCAATCCAAATGGCAGCGTCAACAGTAAAGGCGCGCTGCTGACCGTTTATCCGGCCAACATTCAATCCGGCATGGCGCTCATCCCCGCCGGCAGTTTCACAATGGGCAATTCCATGGATCCGAACGAAGGATATTCTGATGAACTACCGTTGCACACAGTTTATGTTTCGGCATTTTACATGGACCAATATGACGTGACAGAGGCGCTGTGGCAGCAGGTGTATAATTGGGCGGTGGAGCACGGCTACAGTTTTGATGATCCCGGCTCGGTTTCTGATGGATATACGAAGGGACCGAATTATCCGGTCGTGGACGTGAGCTGGTATGACTGTGTGAAATGGTGCAATGCGCGGAGCGAGATGGAAGGCCGGATGCCGGCTTATTACACGAGCGCGGCACAGACGACGGTGTATCGGACGGGGCAGGTGGACGTGGATAACAGTTCAGTGAAGTGGAACTCGGGGTATCGGTTGCCGACGGAGGCGGAGTGGGAGAAGGCGGCGCGGGGCGGGTTGAGTGGTCAACGGTTTCCGTGGGGGGACACGATCAATGAGAGCCAAGCCAACTATTATGCTGATCCATTATCGCTGAATTCGGGCGGATATTCCTATGATGTGAATTCCTATACCGGTTACAACGTGAATTTTGCCACTGGGAATTATCCCTACACAAGTCCGGTGAACTATTTTGCGCCGAACGGGTATGGGTTATATGATATGGCGGTGAATGTGTTGCAGTGGTGTTGGGACTGGTATGGAACGTATGCAAGCGGTTCGCAGACCGATCCGCGTGGGCCGACGACAGGTCAATATGACTCCGAGCGTGTGGTTCCGGGCGGCTGTTGGAACGGCGAAGCGATCAGCTGCCGGACGGCGGAGCGCCCCTGCGCCATCCCGACAAGCGTCTTCAACTCCATTGGCTTCCGCTCCGTCCTGCCCCCAGGTCAGTGAGCAGAACAGGGTGGGCTGGCGGAGTGTCCGCAGCGGTCGAATCGGAATGAGCGGAGCGAGTGGAGATTGACCGATGCGAGACACGGAGAAGGAGAATAAAGAAGCTATGACGAATGAAATAAAGAGCCGCCCGCGCAGCGGTCGCGTTTTTTTGAGGAATTTGGATTGAGTTAGAGACGGACCATGCAATTGAAACTGTTCATCGTGCCAGTCAAGAATCTTTCGATCCCCGAGGGCGAGATGAACGCGTTTCTGCGCTCGCACCGGGTGTTGGCGGTGCGAAAGGAGTTTGTCTCCGATGGAGAAAATAAAGGGGTCAGCAACTGTCTTAAGTGGCAAGGGAAAAATCGGGATTTTTTAAGAGGCGGTTGGCGAGGATGATGAGTTTGCGCATGAGGACGGTGAGGGCGAGTTTTTTGGCTTTGCCGTTGGCGAGGAGGCGCAGGTAGAGGGATTTGAGAACCGGGTTGTGGCGCGAGGCGACCAGGGCGGCCATGTAGAGGACCGAGCGGACTTGGGAGCGGCCGCCGGCAATGTGGCGTTGGCCGCGATACTGTCCGCTGTCGCGGTTGAAAGGAGCGACGCCTGCCAGTGCCGCCGCTTGCGTATCGGACAAGGAGCCGAGTTCGGGCATGAGGGCAATCAGGGCGGTGGCACTGAGGCTGCCAATGCCTTGGACTTGCTGGAGACGCTGGGACTTGGCGGCGAGTTTGGGAGATTGGGAGATTTTGTCGGCCATGAGCGTCTCAATTTGATCGGCTTGTTTGCGCAGGAAGGCGACG
>DATCDZ010000161.1:0-12662 GCA_036510395.1 Verrucomicrobiia bacterium
GACCGAACTCGGCACGAATGCTTGGATCACTTCGCTCATGCAAACGCCGATGCAGGCGCACGGCTACCATCCCGCGTGGGTGCTGGTTTATACCTCGGCAATCATGGTGATTTTACGTTTCTGGGCCGGGCCGCTCATCCACAAATTTTCCCCGGTTGGTTTGCTCGCGGGCTGTTCCGCGCTGGCTGCGCTCGGACTTTTCGCGCTTTCCAAAACGGCTGACTCCGGCATGGCAACCATCTTTGCCGCCGCGACACTTTTCGGCGTCGGCATAACTTTTTTCTGGCCGACGATTCTCGGGCTGACTTCGGAGCAATGTCCGAAGGGCGGCGCGCTTACGCTGAACGCGATGGGCGGCATCGGGATGCTCGCGGTGGGAATTCTCGGCACGCCGTTCCTCGGTTATCTGCAGGAATCTTCGGCCACGCAGGCGCTGGCTTCGGCTAATCCCGCGCTTTACCAAACCGTGACCTCGGAGAATGCATATCTGCTTGGCAAATATCACGCGATAGACCCCGTGAAAAGCGCGGCGGTGACGGATGCCACCTCGACCTCCGCAATTGCCAGCGCCGAAACGGCCGGCCAGTTCAGTGCGCTCGGCAAAATGGCGTTGTTTCCACTCTTCGGCTTCGTTTGCTATCTCGGATTGATGCTCTATTTTAAATCCAAAGGCGGATACAAACCCGTGCAATTGGGCGCGGCGGCGGCTGGCCGCCAGAAATAAATTTAACAATATTGCAGGTTGAATTAAATGGCCCGGCATTTTTCCAGACGGCGTTGATAATTTTTCCTTTTTTATTTATCCTGAAACCGCACATTCTTCCGAAAATCGCATGAACGAAAAAGTCGAAGATAAAAACAGTTGCTGCTGCACAGGTGACGTCATGGCGTTTCTCCTGTTGCGCGGCTGGCTCTCCGTCCGCGCCATCCTGACGGGAATCGAAAAATTCGGCGCCTACAAGACCGTCCAGCAGCCGCTGATTGACCCGGCCACCGGCCAGCCGGACGCCAGCGGCGTGCTGCACAATGTGAATGTGAAATTTTATTCGCTGGCCAATTACTCAGGCATCCCGGCTTCGTTGAAGGAAAAGTTCTCCAACGAGCCTCTGCTGCCGAAGTTTGCGCTGACGGCCTTTGATCATCTGCTTGGCCCGCTGTTGATCGCCACCGGCCTGATGTTGCTGATCGGCCTAGGCACGCGGCTCTCGCTGTTTGTGCAGGGCTTGATTTACATCGCGTTGACGGTCGGGTTGATTTTGATTCATCAGGACGACGGCATTTCCTGGCTGGGCATCCACATCGCGCTCGTCGCATTGGCGCTGACGCTCTCAAGGCACAACAAGTTTGCGCTGCTCAAAAAATGGTAAAACCACTTGCTCCACTTCTCACCCGGCGCGATTTCATCGGAGCCACGGCTGCCGCCGGTGCCGGTTTGCTGCTGACTTCGTGCGATCCCGATGCGGTCGTCGAAAAAAAGAAGTCCACGCTCAACACCCTCAATGTCGCCCTCATCGGTTTTGGGGCGGAAGGCGCGGTGTTGTCGGAATCCCTTTTGAACATTGACGGCGTCCAGTTGGTCGCCCTTTGTGACATCTGGGAATATAACCGCAACAAAGGCCAGCGGCAGCTCAAGGCCGGCGGCGCGGACGTTCGCGCCTATGAAAATTACGAAGACCTGCTTGCCGGGGAAAAAGATTTGCAGGCCGTCGTCATCGCCACGCCGGATTTCTGGCACGCGCCCATTACCAACGCCTGCCTCAAGGCGGGGCTGCACGTCTATTGCGAGAAGATGATGAGCAACACCATCGAAGACGCGCGTTCCATGGTGGCGACGATGCGCGAGACCGGAAAATTGTTGCAGATCGGCCACCAGCGCCGCAGCAACCCGCGCTACCTGTTTGCGAAAAACCGGCTTTTGGACGGCGTGAAGCTCTGCGGACGGTTGACCGCCGCCAACTCGCAGTGGAACCGCGCCGTGGCCGTGGATTTAGGCTGGCCGAAACATTCGGACATGACGCCGGAACAGCTTGCCAAATATGGCTACAAGGATATGCACCAGTTTCGGAACTGGCGCTGGTTCAAGGGGCTTGGCGGCGGACCGCTGTCCGACCTTGGCGCGCATCAGATTGACATTTTCAACTGGTGGTTTGGCGTGACGCCCAAATCCGTCGTGGCCAGCGGCGGCCTGGATTATTACACCAACCATGACTGGTATGACAACGCGATGGTGATCTACGAATTTCCGCTGGCGCAAGGCGTGGCCCGCGCGTTTTACCAGGTGCAGACCACCACGAGCGCCGGCGGCGGTTACTATGAGATGTTCATGGGAGACGAGGGCACGATCAAAATGTCCGAAGACCCCGCGCTCACCGCGATTTACCGCGAGGAGCGGGCGCCTTCGTGGGATGATCTTGTTCAGCGGAACATTTTTCTTCCGAAGACCGACAGCGCCGCCGATGCCGCCAGGGTGGACGTGCGTGAAACCGCGCAGCTTGCCAGCTACGAAATGGCCGTGTCCTTCAACAAGCCGCCGCACCAGCCGCACCTGGAAAATTTCTTCAACGCCATCCGCGGCACGGCCAAATTGAACTGCCCGGCGGACGAGGCGTTCCGCAGCGAATACGTCATCCACAAGGCCAATGAATCCATTGCCGCGCAAAAAAGAATTGAAATCGCCCCGCAGGAAGTCGAAGCTTGAGGTTGCTGTCGCATGAAAAATATTTTATTGAAATGTTCCATTGCCATCGCACTGCTCGCCACCACCGCCGTCGCGACCGCGCAGGACAAGATGGTTTTGAAAACCGATCTGCCCAAGCCGCTGTTCCTCGGCACGCCGGTGCCGATCAACGTGCCGAACCTTGAGCCAAAACTTGAAGGCGACCGTCCGGATTTTCTTGTCCCCGCCGGCACCACGAATCTGGCGCTCGGCAAAAATGTCACCGCCAGCGACACCAACCCGATCACCGGCACGCTCGACTTGATCACCGACGGCGACAAGGAGGGCGACGAGGGTTCTTGGGTTGAACTCGGTCCCGGAAAGCAATGGGTGCAGATTGACCTCGAAAAGGACGCGGACATTTACGCGCTCATGGTCTGGCATTATCATTCGCAGGAGCGCGTTTATTTCGACGTCGTGGCGCAGGTTTCCGACGATCCTAAATTTGAATCGGGCGTGGCGACCATTTACAACAACGATTCCGCCAACGAGCTTGGCCTCGGCGTCGGCAAGGACCGGCCTTACATCGAAACTTACCGGGGCAAGTTGATTGACGCGAAAGGCGTTAAGGGCCGTTATATCCGGCTTTACAGCAAGGGCAACACGACCAACAAACTGAACCACTACATCGAGGTCGAAGTGTTTGGCAAACCCGCCGCCTAAAATCCGTTGGGCGATCTTTTTCACGGTCGCCCTGACTGCGCTGGCCGTCCGCCTGCCGCAACTCGGCGAACGACCGATGCACAGCGACGAAGCCGTCAACGCCTACATCACCGGAGAACTGCTCGCCGGAGAAAGTTTTCACTACGACCCCAAAGACCGTCACGGTCCGGCGCTTTTTATTTTGGCCGAGCCGGTTGCAAAACTGCTTGGCGCAAAAAAATTCTCAGACCTGACCGAATCGCAACTGCGGCTCACGCCGGTTATCGCCGGCACCGCCACGGTGCTGCTGTTCGGCGCGGGTGTGGAATGGTTTGGCTTCATCCCGTGTCTCGTCGCCGCGCTGCTGTTTGCCTTCGCGCCGCTGCCGGTTTATTACAACCGCTATTTCATCCACGAAACACTCTTTGTCGCCGCCACGCTCGGATTGGTTTTGTCCGGCGGCCGCGCATTGCGAAAAAATTCCGTTTGGTGCGCCGCGCTTGCCGGATTTAGCGCCGCGCTGCTGCTCGCGTGCAAAGAGACCGCCGTCATCCATTTCTTCGCGCTTGCCGTCGCCACTGTGACCTCCCGGCTTTTGCGTTCAAGGAGCAATGCTGCGCCAATTGCTGCGCAATTAAAAATGTTTCTGACAGTGGCGATTGTATTCACCTGCGTCACAATTTTATTATTCACATGGTTCGGCCGGAACTGGTCGGCGCTGGGGGATTTGTTCCGTGCGATTCCAAGCTTCATCACGCGCGCTGGAGGCGAAGGCCACGAAAAACCATTTTGGTATTACCTCGGATTGCTCGGCGGCGGCTGGTCGGGCGGAATCATCCTCGGACTGGCGGCGCTTGGAATTGTCCGCGCCCTGAATTCCGCGCGTCACGATTTTCTCGTCATTTACGCGCTGCTCATCGCCGTGATTTACAGTGCGATCCCCTATAAAACGCCGTGGCTCGCGTTAAATTTATTTCTGCCGTTCGCAATTCTCGCGGGGATGGCCGTGGAATGGATTTGGTTTGCCACGAGAAATTTTTTTGTCCGCGCGACAATTCTAATTTGCATTTTCACGCTCGGATTTTTAATTGTCCACGACACGCGGCAATGGGTTTTCAAATTTCCCGCCGATGAGAAAAATCCCTACGCCTACGCGCATACGGGCGAGGATTTGTTGCGGCTGCCGGTGCGTCTGGAGGAACTGGTGCGGGAAAATAAAATTTCAAATACGCGCATTGCCGTCGTCGCCGCCGATGCGTGGCCCCTGCCGTGGTATCTGCGGAAATTTTCGCAGGTTGGCTACTGGCAGCCGGGACGGGAAACCGGCGCAGCGGATTTTTTCATCACCACGACGGATGTGTCCGGCGGACTCCAGGGACGGCTGAAGGATTTCCGCCCGGAGTATTTCGGCTCGCGTCCGAATGTGCTGCTGATTTTATGGTCACCACAAACCAACGTCCCAAGCCATGAGTGAACCGGCCATTCATATATTTTCCCATCACGCGATGGCGACGGAGTTTCAGGTGCGCATCGCGGGCGAAGAAAATGCTTACGCCGCGCAAACGGCGCAGGCGGCTTTTGCGTTGGCGGACAAACTGGAATCGAGTTTGAGCCGGTTTCGCGCGGACAGCGAGATTTCACGAATCACACAACTTGCGCCGGGAAAAACATTGCGTTTGAGCGAGCCGGTGTTTGCGTGCCTTGAAATCGCGAAAAAAATGGAGATGGCCACGCGCGGCGCTTTTTCAATCTCCGCCGCCGCGCTGCAATCGCAATCCGCGATGCCGCAGTGGACGTTGTTGCCGGAAATATTTTCCATCCGCTGCGACAGCGGAAAACTGGAATTTGATTTAGGCGCGATTGGCAAGGGATTTGCGCTCGACCGGATGGCGGAGGTTTTGCGCGAGTGGAGTTGCGGGTCTTTTTTGCTCGTCGCGGGCGGCAGCAGCATTCTTGCGGGCGAACCGCCACCGGAAACTTCCGGCTGGCCATGCGGTTTGGGCGACGACGATTCGCCTGTGCGCTGCCATTTGAAAAATGCTTCGTTGAGCGGTTCAGGACTGGCGGTGAAAGGACGGCATGTCCTCGACCCGCGCACCGGGAAACCGGCACACCGGCAAAACCGCGCGTGGGCGATGGCGCAAACCGCCGCCGAGTCCGACGCGCTTTCGACGGCGTGCATGGTTTTGGACGAAGCGGATATGCCTGGCATCGTCTTTAATTTAACAGGCTCCTTTGTCTGGCTGGTTGACGGGCACGAATGGAAGCAGTTTGGGACGGTCAAATCAATTGGCCCGACCTAAGCCTTACCGTTGTATTACCATCGAGCCGTTTGGACAAATCAATGGAATCGCCCACCGAAACCGATGCCAAACGAAAGTTTCTCCTGCATCACCAGCACCCGGCCTTCGAGCCGTGGTCGGAACACAAACAGCACCGGCGTCTGCACGGTGGTTTGATAGGTGAGGTGACAGCCGACGCGGACGGTGAGGTTCAGGGGAGTCCAGTTCATGGGTCAGCGCGGCTTGCTGGCCTTGAGCATTTGGTCATGCTCCGCTCCGGCGATGCCCTCTTCGACTAGCCGTTCATTATCGCTTCGGCCTTCGTCATCTTCATCTTCGCTGGCAGCCACAGGCGCCTTGTTTCCGGCCGAGCAGGGAAGCGGATTCCAGCGTTCGGATTCTGGCGCGGATTCGAGGATTGCATCTTTGGGATCCGTGTCCGGTTCACCGGTCAATTCCCGTCGGGCCTGTTCCCAATCTGACTTCGACACTTCTCGCGCGGAACGGCCGTTGATGACCGCCAGTTCCACCGCGCGTTCCCGCACCATTTTGCGGGTCACCGTGCCAATGCCGGCGGAATTTTCGGTCACGACGCCTTCCTTCAGCGGATTTTTTTTCATAGGCTGATAATTGCCATCCAGTCAGAAATAATTTTGAGTCGGGGTTTAATGGTAGGTTATGACCACGTTGCCATCAGAAGTGGTAATGCTTTTAATGGTCAGATCTGTCACTGACCGGATACGATAGAACTGCGTGCTACCCGACAAGGGAACCGTTATGGTCTCGGTTCCAGGATTAAGCGATTGCCCGATGGCGTCCGAGTATGGACCAGTGACCGTCACCGCTGACTCCAATGTGGGCGTTGCTGCCGACGCCGGAAAGGTCACGGTATTCGCGTCCAGCGTAACGGCAGTCTGCGCCAGCAAGCGGCCGTTAATTGAGGCGCCCGTGGCCAGGCTGATGGAGGTTTGGGCCAATATGATTCCCTCAAAGTGAGTGGTCGTTCCCAGGGAAACATCGCCGAATGCCTGCCAGAAAATGTTCGCGGCCGCAGCCCCGCCGGCCAGATGAATCTGCGTGCCGCTCGCCTGGGTGATTTTTCCCGCGATCTGGAAAATCCAGACATCGTTTGGGCCACCGCTTAAAGTGACATCGGATGAGATCAAAACATCGGTGCTCCATTTGTAGAGACCCGGAACCAGCGTCAGCCCGCCAATCTGCCCGGATCCCAGTTCGGTGAAATCGGGATCACTTCGACCGGCGGCGTCCGTGTAGGCGGTTTGCATGTCGCCAATGGCCGTGGTCAGGTTGGCCGGAGTGGGGGCCGCATAGTCCGGGGCATAAACGTCGCCGGTGACCTGGGTCGAGGTGGCAAAGGGACTGTCGGCCGTCAGGTTCAGGGCAAATCCAGTTATGGCCGTCGAGGTAACTGGGCTTACGCCTATATTTCCGGTGATCGCGGAGGGCGGAACCGTTGAGATTCCCGATTTTGACAGAATCACAAAATTGCCGGCCGTGCCCAGGTTCACCGGCAATTGAGCGCCCATGAGAGGATTGTGTGCAATGAGAACGGCAAACGCAAACCCGGCGATTAGCCGTGCCCGGCTTGAAAGCGTTGCCTTTTTTGTATTTGTATTTTGCATATTTTAGATATTCCTCTTTCGTTCTTTGCTGTTTGTTTTGCTTTGTTAACTTTCTGCCTGGGTCAAGTTTGTGAATTTTACTTTACGTCTTGTGGTGAAAACCGTCAACGCGCGTGAAATGTTTGGTTGTTGTGTGACGTTTTCATTTCGCGCGAGCTGCGATCCTCGTGCGTGTCGCGGGATTTGGAAAAAATGTTGTCCCGCTTTTCGGATTTCGGATTTGTGGCTTCAGGATTCGGTCGCAGCCGGTGAAGCGTTTGCGGGAAAACCGGCGTTTGCGCCATGGCGACGAGTTTGGATTTGGAAACCCTCATAAATTTTGACTCGTTTCGTTGATGGTTGATTTACGGTCGTTTGCCGGGGAAATAGATTAACCGGTCGCGCTGCGGAAACTGGCACGGTCGTCTGCTTCGAGCCAGTCGAACGTGGTCGTCTTATCCGGCTTCAGTCCGAGCTTGTGACAGCTTTCAACGAAGTGAGCGCGCGCTTCCGGATTTTTCATCAGGCTGTCGCCTTCCTGATTTTCCGACCAATCCTTGATTTCCGGTGGCGTTTTCTCCGTGCCGTTGGCCAGCAGCCAGGCACCGATGTCCTCATAATTCTTCGCGGCCTGCACGGCGGCTTTGAACTGCTCGCCGGTGACGCCCTTGAAACTGAAGAGTTGGTTGTCCAGCGGACAATCGTAGTGGTATTCGCCGGCGTTGCCCGCTAGGCTGGCGCGGCATTTGTCAACAGCACGGCTGGCAATCGCGAAACCGGCGATCCGTTCGCGCGGGCTGTGCGGGGCTTGCCAGGTCAGGTCTCGGTCAATGATGGGTGTGTTCATATTTGTAGCTTGATTAGTTTGTTATGGTGCTTGGTTTAATTCGCCGACGGATCATGCGCTTCATAGACATGATTTTCGCGCCATTGGTTTTCAGGATCCTCCAAAATCGCAAACTGCTCCGGTGTCAGCAATGGCTGGATTTTTTTCACGGCTGAATCCCTGCAGGATTCGAGACCGGCCCACGCAGCCTGCGATTCGCTGCGGGCCGCCTGGATTTGCGCGGCGTTCTTCGATCCGCGCACCCGGCGGCACATTTCTCCCGCGGCATCGATCCTGAACTGGTTGGCCGCCTCATATTGCCGGCTCATGCCGGCAAAATTATCCTCGAACGGCTTTAACGCATCGCATTCTTCAGGGGTGAGCTTCATCTTATCTTTAACCCCCGGGGGCAGCAGCGAGTGTTCCCCCAATGTCCGCTCACACATCACAGCGTCGTGATATTTCAAGGTCACGACGACCGGAAAATCCTTTGACCCGGCATTGTAGTAGATGGTTTTGGTGGTGATGTCCTGCGCCGGCAAGGCCGGGGCGGCCAACGCCACTGAACAACTGATTGCGAGCAGGGTGAATTTGCCTTTCATGAGCATCCTTTTTTATTTTGCCGCCTGGGAATGGGCTTCTACGAACCAAAGCCACTGATCAATTCCCCGGGAAATTTCGGTGAACAAATCTGCCGTGTCGGCTTCGTCCAGCGCGTTCGCCTCATCAATCGTGCCGCGGGCTTCTTTTCCGAAGGTGGAGAGCGCGCGGGCAACCGCTTCGACATGAGCCATGCCATCGGCGAGTTCGAGCGGATACTCGGCCAGCCGTGAACGTGCGGCGGACACGCGCACCGTGCCTTCGGCGATGCCGCCAAGTTGCACGATACGTTCGGCAATCTTGTCCACATAGGACTCCACGGCTTCATCCACTTTGTCGAACAGTTCGTGCAGGCCGATGAAGCTCGGGCCTTTCACGTTCCAATGCGCCTGCTTCATTTGCATCTGCAAATCAACGGCGGACGCCAGCCGCTGGTTCATCAATGCGTTCAGTTCTGACCGGCGCTCCTTGGAGATATCGTTTTCGGTCTCATACATTTTGGGGGGTTCCGCGAGAGTGGCGGTGGACTTTTTCATAAATGGCTTTTTTGATGGTTGCCTTGAATAATTATTTTAAGTCTTGTTGTGAAAACCGTGAACGCGCGTGAGATTGCGTTCCGCGAGCAATTCCGCCTCCGCCGCCAGCCAGTGCTGCACTTCATGCCCTTGAGATGAACCTTGGTTCACATAGCTGAAGTAGGCTTTTCTGGCCACTGCGTCCGGCGACGGCGCAAAATTAATTTCGCTTTTGTTTGATTCCAGAACCGCCGTTGACTGTGAGGCGTCGGCCTGCTTTTGGGTTTGGAAAAGTTTATTATTTTTCATAAAAAAGGATAGGCTGGGTGGTGCATGTTTGCCATGGGGTCTTCACCCCATACGAAATCCGGAAGGAACAAGCCTGGCTTTGCCGACATCATTTCTCGGACGCGGCACTCAATACGCCTTCATCCGGCACAAGCGTCCAATTACTGTCCGAATTATATTCCTTTGATCGCCGCCGCAATCCGGCAGGTCTTTTCACCGAAATTGTGCTGAAACGCTTTGCCGTCCTGATTGACGGTAAAAGTCATGATGTCCGACTATCCCAATGTTGCGGATAAGCTACCAGAGCGAATCCTCCGGTCGTGCAATCCGTCCAGGCCTTCGGTGATTTTCTCGCCCGGATGTTCTCCGCATGAAATGGAACCACCAAGACGCCAAGGCGCAGAGTTGAACCACGAAATTGGCTTCCCAAGCCCGCCACCAGATGGATGCCCTAATTTCGCTTTTCGCTATCGCGAACTGTGGTCGCGAACGACACGAAATGATTGGCAGGCCGGGCTTTGGCTGCGCTGACGGCGCTACGGACTTGAGCCGTTTGGGAAACGGCGAAAGGAATTTGCGGAGCAAAGGCCCGCGAGGGTTGAGCGACTGGAAGCGAGCGAGTCAACATGACTGTAGGCCGGATGAAGTGAACCACGAACCACGCCAAACACGCGAACGCTTCTCCCTCTCCTCGCCCAACGAGGAGAGTAGCTCTGCTGGGTATTGCACAACGCTCAATTCATGTGAAATTCAGACAAAAATTGAGAAAACGGAAGCAGGATATATCATTGGCAGACAGCGTTAAAACAATCGGTGACTGGATTCAGGTCAAACGGATTGAGAAAAATCTGTCGGTATATCACTTGTCGGAAAAAATGGGTATTGCATCGGCTTTGGTTCACACATGGGAGGACGGAACTAGCCAGCCCGACAGTCGGCAACTGGAGGTTTTGACGAACATTTTGGGGCTTGACCCGGTAAAATATGCTCTCACTTTTCCTCGTAAGCCGGGAAAAGAGCCAGCCGCTTTTGAACAAGTTATGCCAAAGACTTGATATCTTTCTGCGCCATTCGGGGATGTCCGCCTCGCCCATATCCGCTAGGCTGGACACCTCTCACATCTCGAAACATCCCAAGACTTTGGCTTGGACTGGCGGGCAAGCAGGCGCAGACTCTCTTGCAAGTATTCAGAAACCCGCCCCGCTCGCTTGATCCGTCTGACGGGTTTCAGGCATTCATGCCGGACGGTGTCAGTTATTTTTCTCATTTCCAGCAATAGTCTTTATGAAATTTAGTCAAATCTTTCCAGTATTTTTCAGGGTCGTTTTCTTTCAACGTCAAGAGCTTCGCCAATACGGACGAGGATTGGATCATCAGCTTTTTCATTTCGGCATCCGTGATGCGGGAGAGTTCAGGTTTTTCCAAAAGGTCCGAATATTTTCCGGCGTGCAGTTCCTCGATATACCCGTTGCGAAATGCGCAACAGGTCAGGGCGTTGTCTTCTTCTCTGATGGTCAGCGGGCGTTCCATGATGCTTGGGATATTATCTCGGAATTGAAATTTTGACAATGTGCTCAATGCCGGCAATGCCCTAATCCGCAAACTGCGTCCACAATTCTGCAAAGCGTTCATCGAAATACCCGTCCAACGGCATCAGATGATCAATGGCGAGATCACAGCAGTGCTTTATCGCCAGCATCGCATTCTTAAATTCCTGATCAGTTGCCGTTTTGTAGAGGTTCCCCACTTCCGCGTAGATGATATAAATTTCCGCGAGAATTGAATCTTTGAGATCGCGGATATTCTGACCGCCCGTGATGGATATGTCGTCGGACATAAAATTTACGCTACTTGTCCAATCGCAGTAAAGTTTGCACGGAAACGCCCAAAGCTTTTGCGGCTTTGATGATGATTTCCCGCCCGGCAAATTTTCCCGTTCGTTCCCAATATGCCCATGTGGATTGCGGAACGCCGGTGATTTCGGAAAGTTCATCTTGCGACAAGCCCTTTTCCTTGCGGAGATGCAAAAGCCATGCACCGTAGGAATCGCGGCGTGATTTCGGTTTTCTGCCCATTCAAGAGCATCTTAAAACGAATGCAAAAAGTTCTTGCATATTACCAATCCATTGATAATAATTGCCGCCGTCACAATCACGCAGATTGTTCGACTGCAAAACAAATAACCCTTAAAAACTATGGCTGATTCAGTCCTTAACAAACAAACGTCGCTTTCGGGCGAAGAAGCGATCACGCGGGCAGTGCAATTCTTCTCGACCAAAAATTGGCGGGCAACCACGCAATCAACACGCTCCGCGACATTCCAAGGCAAGCCGCCCATTCCGTGGTTTATGATTCTGTTAACGATCATCGGATATATCTGTTGCTTCGTCCCCGGCATCATCATGTATGTCATGGTCATAAAAAAATTGAGGCGTTTCCAAAATCTCGTTGTCACCGTGACGCCCATGAGCAAAGGAACGGAAGTCGTCGTGACATATCCGAGCCACGCCAAGAAGGTGGCCGCGCGTTTCCTTGCCGCCCTGCCCGAGCTGTCCTGACGCCATGAATGATACCGAGGAAAGAAGCCAGTGGCTTCATTCGCTCAAGCAGAACGCCGGGCGGAGCGAAATGAACTGGTGGACGACCTTTTGGTTGTCGCTCCTGCTCGGTTATTTCGGCGCAGACCGGTTTTATTTAGGCTCGCCGATGCTCGGATGCCTCAAATTGGTCACAATGGGCGCGGGAGGCTTGTGGTGGATTGCCGATTTGATTATCCTCTTCGCCAACAAAATGCGGGATGACAACGGCGGCATTGTCCGAAGGCCGTTTTGACAAAAAAACCAAACTAAAACTATTGCTGAACACCAAACGCCATTCCCGACCACATTTAATCTGACACCCGGTTCCCTTTTGGAATGTGACGGACGTGTGAATTCTTCCATTGTGAATAACTTTTTATCGCATCAGTTTCGAGAGACAGGTATAAAGGCGTCACTACCTTTGGGTGCGGCTGCTGGAAAATTGATTTTGAAGTTGGAAAGAACAAGATTGTGAAAGCAATCAGGCAACAGATCGGTTGCGAAATGCTGGCGAGCATTTCAAGAAAAGGAAAGTCCATCCCCCTGACGGGTCATCCAGTTCCGCGTTAAATTTTTCCCCTCTTGTTTCTCC
>DATCDZ010000162.1:0-11036 GCA_036510395.1 Verrucomicrobiia bacterium
GCAGCGGATGATCGGCAGGCACACATTGGTTGAGATTGACGACCGTCAGGAACTCCGGCTGCCCTTGAGCTTTTCCACGCATGAACTTCACACACGCCAGCATTGGTTTGGTTCAAACGTTTTTCAACAGCCTGCTAACGACCAAAAGTTGAGCCACGCCGCGAATTAGTGCAAGCGTGAATTTGCTGCAAACCTCCAAATGAAGGAGTAGCCGCCATTGGCTCCAGCGCGAGGCTGTGTAAAAACCTTTCGGCGGGCAAAGGCCGTGGTGGCTGGGGGTGCCTTTTTTGAACTTTGGTTTGAAGTGATCCCTGAAGTCACTTCGTCCGCCGATCGGTCCTGGCAGGAGTTATCCGGGTTATAGAGACAACTTGGATGGTTTTTTTGCGCGCCGGCTCCGCGCCGGGACCTTTAACTCACCGCCGCCATCAATTTCTCGGAGCTCACCAGGTTGAGCACCCGTTTCAGATTGCAGGCCATAGTCGTCAGGCTCCATTCGCAGCGCACCTTGGCCAGGCCCTTGAGCAGGAAGTGCGTGTAGCCCATCGTCCGCTTGATGGTTCAAAGGGATGTTCGGCCAGTTGCTTGCGCAACTTGTATTTGTCCGGCTGCGCTTTCAGCCTTTGGGCCATCGCCTCCATCAAATGTTCCTTGGCCTCCCGCGTGATCGTCCGGTTGGCCTTGTTCCGCGTGCAGCGGCTTTTTAACGCGCACAGGTTGCACCCGGCGGCCCGGTAGTATTTTAATTCGCGCCCCAGTTCGTAGGTGCTGAACCGGCAGTTCAATTCCCTGCCCGCCGCTGTTTCGCAGCTTCAAAATGGATTTTGAAATACGCCCCAGGAAAAGTCACTGGCCGGATTGAAATTTGCTCCTGCAAAGCCGGAATGAGAAATCGTTCCGGCTGTTTTTTATTCGACACTCAACTCCCGACTCTCAACACTTAACCCATGCAGTTGCCCGCCGACTACCATATGCACACGCCGCTCTGCCGCCACGCCGTTGGCGAGCCGGTGGATTACGCCCGCCGCGCGGTGGAGATCGGCCTGACGGAAATCGGCTTCTCCGACCATTCGCCGATGCGGCAGGACAATTTTGACAACTGGCGCATGAATTTTTCGCAACTGGACGAATACATCGAGAAAGTCCGCAAGGCGCAAAAGGATTTTCCGCAACTGACCGTCCGCCTCGCGCTGGAAGCGGACTATTTTCCAAACGGCGAAGACTGGATACGCGAACTCGCCGCGCTGCATCCGTGGGATTATTTCATCGGCTCGGTGCATTACGTCTCCGATTCATGGGCGATTGACGACCCGCAAAAACTTTCCGAATGGAAAAACCGCGACTCGTTTGAAGTCTGGCAAATCTATTTTGAGCGGCTGACGATGGCGGCGGAATCAAAACTGTTTGAAATCATCGGCCATGCTGATTTGCCAAAGAAATTCGGCCACAAGCCAAATCAGGATTGCACGCCGCTTTACGAAAAGTTTCTGGACGCAGCCAAGAAATCCGGCTGCGCGATTGAATTGAACACCGCCGGGCTGCGAAAAGATTGCAAGGAGATTTATCCCAGCCGCGAAATCCTCCGGCTCGCATTTCAAAAAGGCGTGCCAATCACGTTCGGCTCGGACGCGCACAAGCCGGAAGAGGCCGGCATGAATTTTACCGAGGCCATTTCGCTCGCACGTGAAGCCGGCTACACGGAATGTTGCCGGTTCACAAATCGGAAGCGCAGTTTCGCCAGATTTTGATTATGTCTTTCGCATCGCTGACAAAAAATCAGCTTCGGATTTTAATCTGCGTAGTGCTTGCGTCGGCAACGCTTGTTTTGTATCTGCCGGTGACCAGACACAATTTCATCAACATTGATGACCAGCGGTTCGTCATCGAAAATCCACACGTCCGCGACGGCCTGACGTGGCCTGGAATCGTCTGGGCGTTTCAAACCACGCAAACTGAAAACTGGCATCCGCTGACGTGGATTACGCACATGATGGACTGTCAGTTTTACGGCTTGAATCCCGCAGGGCATCATTTGACAAATTTGCTTGTTCACATAGCGAACACATTGTTGCTGTTTCTGCTGCTAAATAAATTGACGGGCGCAATCTGGCGAAGTTTTATTGTCGCGGCGCTTTTTGCGTGGCATCCGCTGCACGTCGAGTCCGTCGCGTGGATCGCCGAACGCAAAGACGTTTTGAGCGCGTTCTTTTGGATGCTTACACTGCTGACCTACACGCGCTACGCACAAGAGCGGTCAAAAGCCGACTATTTTCTGGCATTGTTCTATTTCACCTGCGGGCTGATGTCCAAACCGATGGTGGTGACTCTACCGTTTGTTTTGCTGCTGCTGGATTTCTGGCCGTTGCAACGGTTTCAAGTTGAGAGTTCAGGGTTCGGGGTTCAAAGTTCGATGGCGGTGAAACTAATTTGCGAAAAGATTCCATTTTTCGCGCTGGCGATTGCGGCGAGCATCGTCACTTTTTTCGCGCAGAAGACAGGCGAGGAACTGATGCCGCTGGCCGACGCGCCTTTGTCGCTGCGGATTGACAATTCCCTGCTTGCCTATGCGGGTTATCTTTCCAAGATTTTCTGCCCGGTGAATCTGGCGGTTTTTTATCCGTATTCCTATTCCACGGGTTGGCTGGTTGGGTTTGGCTGCGCGTTGCTGCTGATTTTATGCACTGGCCTTTTTGTCTGGCATGCACGGGGGCAGCCGTATCTGCTAGTCGGCTGGCTTTGGTTTCTCGGAACGCTGGTTCCCACCATCGGGATCGTGCAGGTGGGACTTCAATCCATGGCGGACCGCTACACTTATCTGCCAAGCATCGGAATTTTGATTCTTGCCGTCTGGGGCGTGAACGACCTTTTGAATTCCCACCCGCAGAAAATTAAAATTGCCGCTGTCGCTGGAAGCATCGTGTTCGCAGTCTGCCTCGCCATCACTTCAATTCAAATCGGCTATTGGCAAAACAGCATCACGCTTGCGCGCCACGCCATTGAAGTGACTGAAAACAATTACGTCGCCTACGACAGCATCGGCAGGGCTTTGACGGAACGCGGGCAGGTGGACGAAGCGTTGCCATTTTTTGAGGAAGCGGCGCGGGTCGGCCCGCATTATTTACAATCGCAAATCAATCTCGCCTTCGTCTTGCAGTCCAAAAATCGGCAGGCCGAAGCGATCAAGTATTGGGAAAGAGCCGTCCAACTGTCTCCGAACGACCCTGGATGGAGATGCGATTTTGGCATGGCTCTGGTTCAGGACGGAAGGTTGGAAGATGCCGCCGATCAATTCAACAAAGTCATCCGGCTACACCCGGATTTTTTCATGGCTCATTACGATCTTGCCAGCGACTTGTTCAAACAAGGCAAAACGGCGGAAGCCGTCGCCCAATATCGTGAGACCCTGCGCTTGCAACCGGATTTTTCGGACGCGCTTAATCAAATCGCCTGGATACTTTCGACCAATCCCGATCCGAAACTTGGCTCAAGCCGGGAAGCTGTTCAATTTTCAAAACGTGCGTGCGAGATTTCACAATTCAAACAACCCGGCTGCCTCACGACACTGTCCGCAGCCTACGCACAGGCAGGTCAATTTTCAGCCGCCATCGCGACCGCGCAAAAGGCGCGTGCACTTGCCTCCGCGACCGGAGACAAAGAAACTGTCGCCACCGACGACAAGCTGCTAAAACTTTTCCTGTCCAGCCAAACGGTTCCAGCATCATTTTGAAACCATGTCTCCGGCAAAATTAACAAGCAAGCAACTCACGGCGGTCATTTGCTTCGCGCTCGCCGCCGTGACGCTGCTGGTTTATTCGCCGATGCTCTGGCACGGCTTTGTCATTTATGACGACCCGGATTACATCACCGGCAACGCGCACGTCAAAGCCGGGCTGACATGGCCGGGAATCGTCTGGGCGTTCACCAGCGACGACGCGGCGAACTGGCATCCGCTGACGTGGATTTCGCACATGGCGGACTGCCAGTTGTTCGGATTGCACCCGGCGGGACATCATCTGATGAACCTGCTCTTTCACACGGCAAACACGCTGCTGCTGTTTCTGCTGCTGGAAAAACTGACCGGAGCCTTGTGGCGCAGCGCGTTTGTGGCGGCGCTGTTTGCGTGGCATCCGCTGCACGTCGAATCCGTCGCGTGGGCTTCGGAACGGAAGGACGTATTGAGCGCGTTTTTCTGGATGCTGACAATCCTTTGCTATGCAAAGGCAGTGACAAGTGACAAGTGGCAAGTGACAGGCAAATGCCAAAACTCATCACTCATCACTCATCACTCATCACTTTATTGGCTCGCCCTGTTCTTCTTTGCCTGCGGCCTGATGTCCAAGCCGATGGTCGTGACGCTGCCGTTTGTCTTGTTGCTGCTGGATTTCTGGCCGCTCGGAAGAGTTGCAGGCCGCAAGTGGAATGTTGCAAGTTCCGAAGACAAAAACCTTCAACCTGCAACTTTCAATCTGCAACTTGTTGCAGAAAAAATCCCATTCTTCGCGCTCACAATCGCGTCCTGTTTCATCACCTACCGCGTCCAAACCGGCGCGCTGTGGTCATCGCAATCGCTTTCGTTTCATTTTCGGCTGGCGAACGCGCTGATGTCCTATGTCCGCTACATCTCCAAAATTTTCTGGCCGGCCGACCTTGCGCTGATTTATTCATATCCCCATTTCTGGCCGTTTACCGGAGTTGCCGTAGCCGCCGGGTTGCTCATTATGTTGTCGGCGATTTTCGTTCTTCAGGCAAAGCGCTTTCCATATCTGACCGTCGGCTGGCTCTGGTTTTTGGGAACGCTCGTTCCGGCCATTGGCCTGGTGCAAGTCGGCGTGCAGGCGATGGCCGACCGTTACACTTACCTGCCAAGCATCGGGATTTTCATCCTCGTCGTCTGGGGTGTGAACGATCTTTTGAACTCGCAGCCGCAAAAAAAGAAAATCGCCGCGCTTGCCGGAAGCGTGGTTCTTGCAGGCTGCGTGGCCGCGACTTCAATCCAATTGACATACTGGCGCAGCAGCCCGGAACTTTTTTTGCATACGGTCGAGGTCACGCGGGACAATTACGCCGCCGAAGATTCCCTCGGCAAGGCTCTGGAAAGCATCGGCAAAAGCGACGATGCCGGGAAGCTTTACGCCGATGCCGTCCGTATCGAGCCGGATTATCCGATGGCGCAATTTGATTTGGGAATGAATCTGCTGGAACACGGGGATTTGAACGAAGCCTCCAATCATCTGGCAATCGCCGTCCAGCTTTCGCCGCGCAATCCGGTGATGCAGTTTGATTTCGGCACCTATTTGTCGCGGCACGGAAATCCAGCGGAAGCCGCAGTCCATTTCAAGGCCGCGCTCGCCAGCAGGCCGGATTTTACCGAGGCGCAACAGCAGCTTGATTTGCTGTCTGCCAAAACCAATGCACCCGCGAACCGCTCGACACGATGATTTTTTTTGGCAAACTGTCTGAACGTGAAACAATCAATCGTCACACTCGACATGGAAGGTGTCCTGACGCCGGAAATCTGGATTGCCGTCTCCGATAAAACCAAAATCCAGGAACTGCGCCGCACCACGCGCGACGAGCCGGATTACAACAAGCTCATGCGAGGGCGGCTGGCGATTTTGGACAGGCACAATCTGAAATTGTCCGACATTCAAAATGTCATCGGCTCTCTCAAGCCGCTCGACGGCGCGAAGGATTTTTTGGATGAATTGCGGACGCTCACGCAAGTCGTCATTTTGTCCGACACGTTCGAGCAGTTCGCAACTCCCCTGCTCCGCCAGTTGAACTGGCCGACCCTGCTTTGCCATAAACTCGTCATCGTCAACGACCACATCGTGGATTACAAACTGCGCGTGCCGGACCAGAAAAAAAAGGCCGTCGCCGCGTTCAAATCGCTCAACTATAACGTCATTTCCGCCGGCGATTCCTACAACGACACCGCGATGCTCGGCGAGGCAAATGCCGGCTTCCTGATCCACGCGCCGGAAAAGGTAAAGCGGGAATTTCCGCAGTTCAAAGCCGTCGGATCGCACGCGGAATTATTGAAGCTCATCAAAGGAGCGCTTTGATGCCCACGCGCAAAGGAGCATTCAAAATTTTCAGGCTGGCAGGGATCAACGTCTATCTCCACTGGGCGTGGTTTCTGGCATATTTTTGGTTGTCCAGTCGTCCGCGCGAATATTCCAACTACGGCTGGAATGCGCTGGAAATCCTGGCACTTTTCGCCATCGTGCTGACGCACGAATTCGGCCATCAACTGGCCTG
This sequence comes from Verrucomicrobiia bacterium, assembly GCA_036510395.1. Taxonomy (GTDB): domain Bacteria; phylum Verrucomicrobiota; class Verrucomicrobiia; order Limisphaerales; family UBA11358; genus UBA11358. The sequence goes on from DATCDZ010000162.1 coordinate 6,262, forward strand.
CCGGTCGGTCGGCGGCCAGACGCATGACATCATCCTCTGGCCGCTCGGCGGGGTGGCCTACGTCACTCCGCCGCAACGTCCAGGCGCGCAGCTTTGGAGCATCGCGGCCGGCCCGCTTGTGAACGTGGCGCTGATTCCAGTTTTTGCCGCGCTGCGGTGGGTGAGTTGGCATCTTGGTTGGCAGGAAACGCATCAAGACGCATTTGAACTGATTTACAATATATGGGTCATCAATCTCGTCCTGCTGATCTTCAACATGATGCCGATCTATCCGCTCGACGGCGGACAAATCTTGCGCTCGCTGCTCTGGTTTCCATTTGGTCGTGCAAACAGTTTGCTGGCCGCGAGCATCATCGGTTTCATTGGCGTGGCTGGGTTTATCGGGCTGGCGATTTTCGCGCAATCCCTCTGGCTGGGACTCATTGCGGGGTTCATCCTGATCAACTGCTGGGGCGGATTTAAGCAGGCGCGGGCGCTGGCCAAAGTTGCCAAACTTCCGCGCCAGGACGGTCTCGCCTGCCCCTCCTGCAAAACTGCGCCGCCGTCCGGCACTTTCTGGCGCTGCGGAAAATGCGGCCAGGCCTTCGACATTTTTCTGACGCACGGGCTTTGTCCGCAATGCGGAACACAGTTCAACGTCACTCAATGTCTGGACTGCGGAACTTCAAGTCCGATCATCGAATGGATGTCCGCGCCGCCGCAAATCACCTAAATAAGGAAAACATGAAAACAGGAATTGCCTTTCCTGCCTTCAGGTTTTCCTTATTAAATCCCGATTTCAGTCTTCGGCTTTGAACGCGCGCGAAATCAAATCGCGCACGGCCTGCTTCGGATTTTTATTTTCGTAAAGCATCGCGTGGACTTCGTCAATGATCGGTGTCGCCACTTTTTTCTCGCGCGCGAGCCGGTGCGCGGAGCGCGCCGTCGGATAACCTTCGGCAAGTTTCGGATGCGACGCCTGGATCGCATCCATTTTTTCGCCGCGACCGAGCCGCTCGCCCAAACCGCGGTTGCGGCTTTGCTTTGAAAAACAGGTCAGCATCAAATCGCCGAGGCCGCTCAAGCCCGAAAAGGTTTCCGCCTGGCCGCCGCACGCCACGCCGAGCCGCCGCATTTCCGACAACGCGCGCGTGACAAGCCCGGCCTTGGTGTTGTCGCCGAAACCCAAGCCGTCGCTCACACCGGCGGCGATGGCGATGATGTTTTTCAACGCGCCGCCATATTCCACGCCGAGAATGTCCGTGCTGCGGTAAATGCGGAATTCCGGTCGGTGAAAAAGTCCCTGAACCGTTTTTGCAACGCCGTCGTTCTCGCACGCGCAGACAATCGTCGTCGGAATCCCAAGCGCCACCTCGCGCGCAAAACTCGGCCCGGAAAGCGCGACAACGCGATCCGCCGGCGCGTGTTCGCGCAAAATGCGGCTCATCGTCTCCCCCGTTTCAAATTCGATCCCCTTCGTGACGCTGACGAAAATTCCCGGATGCCCTTTCAATTTCGCCGCGACCGACCGGAACGCCTGCGACGGGATCGCCAGCACAAGACACTCCGCGCCGCCAATTGCCTTCGCGAAATCCGGCTGCGTCTTCCAATCCGTCGGCAAGGTCACGCCCGGCAGATATTTTTCGCTGCGACCGTTTTGGATTTGCTGCAAAGTTTCCGCGTTGATGTCCCAGATCGTCACGGCGTTACCGTTTTCACGGAGCGCCTTGGCCAGCGCCGTTCCCCACGCGCCCGCGCCGAGCACGGTGATTTTCATTTCGCGTCCTCCGGTTTTTTCCCAAGACGGCTTTCAGTTCCTGCCATAAGCCTTTTGATGTTCGATTTATGTTTGTAAATAGCCAGCATGCAAAGCGCAATCGTGACAACCTCCAGAAATAATTTTTCCTTCGTGAACCAGACCGCAACCGGCAAAACCGCCGCCGCCACAATTGAGCCGACGGAAACACAACGCGTAATTACAATGCTCAAAATGAAAACCGCCAGCGCGATTCCCAACGCTGCTGGCGCGAGCGCGAGATAAACTCCCGCAGTCGTGGCGATGCCTTTGCCGCCTTTGAATTTCAGCCAGCACGGGTAATTGTGCCCGATGACGGCGAAAATTCCGGCGAGGATTGCAAAATGGTGCATTCTTTCCGAAAACAAATTTGTAGACTCGACCATAGATGTGTAATCGGGAACCGGATGCGAAGCAATGTAATCAAGGTTAGGGCCGAATAAGTCGCAAATAATTAAACCAAGATAACAAACTGCATAACCTTTTGCCGCATCCACAAGCATCACAAAAATTCCCGCCGGCTTTCCCAGCACGCGCATGGCGTTCGTCGCGCCGATGTTGCCGCTTCCAGCCTTTTGGATGTCAATTCCCATGGCCTTCGCGACAAGAAATCCCGTCGGCATCGAGCCGAGCAGATACGCCGCGACCGCGACGATGATGTAAGCAAAAGCTGGCACGGCGATACTTTATGAGTCCGCAGTCCAAAGTTCAAAGTCCAAATGCGTTGCGAAGCCGGTGTGCGTTTTGAATTCACACGAGGACGGTTCTTGCGTAACATCCGCCCATGCTGATGAACGAAAACTCACGCATTTATGTGGCAGGACATCACGGGCTGGTGGGCAGCGCCATCTGGCGCGAACTTCAGCGGCAGGGGTTCAAAAATCTCATCGGACGGAGACGGCGGGAGCTCGACTTATTGGACACCGCCGCCGTCCAGAATTTTTTTTCGGAGACAAAGCCGGAATTTATTTTCTTTGCGGCGGCCAAAGTCGGCGGCATTCACGCCAACAACACGCAGCCGGCGGCGTTTCTTTTTGAAAACCTGCAAATCCAAAACAATCTCATCCACACGGCGCATCAAGCCGGCGTGCGGAAATTTTTATTCCTTGGCAGTTCGTGCATTTATCCCAAGCTCGCGCCGCAGCCGTTGAAGGAGGAATATCTGCTCGCCGGCCCGCTGGAGCCGACGAACCAGTGGTATGCCATCGCGAAAATCGCGGGCATCAAGATGTGCGAGGCGTATCGCCGGCAATGCGGCTGCGATTTCATCAGCGCCATGCCGACGAATATGTATGGGCCGAATGACAACTACGATTTGCAGACTTCGCATGTGCTGCCGGCGCTCATCCGAAAATTTCACGAGGCCAAAACCACTGCCGCCGCCAGCGTCATATGTTGGGGCACTGGCTCGCCATTCCGAGAATTTTTGCATGCGGATGATCTGGCTGGCGCGTGCGTTTTTCTGATGCAGAATTACAGCGAGGAACAGTTCATCAATGTCGGCAGCGGCAGCGAAATCACCATCCGCGAGCTGGCGGAAATGGTGAAACGCACCGTAGGTTTTGACGGCGACATCATTTGGGACAAATCAAAACCGGACGGCACTCCGCGAAAATTGATGGACAGTTCACGCCTGTTCGAGCTGGGCTGGAAACCGAAAGTGGGGTTGGAAACGGGCATCCGGCTGACTTACGCGGATTTCCTTGCCAATCAGCAACGCGGAAAATAGTCAGCTCGCCACGCGGCCTTTGCCTGCCAGATGGTCTTGCACCAGTTTCATGTCGGCGTCCACCATCAGCTTGGCGAGCGCATTGAAGGTCGTTTTTGGCTGCCAGCCGAGTTTTTGATTGGCCTTGGAAGCATCACCGATCAGCAGATCCACTTCCGCCGGTCGGAAATAATTCGAGTCAATCTCGACATACTTCTGCCAGTCGAGACCGGCGTGCGCGAAGGCGACTTCCAGAAATTCCCGAACGCTGTGCGTCTCGTTCGTGGCGATCACATAATCATCCGCCTTGTCGTGCTGCAACATGAGCCACATCGCCTCGACATATTCCTTCGCGTAACCCCAGTCGCGCTTGGCGTCGAGGTTGCCGAGAAAAAGTTTTTCCTGCAAACCGGCCTTGATGTGGGCGACGGCGCGCGTAATTTTGCGAGTGACAAAAGTTTCACCGCGGCGCGGCGATTCGTGGTTGAACAGAATTCCGCTGCACGCGAAGAGATTGTATGACTCGCGGTAATTCACCGTGATCCAATGGGCATAAACTTTTGCGCAGCCATACGGGCTGCGCGGATAAAACGGCGTGGTCTCGCGCTGCGGAATGTCCTGCACCTTGCCGAACATTTCGCTCGACGACGCCTGGTAAAATTTCGTCTTGATGCCGGTCTCACGGATGGCCTCCAGCAAGCGCACCGCGCCCGTGGCCGTGATGTCCGTCGTGTATTCCGGACTGTCGAAGCTCACGCGCACATGGCTTTGCGCGGCGAGATTGTAGATTTCGTCCGGAGCGATTTTCCCGATCAAACGCGACAGCGCGCTCGCATCGCTCAAATCGCCGTAGTGCAGTTTCAATGCGGTTTTGGCAAGGTGCGGATCGGCGTAAATGTGTTCGAGCCGCGACGTGTTGAACGTGCTGGCGCGGCGGATGATGCCGTGGACTTCGTAACCTTTGGACAAAAGCAGTTCCGTCAGATAAGAACCGTCCTGTCCGGTGATGCCGGTGATGAGCGCGCGTTTGGCCATAATTTGAATCTGAATAATTGATGAGCGGGCAAAACAAGGCAAGTGAAACTTCGCCGCGAAAAGATCAGCGTGAACTTTGAACTTTGAACCGCGAACGCCGAACCTTAATCTTCGCGCATGGCAAAAGTCAAAGTCGCCGTCCTCGGCACCGGCTCGCTCGGCCAGCATCACACACGCATTTATTCGGAACTTGCCGCGCTTGGCGAAATCGAACTCACCGGCATTTATGACGCGCACGCCGAAACCGCCCGCAAAATC
>DATCDZ010000163.1:0-13796 GCA_036510395.1 Verrucomicrobiia bacterium
CGGCGCGAGCAAACAAACTTGCCTCGCGCCGCCGGTGGAAACTATGCTGTGACAGGCTTGGCAAAAATTAACGCATGATCCGCTCGCTTGCATTCACGACGAAGGGAAGTTTGCACACCAAGGACATTGACGTGTTCCTGATGCCGACGCTGCTGGCGGACACGGATCTCTTTCTGTGGATTGACCTGGAAGCGCCGACCAAGGAGGAGGTGCAGACGATTCTGGAGAGCGTGTTTCATTTCCACCCGCTGTCCATTGAGGATTGCATCACCGTCAGCTCGTCGCCGAAGTTGGAGGAATACTCGCCAAAAGAAGACGACCATTTCAAGCCGTATATTTTCTTGGTGATCCACGCGGTGGATTACAGCCGGCAGGACGGGCAGTTTGCCACAAGCGAGCTGGATTTTTTCCTCGGCAAAAATTTTCTCGTCACCTACCACGAAAAGCCGCTGCGCAACGTGATCCAGGTCGAGGATCGCTGCATCAACGGCACTCTGGGCATCGCCCGCGCGCCCGACCGCGTCGCTCATTCGCTGCTGGACGCGCTGGTGGACAATTACAAGCCGGCACTGGACGAACTTTCCATGGAGATCGGCGAACTGGAGCAACTGGCGTTGCAGCACCCGACCAAGCACACGCTCAACAAAATTCTCCAGATCAAAAAGGAGGTGCTGCACCTGCGCCAGATCATCGGGCCGCAATGCGAAGTCCTCTCGCGGTTCGCCCAGGGCGAGTTCAAGCTCATCCGCCCGAAAATGGTGCCTTATTTTCGCGACGTATATGACGCGCTGTTCCACATCGGCGAAATCGCGCAGGGCTACACCGATTCGCTCACCGGCATTTTGCAGGTTTATCTGAACATGTCGTCCAACCAGACGGGCGAAGTCGTAAAATTGCTCACGATGATCACCGTCATCACGACGCCGCTGATGATGATCGGCACCTGGTATGGGATGAACTTTGAAGGAATGCGCGAATTGCGGGCGCCGCACGGTTACCTGATTGCGACCGGTTGCATGATTGCCTCCACGCTGGCGACCTATCTCTATTTCAAAAAGAAAAAATGGTTTTGAAACTTTCTGATTCCAACACCACAAACACCATGACAATCAATTCCACAAGACCGCCTATTTTGAAACACTGCTGCTGTCGGCGGCGTTCTGCCTGGTGTCCGCCATGTCTTTAACCGCGCAACCGGTGATCAAGCCCGGTGCCATCTGGCCGGACAACCGCAGCCGCCACGGAGCTGAAGGAATGGACCGTTGACATCAAGACCGGCGAAGTTAAAATCAAAAAAAACAGGACATCACATGAAATATTTTTTCGTCTCGGCAATCTTATTTGCGTCGTTGATTCCGTCCCGCGCTGAAATGCAAACTCCCATTCCGCTTTGGCCCGGCAGCGCGCCCGGCGCACGCGGCACTTCAGGCGACGACATTCCCACGCTCACGCCGTATCTGGCCGGCATGACGAATGCGACCGGTGCGGCGATGGTGATTTGTCCCGGCGGCGCCTACGCGGGACTGGCGGCGCACGAGGGCAACGACTACGCGCTCTGGCTGAACCAGCATGGCGTGACTTGCTTCGTTTTGAAATACCGGCTCGGCTCGCACGGCTATCATTATCCGGCGGAGTTTCAGGACGGGACACGCGCCGTGCGCTGGGTGCGGGCGCACGCGGCGGATTACAAAATAGATCCGCACCGCGTCGGCATCATGGGATCGTCGGCTGGCGGACATCTGGCTTCGATGGTTCTGACGCATTTCGACGCCGGCGACACGAATACGCCCGATCCGATTGAGCGGCAAAGTTCGCGGCCGGACATCGGTATCCTTTGCTACCCCGTCATCACGATGGGCGAATACACGCACCAAGGATCGAAGGTCAATCTGCTCGGCAGAAATCCGTCTCCGGATTTGGTGAAATATCTTTCGAGTGATCTGCAAGTGACTTCCAGCACGCCGCCGTGTTTTATCTGGCAGACGTTCGAGGACCGGACCGTGTCCGTGGAGAACAGCCTGCTGTTCGCGGAGGCGTTGCGGAAGAATCACGTTCCCTTCGATTTGCATATCTACCAAAAAGGTCCTCATGGCCAGGGATTGGGCGACAAGCCGCCATTTGCGCATCCGCTTCCGTGGGCAGGCGATTGTCTGTTCTGGCTGAAGGCGCAGGGGTTTGTGAAATGATTTTTCAGCCGCGGCTCGCCGCGCTGGAAATTAAAATCTGCGGATCCACGTGATCTGCGGAAAAATGATTTTTCTTCACCCATTCCCCAAGATTGCCTGCTGGGAAATTTTCTGTTACTGAATCCGCGTGCCCGACCCCAGCCTGCTCATCCTAATTCCGGCTTACAACGAGGAAGCGCGCATCGAACCGGTGCTGCGTGATTATGCGTCATTTTTCGGGAAGAATTATTCCGGCAAATTCCAGGTCGTCGTCGTCCTCAACGGCTGCACGGACAACACGCTCGGCGTCGTCCAAAAAGTGGCGGCGGATTTTCCAGCGGTGCGCGCTCTGGAATTTCCCGCGCCCATCGGCAAGGGCGGCGCGCTCATCGAGGGTCTCAAGCTCGCCATGCACGCGGATTTCATCGGCTACGCGGACGCGGACGGCGCGACCTCGCCAGCGGCGTTCATGGAACTGGTCAGGCGCATAGGCGGGACGGATTGCGTCATCGGCTCGCGCTGGCTGCCGGAATCCGTCATGCACCAGGAGCAGCCGACGTTCCGGCGCGTGGCGAGCCGGACATTTCACTTCATCGTGGAAATGCTATTCTGGATGCACATCAAGGACACGCAATGCCCGTGCAAACTGATGCGCCGCGAGGTCGTGGAAAAAATCCACCCGGCGCTGCGCATCGCCGACCTCGCGTTCGACGTGAACCTGCTCGTTTCCATCAAGCGCGCCGGTTTCAAAATCCTGGAAGTGCCGATTGAATGGACGGACAAGATCGGATCCAAAGTCTCCGCGGCTCTGTTCCGCTCGTCGCTGACGATGTTTTTGTCTGTCGTGCGCGTGCGGCTGATTTACTCGCCGTTCTACAAATTGCTGCGCCCGCTGCGTCCGCTGGAAGGCTGGATTTATAAGAAGCTGCGCGCGCCAAAGCCGTTGCCCGGACCGGAGAAATAGAATTTTATTTTTGCGCCGCCGTTCTTTGTCCCCAGGCAAACCAGGCGCAAATGCCGAGCAGCATCAAATTGAACACGCCGAGCGTTTGCAGCGCCACTTCCATCCGGCCCGGAAATTTGTGCAGCATGAACGGCAGCGTGAACCCGTAAGCCATGGCCAGCAGCACCATCGGGAGGACGGCCTTGAATTTCCCGCGCGCCATCAAATCGTTCACCAGCACGTTCGCCAGCGCCAGCGGAATCATCGCGCCCGCATACCACGGCAGCAGTTTCATCGTTTCCGCGACGTATTCCGCCTTGAACGCCAATTTCACCACCAGCGGCCCGACGACGCACAGGCCCGCCGCGCCGCAGATTGCCAGCACCGCCGTGCCGAGCAGGACGATGCCGAGCAGATTGCTCTTTTCCGACTTCGCCGTGGCGTGGACGATTTTGGGAAACATCACCGCCGCCAGCGGCAGCACCAGCCAGAGCAGCGCGCGCGACAGCGTTCCCGCCACGCCGTAGGACGCCATTTCGTCGCCGGGGAAAAACGCTTTCACGAACATCGTGTCCGTTGTGAACAGGAACTGGCACGCGCCGAAGCCGAGCATCAATGGCGCGACCTGTTTGAAAAGGCCGCGCCCGTCGAATCGCTCCGTCTTTGCCAGCCACAAATCGCGCGAACGCCAGATGGCGATGCCCGCCCAGGCGCCCAGGCCGGCGAACGCGCCGAACATCATGCCCGTCGCCCCGCCATGAAACGCGAGCACAATCAGAACGGCCACTGCAACGCGGCCAACGCCGCCCAGAATGGACGCCCAACCCAGCCAGAAGAAATCCTGCCGGCCTTGCAGCACGCCGGAAAACAGCGGCATCCATAAATTCATCAGCAACGCCGCGAGCGTCACCCACAACGTCATCGCGCTTGTAAGTCCCCAGCCCGCCATGATGCGGTTTTGGAACACCAGGACGAACAGGGCGATGATCGCCCACACGATGAACGTCAGCAGCCAGCCCCAGCGGATCATCAACGCGAGCTGGCGTCCGCGATTCGTCGCCAGCGTCCCGGCGGTTTGCTGCGCGAAGACCATTTGCAGCGGCATTGTTGGAATGAGCGACGTCATCATCAGCATCGTCACGAAGATGCTGTATTCGGCGGGAGAAATTTTTTTGGACAGCAGATGCGGGCCGAAGGACATTCCTCCTTGGATGACCGTCGCAATCATCAGCCAGCCGCTCTGGCGGAAAAACTCCGCGTGCGGCTTGTGATCAACGGTCGGAATCGCTTTGTCTTTTTCGGCGGACATCGGCGCGCAGAGATTGCCGGATGAAATCGGCGGAGAAAAGGTAATTTGTCTTACGGAAGCGATTCGAGAAATTTCAAAAGCAGATTCTTCCCGCGCTCCAGTTCCGCCAGCGAAATCCATTCATCCGCCGTGTGCGCCTGCGCGATGTCGCCCGGCCCGAAGACGACGCTCGGAATTCCGCCCGCCGACAAAATCGCCGCGTCGCAAAAAAAATGGACGCCGAGCGATTTTGACTGGCCGACGCTTTCCAAAAACTTTTGGACGATTGGCAGCTTGCTATTCGTTTCCAATGGCAAAGCCGGCGCAAGTTTCATGCTGGAAATTCTCGCCTTCAATTTTTCCGCGCACAGCAGCGCGACGATTTCACTTTGCACCTTCGCGTCCGTTTCGCCCGGCAGCGTGCGACGGTCAAGCGATATTTTGCAAAAATCGGGAACGATGTTCGGCTGCGTGCCGCCGGAAATCGTTCCGACATTTGCCGTCGCCGCGCCGAGCAGCGGATGTTTTCGTTTTTGCAAATGCGCGGCATAATCCGTTTCCAGCAAACCCACGATGCGCGCCATTTCGTGAACCGCATTTCTTCCGAACTGCGGTGTCGCGCCGTGCGCCGCTTTGCCGCGCGTTTCGAGTTCCAGCCACAAACTGCCCTTGTGCGCGGTGACGACCTGCAACCGCGTCGGCTCGCCGACGATGGCCAGGTCCGCTTTGAATTTACTTTTGACGAGCGTTCGCGAGCCGGCTTGTGCGTGCTCCTCGTCAATCAATCCGGCGAAAACGATTTCCGTTTCGAGCGGACGCGATTTTGAATCCGCCAGCTCGCACAGCGCGGAAAGCATGGCGGCGATGGAACCTTTCGTGTCGCACGCGCCGCGACCGTGCAGTCGTCCGTTTTTGCGTTGAGGAATGAATCGCGCTTCATCCGCGCCAACGGTGTCGAGGTGCGGCGCGAGCAGAATGGTCTGGCGGATTTTATTTTTTGGCCGCAACCGCGCGATGACATTGGAGCGTCCGGGCAAAACGGGTTGAAATTCCACTTCAAGACCGGCGCGCGCGGCGACGGCGGCGAGAAAATCCGCGACGCGCTTTTCTCCGGCGTGCGGGTGGCGCGGCGGCAGAAAGGCCGGGTTCACGCCGGGCAGCGCGACAAGTTCGGCCAGAAGTTTTTCCGTGCGCGTCATGCTCGTGCAAGGCTACTAATTTTCAGCCGAAAGAGCGAAGGCAATTTTCGCACCACGCCGACACTGGCGGACTGTCTCGTGCGTCATAATAAAAGTCTGGCAAAAAAGTCCAGCATCCTTCATTCTGATTTGAAACCAACCAGAAAATGGCGAGAATCGGCAAAGGAAAAAACACGTCCAGATCAAAAGCCGGCAAGGATCACAAACGGTTTTATCTCCTGCCGGGACAGGGCGGACAGGCTTATCGCCGCAAACAGAGGTTCATTTTGAAATGGGCGGTCATCACGGCGCTGACCGTGTCGGGGGCTCTGGCGGCGGGGCTTTACTGGATGAATCATTCAAAACCTTGAGCGGCGCTTGACCCGTCGCCGGTTGTTGCTAATATGCGCCAGCCTGATGAAATTCGCCCGATTGATTTTGTTTTTTACCTTGCCGCTTTTTCTCGCGCTGCCTTCGCGCGCGGAACCGCAAGTGGCTGACGGCGTCAAGGCCGTCGTCAACGACGCGGCCATCACATATCAACAGGTGAAGGACTTCATCACGCCGGCCGTCCAATCGTTGCAGCTTCAGTATGCCAGCCAGCCGGATGTGTATTCGCAGAAATACACCCAACTGTTCAATGACGGCCTGGAACAACTGGTGGAACGCGCGTTGATCCTGCACGATTTTGAAGTTGAAGGCTACAAGCTGCCCGACGGCGTCGCGGATGAACTGGTGCAGGACCGCATCCGCGCCTTGGGCTACGACCGCAAGACGCTGATCGAAACCTTGCAGGCGCAGGGCATGACATTCGAGGAGTTTCGCAAACAAGTCCGCGACCAGTGGATTGAAGAGCAAATGCACCGCAAAAACGTCTCGCAGCAGGTCGTCATCTCGCCCTTCAAGGTCGAAAATTACTACCAGGCGCATCAGGACGATTTCAAGGTCGGGGATCAAGTCCAGTTGCGCGTGATCGTGTTGAAAAAAACCTCTGCCGACGACACCAACACGCCGGCGCTGGCCGGTGAGATCGCCGCCAAAATCAAGGACGGCGCGACCTTTCAGCAAATGGCGGCGGTCTATTCGCAAGGCACGCAGCAAAAGGACGGCGACTGGTATGGGCGCTCCGCCCTCCGCAAAGAACTCGCCGACACCGCCTTTGCGCTCAAGCCCGGCCAGGTCAGCGACGCGATTGACACCCCCGATTCCGTCTATATCGTGCAAGTCGAGAAAATCCGCCCCGCGTATGTCAGGCCGCTCGGAGACATCCGCGACGACATAGAAAAAAACCTCCGCGCGCAGGAGGAAGCACGCCTTCAGAAGCAGTGGATTGACCAATTAAAAAAGAAGTCGTTCATGCGCATCATCCCGTGACGGTCTCCTGACGCACGCAAACCTCCATTTCCATGACTGGCTGGATCGGCATTTTACTCGGCGATGTCACCGGCGTCGGCCCCGAAGTCGCGCTCAAGGCGGTTGACGCCGAAGCGGGACGTGACGACGCGAAATATCTTTTCATCGGTGATGAAAAAATTTGCCGGCAACTCAACGGGAATCTTTCGCTCAACCTGCCGCTGAAGAAATTTGCCGGCGCCAACGACTTCGGAAAGTTTTTCATCGCCAATCCGCTGGCTGAACCATTGCCGGAAAATTTGCCGGCCGGCTCGCCATTCGCTGCCAATGCTTCCGTCGCGTGGCTGCGGGACGGCGGCCAGCGCTGCATTCGCGGTGAACTGGACGCACTCGTCACCGCGCCTGTCAACAAGGAATCCATCATCCGCGCCGGGCACAAATTCACCGGACAGACGGAATTTCTTTCCGAACTCGCCGGTGCCAAACGCACCGCGATGATGCTGCTCGGCACGGACGAACGCGGGCGCTGGCTGCGCGTCGCGCTGGCCACCGTCCACATCGCACTCAAATCCGTCCCGGAAAAACTCACGGCGGAAAAAATCACGCTCGCGATCGAACTCGCCGCGCAATCGTGCCGCGACCTTGGCTTGACGCGCGCACGCATCGCCGTGGCCGGCCTGAACCCGCACGCGGGCGAAGGCGGAGAATTTGGCGATGAAGAAATTAAAATTATTGCTCCAACCGTTTTGGCTTTGCAAAAAAGAGGTTTTGATGTCACCGGCCCTTTGAGCGGCGACACAGTTTTCCACTATGCGCTGCACGGAGATTTTGACGTCGTCGTGGCGATGTATCACGACCAGGGACTCGCGCCGCTGAAAGCCGTCGCGTTCGACACCGGCGTGAACTGGACGCTCGGCCTGCCGTTCATCCGCACCTCGCCCGACCACGGCACGGCCTACGACATCGCCGGAAAGGGAATCGCCAATCCTTCAAGCATGATTGCGGCGATACGCCTGGCGAAGCAACTGGCGAAAAACAAAGGTCTGGCGGTTCCAATTAACGTCGGCGGTTGATCCATTTCGCAGCCGGAATCCATTTCCGGGACAATTCAACCGCCAACGGGATTCAAAGACGGCTTGCATTAAAAATCCTGGCATTTAACTTCGTTGCAAACATGAAATTGAAGCGTTCGCCGCTGGTTTCCCAAGGTTCTTTGAACCGGATTTTGCAGGCCGCACAGCAGGCGTGGCAACAAAAAGATTTTCAACAAAATATCGAACTGCTGGAACGCGCCGCACGCCTCGCGCCTTCCAATGTCGGCATCCAGCTCCAGTTGGGCCGCATGCACGGGCTGCGTTATGATTACGCCGCCGCCGGGCGCTGTTTTGAGCAGGCCGTGCGGATGTCTCCGAACAAGACGGAAACCATGGCTTTGGCAGGCGCACATTCCCGCGATTTCCGCGACCCGAAAATCGGGGAATGCTACTTCCAGCGCACCGCCGAGCAAAAAGATGCCACGCCCGAAATGCTGGCAGACCTTGCCGAACTCTACGAACGCCTTCGTCGTTTGACCGATGCCGCCCAATTGATCGAACGCGCCCTGAAGTTGAATCCGGCCTGCCCGTTGGCGCTGCTCGGCCGGGCGCGGCTGGAACGCCAGGCCGGGCGTATGGCGGCGGCGGAACAAATCCTCCGCGATTTTCCGGCCAACGCCCACCGGTTCATCCGCGCTCGCGCGCGGTATGAACTCGGCGGCATCCTTGACCGCCAGTCCCGTTACGACGAGGCCATGTCCGCCTTTCTCGAAGCCAAGATGATTTTGAAGCCGGATGCCGCGCCGTTTGCCACCGGACTGCAAACGATCCATTCCCGTTTGAAACTTCTGGCGGAAAGCGTCAGACCGGAAATGTTCCAGCGCTGGTTTGATTCCGGCCCGGACCTTCAACCGTCCCGCCGGCTGGCGCTGCTCGGCGGCCATCCGCGCTCCGGCACCACGCTGCTCGAACAGGTTTTGGATTCGCACCCGGACATCGTTTCGGCGGAAGAGACGGAAATTTTCCACGACGAAACCTACCTCCATCTCACGCGCAGCCTGCAGCCCGGCACGCTCATGCTGCCGGCGCTGGAAGCCGCGCAGACCGGTGTGTTGCAGCAGGCTCGCGCTGCTTATTTCCGGTCCATGGAAATGTCGCTCGGCCAGCCCGTCGGCGGACGGTTGCTGATTGACAAAAATCCCTCGCTCACGTTTTTAGTCTCCGCGCTCGTCCGCATATTTCCGGAAATCAAACTGCTCATCGCCCTGCGCGATCCGCGCGACGTGGTTTTAAGCTGTTTCATGCAGCCGTTTTTTCAGATCGCACAAACCAATTCCGCTTATCTCACGCTCGAAGGCACTGCGGAGGAATACGCCGCCGTCATGGGCGTCTGGCAGGCCGTCAAGCCGCTGCTGAAAAATCCATGGCTCGAAGTGCGCTACGAAGACATGGTGGATGATTTGGAATCCATCGCCCGCAAGACGTTGGATTTTCTGGATTTGCCGTGGGACGAACGCGTGCTTGGCTTCGACCAGCACGCACGCGAAAAAGTGGTGCGTTCGCCGACTTATGCCGATGTTACCAAGCCAGTCTATAAAAGCGCCATGGGCCGCTGGCGTAATTACCAGAAATATCTGGAACCGCATCTGGAAAAGCTGGAGCCGTTTGTCAAGGCGTTTGGGTATGAGTAAATAATCGAACCGGCGACGCATCATGCTATGATTTCCACAGCGTGATGTGAAATGTCCGTGTCGAACGTCGCCAGTTTCATTCCATGAGCCAAAGCCAGATCAGCCAGATAAAAATCCGTCACCTGTGCGGAGTTTTGCGCGGAGCTTTTCAGGGTGTTCAAATCATCCGGCACAAAAAGCGGTTCATGACGGGAAATAAAATCACTTAACGCTTCTCGCGCCACTGGCATGGAGACGCCATAAATTTTAGGGTGCGTGACGATCCTTAAAAATCCGGTTTCAGAAAGCGGACAAGTGGCCATTGATTTCCCCCAAAGCCATTTATCGGCGGCGCCATGTTGCGCATGTGAATCCAGAATCGCCGCAATCAGGAAATTCACGTCCAAAAGATATTTCATGGCAGGCCGGACAAGGCTGCGCGGATTTGTTCCGGCGTGACTGCCGGGCCGCCGGTCAGGATGGAATGTCTGCCCTTGCGCTTTACAAGATGGATTTGATACCGGTGGCGCTTTGGTTTTTCGAGACGCACCAAGATCAGCCGTCCATCGCCTTCCGGTTCCACGGACACGACGTCACCCGTGCCAATGCCAGCCTGTCTGCGTGCCCGGGCCGGAATGACCATCTGGCCGCGCCCATAAATTGTAGCATTCATGGGTTGAACCTAATGCAAGCATTGCTTACACGCAATAAAAAGAAGTTGAAGTCAAGAATGTAGGAGTCGAGGTGACGAGACTCTGACTATTCTTCTTTTGACTTCCGGTTTGATTTTTTAGTTAGAGACTCCTCACGTCGTCCCCTACAAATTTCGTGGCGGCAATTTCCGGTTGCCGGCGTCGGGCGCGCGGGCGGTTAGGTAAAGCTTCCAGAACTTCGACCAGAAATCTTCTTCCAGCGGATGCAGTTTGGGATAACCGGGAATGATGGCTCCGCAGAACGGCCATGTCTCCGATTCTTTTATCAGTTCCGCGCGGACCGGACTGATTCCCTCTCCTCTCAACTGGGAGAGGACAGGGTGAGGGGTGGCAGACGGTTGATCGTGCAATTTTTCCATCCGCGCCGGCTTATCCGGCCTGGCATTTTTCAGATGCGGAGCGCGCGATTGCAAATCCGTCCAAATGGTTTCCCGCAACCATCGCACATCCTTCAGTTGAGAATTCCAAAATCGTCGCGTCTGGATGTTGCGCGACATCAAATAAGCGTCTCGCGCCAAGTCTTTCGTCTGTTGTTCCGGGAAACCGTGCCGGCCTCCGTCCAATTCCAGATTGTAACGGGCTTCCGCGCAATAAAAATCAAGGACATGCGGGCCCATCTGGTGTTGCCTCCGAAATTTGTAATCCGAGAAACGACGGTCACGCAGGATCGCCCATAGTTTTTTCTCCGCCCGGTGGATTTTTTGCGCAGAACTTTGGCGATGGATGCGATATTCACGCTGGAGATTTATTAGACTGTTGATTGAGGTTCAAGTTGATTTGCATTTCCACCCCTCACCCTTGATCCCTCTCCCCGTTGAGGGGAGAGGGAAACCGCATGACGGCGTCGCCTTGATAGAATTCGCGGTTCAGGCGCGAGAGATAAAAAGTGCGCGGTTTGCCGTCCATGATTTTGGAATTGCAGGAGTCGAGGTCACGAGGCTCAATGTGGATTTAATCGTTCTTTGTTATATCCGGGTGAGTTCTGATTTGAGACCCCTTACGTCGTCTCCTGCGGATTCAAAATGTAGGAGTCGAGGTGACGAGGCTCTGATTTTCTTTTAATCTCCAGTTTTATTTTTAAGAATGAGACTCGTTACCTCGTCTCCTACGAAGAAATAATATAAAAAAAGAGCCGCTCTGGGGAGCGGCTCTTGTGAACAATAAACCTAAAACTAAACTGCTGCGATTACGCCTTTTTGCGGCGGAACGCCATGAGCGAGGCCAGACAGCCCAAACCAGCCAAGGCTGGCGTGGTGGGTTCGGGAACTTATTCATTCCCGTATGCGTTTAGAAAATCTTCGCGGCTGATGCCGGATTGACGGCAAATGGTTCGCAATGTCGCCCCGTTGATCCGAAGAACCGCCCGGCTAACCAATTTGAATTTCATACGAAACAATCCAAATATCAATCTGCCGGAACCGTTCTTTCAAGGTCGTTTTGAAATGCCGGAAGAATGCCACGTTTTCAGGCGTGTCTTCCACGTCAACGAACAGGCGGATATTATCTTCTTCAAACCGCTGTCCTTCGTGAATCCAGACGCCCGCAACGTCTCCGGCAAAAAACTGACGGCTCCAAATTGAAAAGCCAATTCGCCGTTCGTGGCAAGAAATTTTTCTCGCTCGACTGCGCCTCCATTGTTATACCGCGTGGGCAAGATGATCTCGTAGCGTCTGAATGACATCGTCCTGATTAAGTTGCTGCACGACTTTGTAGGGAATCCCCTGTGAATCCAGCCACGTCAGCGCCGGATCGGGCACGACAAATGTGCCGTCTCGCAGCCCGGTTATCCGTCCGCGTTGCATTATGCCGTAAAGCGCCTTGGCGGCATCCGACTCCGACGTGAATTCAATCTTTGCAAATCTCATGGCCAAATTTAACTTGGTTGAATCTATCCCAATTGTCAGTCTCGTTCAACCACAAATTGGAACCAAGTCTTTTTATCCGCAGATCGCACAGATCTTAGCAGACAAACTGAAAATTAAATCTGCGTGAACCGGCGCAATCTGCGAATTTCCAAATCCCGGCCAAAGGTTTCTATATGAAAGCGGATGGCGCTTTGGACATCGCGCAACGCTTCATCGAACGTGCTGCCTTGGCCGACGACGACGCCTTGAACACCGGCGGGATAAGCCACATAATCCTCGGGATGTTGTTCGATGATGATTTTCATGGGTGAAAGATATTGGCAAATGAAAATAATTTCAAGAAATGAAAACCCCCGCTCGTTTTACGGAGCGAGGTTTGAATTTTATATTAGAGACTCGTTAACTCGTCTCCTACGGGTTAAAATTGTAGGAGACGAGGTAACGAGTCTCTAAACCTGCTGGTTTCGCGGCGGCAACTTCTGGTTTCCGGCGTCAGGCGCGCGGGCTGCGAGGTAAAGTTTCCAGAATTTCGGCCAGAAATCTTCATCCAGCGGATGGAGGTTTGGATAACCGGGCATGATTGCCCCGCAATATGGCCAATTTTCCGATTCGTTTATCAGTCCGGCGCGGACTGGATTTGCGAGGATGTAGAAACAGATTTTGGAGAAGGCGTTCCGTTTTCTTTCTTCCTCGCGCAGGACGTGGTCGTGCGGTTGTGGTTGAAATTTATGCGGCGACAGCAATGGTTCCAAATGAGTCCGTAAAAATGACATTCCATTCTTTTGATCGCTGTCGTGCCGCAGACCCATCCACATCAAATGAATGTGGTCGGGCATCAGGCAATAGGCGGGGCAGAAAAGTCCTTCGCGGGCGGCGGCGTGAAGCAGCAGTTCCCGGAATTTCAGGTGAAATGAATCGTCCAGCCAGCCGGTCTTGCGGTCAAAAACCGTCAGCGTCCAGTGGACTGCGGCGTCGCCTTGATAAAATTTACTGTTAAGACGCGGGAGATAAAAAGTGCGCGGTTTGCCGTCCATGATTTGGGTTTTATATCAGAGACTCGTTACCTCGTCTCCTACAAAATTAACGTAGCAGACGAGGTGGCGAGTCTCAAATCAAAAAGCGACGGAGGATATGTTAGAGACTCCTTACGTCGTCTCCTACGGAGGTTAAGTTGCAGGTGTCGAGGTCACGAGACTCTGACTTTTTCTTTTTTGATCTTTGTTTGATTTTTAGAATGAGACTCCTTACGTCGTCTCCTACGGAGATTAAGTTGTAGTTGTCGAGGTGGCGAGACTCTGGCTTTTCCTCTTTTGATCTTTGTTTTGATTTTTAGAATGAGACTTCTTACGTCGTCTCCTACGGAGATTATTGATTTCTGCATAATAAAGTGAACGTATTTAAGGGTATGCTGTCTGATCTTGCATGGGATTTCCAAAAGGACAAAAGCGCGATTTTAACGCACTGCAACGCCGGCGGCTGAAAGCCGCCACCCTGTTCGACAAAGGACTGGCTCCCGCCGAAGTGGCGCGCCATTCCGGGGTCTCCTGCCAGTCGGCCAGCCGCTGGCACAAAGCCTGGGAGAAGGGC
>DATCDZ010000164.1:0-21167 GCA_036510395.1 Verrucomicrobiia bacterium
TGGAGGATTTTCGGCAGCTTGTAGAACGAGCTGCCCTGCAACGCCGCCGCCGTGAAATCCCAGTGCTCGTCGCGTTCCCAATAAACGTCCTCAAACTGGTGCTGCACATAAAACATCCACACGCCCGCGCCGCCAGCCACCGCTATTATCATAATCTGGATCAGCAGATACGGGACGAATCCGTAAATCCAGGCCAAGGCCGCCGCCATGCCAAATATCGCGAGGTTCATCCAATAAACCGAGCGGCGTTCGCGCGGGTTCGCCTTGGCGGAGGGAAAACGCTGCCGGATGACAAACAGGAAAAGCGGCGCGATGACGAACAGCACGACCGGGTTCCGCGCCAGCCGGTAGGCGAAGCGTTTCCAGCGTGACGACTCCAGATATTCCTGCACCGTCATGGTCCACACATCGCCCGTGCCGCGGTTGTCCAGGTCGCCCGCGCTCGCGTGATGAATGGCGTGCTCCCATCGCCAGTGATAGTAAGGCGTGAAGGTCAGCACGCCGGCGATGAAGCCCACCGCGCTGTTGGCCCTGCGCGACTTGAAAAACGAGCCGTGTCCGCAGTCGTGGAAGATGATGAATACTCGCACGAGAAACATCCCCGCCAGCACCGCCAGCGGCACGGTGAGCCACCACGAAACCTTCAGGCTGATGAACATCAAATACCAAAGAAACGCATAGGGAACGACCGTGTTGACGATCTGCCAGATCGCCAAGCCAGCCGATGGCCTCTCGAATTCGGCCACAATTTTTTTCCACGTTCCGATGTCCGCCGGAGTTGCCGCCCGGGACGGTATGCGTTCGCCTGTCATATTAAGAAGATAGCAGACAAACTGCCCTTGACCAAACACAAATTGCCAAAGTTCCATCATTGCGCTGAACATGATGGACATGGCCGAACGCGAGGACATCCGCATTGACGTGAAAAAACTCCGCGCCGAACCCGGCTGCGTGGTCGTGCCGATTGCGGCGCGCAGCGGCAAGGTGAAGATGGACCGGATGAGCCATTAAAATCTTGAAGGTTCCAAATGGTGCATCCGGCAGGACTCGAACCTGCAACCTTCTGATCCGAAGTCAGAAGCTCTATCCAATTGAGCTACGGATGCGCGCGGCTTCATTGTGCGGATTTTCGCGCGGCAATAAAGAGGATTCATCCGCCAAAATTTATTGAAGCCGGATTCGGCGCGTTGACTTGGCGCGCGGCTTTGCTAGCGTGGCCGCGTCAATCATGGCAAAAAAGCGACTTCTGCGGCTTGTCAAAATCCTCGCCGGCGCGCAAACCGGCGCGGAACATGAATTCGACCGCCTCGAACGGTTCGCGCATTTCTGGGTGCTCGTCGGGAAAAGCTTCATCCGCAACCGCTGCCCCACGCGCGCGGCGGCGCTGTCGTATTCCTCGCTGCTCGCGCTCATCCCGATGCTCGTCGTCGCCATTGGCGTCACCAGCAGCCTGCTCAAAACGCAGGGCGAGGACAAAATTTACGGCGCGATTGACAGGCTGGTCTCCCACATCGTGCCGCCCGGCGCGCTCGATACCAATGCTCCGGCATTTTCGGCGACGCCGACAAATCTTGCCGCTGCAATCACAAATTCCGCCGCCGGCACCAATGTAACCGCATCCGCCGCGAACGCCTCGTCCGCCGTTGCCCCCATCGTCAGCGTCAGCGCGCAAAAGGCGACCGCGAAATGGATTCACGAACTTGTCGAGAACACGCGCGGCAAAACCCTTGGCATGATCGGGATGTTGCTGCTCGTTTATGTCGCGATACGGATGCTCGCGAGCATCGAGGCGACGTTCAACGACATCTGGGGCATCGCACGCGGGCGCAACTGGCTCTGGCGCATCGTGCTTTACTGGACGGCGATTTCGCTCGGGCCAATCGCCATCATCGGCGCGCTCGGTCTCGCGGGCGGCCCTCACCTGAAAACCACGGAAAGCATCGTCGAAAAAATGCCGGTCATCGGCAGTTTGATTTTTCAATTTCTTCCGCTCCTGATTTTGTGGCTGGTGTTTGCGCTGCTTTACCTGCTCGTGCCGAACACGAAAGTCAAATTCGGCGCGGCGTTCGTCGGCGGCGTCACTGGCGGTTCGCTGTGGTATTTGAACAACGTATTCGGCTTTCTCTACGTCTCTCGCGTCGTCACTTACAGCAAAATGTATGGCAGCCTCGGCCTCGTGCCGGTTTTCATGGCCGGGCTTTATTTGTCGTGGCTTATCTTGCTGTTCGGTGCGCAGGTCGCTTACGCCTTCCAAAACCGCAAATCCTATTTGCAGGAGAAGCTCGTCGAAAACGTCAACCAGCGCGGACGCGAATTCATCGCGCTGCGGTTGATGACGTGCATCGGCCAGCGCTTCCAGCTCGGCGGTCCGCCCGTGACAATGCAGGAAATTTCCGTCGAGCTTGGCGTCCCGACAAAACTCGCTCAACAGGTTTTGCAGACGCTCCTCTCCGCGCACCTCGTCGTCGAAACCAACGGCGGCGAATCCGCCTACGCGCCCGCCCGCCCGCTCGAAGCCATCAATGCGCACCACATTTTGACCGCCATGCGAGGCGGCGGACAGGAACTGTTTTCGCGCGACGAGCCTGTGCGCGCGGAAATTTTCGGCGAGTTCGCGCGCATTGAAGAAGCTGAGAAAAATGCCGCGTCCGCAATCACAATGCTCGCCCTGGTGAACCGCGCGCAGGCGCATCTGGAAATTTCCGCGCCCGCGCAGGAAACAAAAACCGAAATCGTGGAACCGACAACCGGAGCGCCTGTGGAAAATGAAATGCCCGTTTCAAAATCCGCCG
The DNA here is from genome assembly GCA_036510395.1 of Verrucomicrobiia bacterium. Taxonomy (GTDB): domain Bacteria; phylum Verrucomicrobiota; class Verrucomicrobiia; order Limisphaerales; family UBA11358; genus UBA11358. The sequence continues at coordinate 2,793 of DATCDZ010000164.1, forward strand.
AACCCGAAATCTCCGAACTGCCAAAAGTGGAAGCCGCCGTTGCTCCGCCGCGCGAATTTTCCCATCCCGAAGAAAATCTGCCGGACTGACGGCGCGATCACCAGTCCTTGACCGGCTGGTTTGGATTTTCAGGCCTGCCCTGCGGTTTGAATTGCAACACCTGCTCGTCGCCTTTCTGCCCGTCCAGCAAACGCTTCGCCTCTTCCGGCGTCATTTGCCCGGCAACCGGCTGGTTTTCGCCATTTTGCTTCTTCTCCTCGCCGGATTTTTTCTGTTCCGCCTGCTTCTGCTGTTCGTCCTTTTTTTGGTCTGCCTGATTTTGCTGCGACTGCTGCTGGTTCTGCTGCTGGTTTTTCCCGCTTTTTGAATTCTGTTGCGACTGCGATTGTTGTTTCTGGTTCTGTTGTTGCTGTTGTTGCTGCTGCTGCTTTTGTTTGAGCAGTTCCTCCAGTTTTTTCAACTTCACGTCGTCGGGATAAATTTTCAGGCCATCCTCCGTTTTTTCCAGCGCGGACGGAATATTGTTTGAAATGTAGAACTGCGCTCCGCTGTTGAAAAAATCATCAGACGGCACAAGCTGCGCGCCGGCTTTTAGCGCGGCAAAAACCAGCAGCAGCGGCAGCAGGCTATTTTGAATTGGGCGTGGCAATCGCATCAATGTCCTTCAATTTTTTTGTGTAATCCTGAAATTGTTTCGCCGCGATTTTATTCTGCGTCAGTTGCTCCATGATTTCCAGCGCGCGATGAAATTCCGCGCGGCGCACCGCGTCGTCCGCGTCCATTTTCGCGCGCCGCATCGCCTCGCGCAATTGCGCGATCAAATCAAGCTGGCTTTTCACGAAGCCGAAGTTGAACGCCGCGTCCGCGTCGTTCGTGTTCAATTGCACCGCGTGCGCGTAACTTTGCAGCGCGTTCGTCCATGTTTCAGTCATCGCGCCCAAACCGTCCGCGTCCGGCGTGAACTTCAATTCGCCCATACGGTAAAGCGTGTTGCCCAGGTTGTAAAACGCCTGATGCTGCAAATCCAAATCCGGCGACAGCGTCACCGACTGGAAATCCTTCAGCGCCTCGTCGTAGTTCGTCGCGCGATACGCCGCCACGCCCGCGTTGAAAACCAGGCGCAGGTCGTTGGTGTGGATTTCCGCCAGCTTTGAATATGCCGCAAGCGCGTTGGTGTAATTTCCGGATTTGTAATCTTGCAACGCGCTCGCTGGCGAGGCTTTTGCCGCAACCGGCAAAAATAAAAAGCCAATTAGCGCGGCAATTGTTGTCGCTTCAACTTTGGATTTTGGACCTTGGACTTTGGGCTTCATGCTTTTCCGTTCCGGCAAAAACATTTCCGCCAGCAAGAGCAAAATCGCCGTCGTCAGCGGCCATTGAAACTGCTCGTGATAACGGCGGACCGTCATTGCCTCGCCTTCCGATTTCGGCAGCGGCGCGAGACCGCGCTGGTAAAGCACATCCATGGTGTCCGCGCCGCTCAAATGCAGATAAAATCCGTGCGTTGCCGCGGCGATTTGATTGAGCAGCGGCTCGTTCAAGTGCGATTTCACGACGTTGCCCTGCGCGTCGCGGACGTAATCCGAGTTTCCGTTCGCGTCCGTGACGCGGATCAAATCGCCCGCCGGCGTGCCGATGCCGACGGTGAAAATCTTCAGCCCTGCCTTCGCCGCCTTTTGCGCGGCGGCGAGCGCGGCGGCCTCGTCCACGTTGTCCTCGCCGTCGGTCAACAACACGAGTGCCTTGTAAGTGTCCTGCTCCTTGAACGCCGACAGCGCCGTGTCAATCGCGCCAGCCAGGTCCGTGCCGCCTTCGGGAATCGAGTTGACGTTCAGCGCCTGCACGCTCTGTTCAAACGCCGTGTTGTCCACTGTTAGCGGACATTCCAGAAACGCGTCGCCCGCGAATGCCTCCAGCCCCAGCCGGTCCGTGCCGGCACGTTGCATCAAGGCCAGCGCGGCGAGCTTGGCGCGCTCCAGCCGGTTCGGCGCGACGTCCGCCGTGAGCATGGACTTCGAGGTGTCCACGGCGATCACGATGTCCAGTCCGCGCTGCTGGACTTCCTGCAAATCAAATCCGTGCTGCGGTTGCGCCAGGGCAGCGATCAGGAGCGCCACGGCCAGAATCACCAGGGCGAAGCGGAGTTTCCGCCGCACCGGTGAAATGCCTACAGTCAAAGCCGTCAACAACCGCGTTTGAATGAATTGCGCGAGCAGCTTCCGCCGTGCTCGCGTCGCCCACCAGAAAAACAGCGCCAGCGCCGGCGGAACCAGCAGCAGCAGCCACAGCAGATATGAATTCGCGAAGCGCATTTTCAAATCGTAAATCGTAAATCGTAAATCGTAAATTTCACGGCAGCCTCCGAAACGCGGTTTGTCCCAGCACAATTTCAATCAGCAGCAACGCCAGTCCGCCCGCGACCAGCCACGGGAACAGCTCCTTGTATTCGGTGTATTTGTTGATGACGGCCTCGGTTTTTTCCAGCTTGTTGATCTCGTCGTAAATCTGCTTGAACTTCTCCGCGTTGTCCGCGCGATAATAATTTCCTCCGGTCTCGGCCGCGATCTTTTGCAGCGTCACCTCGTCCACGTCCACCGGCACATTTTGATAGCCGACTTTCTGCCCGCCCATGAACACCGGCATTGGTGCCGAACCCTGTTCACCGATGCCGACCGTGTAAATTTTCACGCCCAGCGCCGCCGCCGCCTGCGCCGCCATGAGCGGATCAACCTTGCCGGAATTGTTCTGGCCGTCCGTCGCAAGGATGATGATTTTGCTTTTCGCCTTCAAGTCGCGCAACTGGTTGAGCGAAGTGGCCAGCGCGTCGCCGATGGCCGTCGCATCCTGATTGATCGTGCCGATGTCGAGGCGCGCGAGATTTTCCTGCAAATAATCGTGGTCCAGCGTCAGCGGCGCTGCGATGAACGCCTGCGCCGCGAAAACGACCAGCCCGATGCGATCATCCGGCCGCCGGTCAATGAAGCTTTTCAAAACCGACCGCGCCATGTTGAAGCGGTTCACCCGCTGGCCGGCCACGACAAAATCCTCGGAGATCATGCTGCCGGACAAATCCAGCGCGCACACGATGTCAATGCCGCTGGCCTTCACGGTCGTGGTGCTTTTTGACAGCCGCGGCTGCGCCAGCGCCACAATGAACAGCGCCAGCACGAGCCAGCGCAGCGACATCAAAAATCCGCCGGACCGCGAGCGCGTGATGTTCTGCATCCCTCGCACGAGCTGCACAGACGAATAGATGAACGCGGGCGGCATCCCGCGTTTGCCCTTCAGCCACGCCAGCGGCGGCAGCAGCAACAGCAGCAACAAAAGCCATGGATGGGCAAACACCATTTCAGTTTTTCCGTTTTTGATTTGCGATTTCTTCCGGTTCAACGGCGGACGGCGTTTCCGCATCTGAAATTTCCGGTTTCAAGTTTGAAATTGGCTGCGGCTCCGTTTCTTCAATTAGCCGCAAGGCCGAACCGTGCAGCGCGAGCAATTCATTTTCCCCCGGCTCGTATTTGGCGAACTTCACGAGGTCGCAGCTCGCCAGAAAACCGCCGAGGCTTTCCTTTTGATCGGGCAGCAGCAATTTCGTGCCGGCCAGCTCGCGCAAAAATTCCTCCGTCGTCCGCTCCGGCGCACGAAATTGAAAACGCTCTTCGAGATAAAAACGGATTGTGTCCGAAACCAGAATGCAAAATTCCTTTGGTTGGGAAATCAGCGCTAGCGCTTCTTCCAATTTTTGTTTCGCGCGAACGTGCGCGGGAATTGACGGCTCAACCGAAATTTGCGTGTGATGTTTTTTCCAAAGCCGCCACGCAAAAAGAAAAATCGCCAAAACCGCCAGCGCGCCGAGCGTCCACCACAGCCATTCCCAGCCGTTGGGAATCGCAATCGGCGGCTTGATGTCGCGTATGTCGTTGGCGCTTTTTGCCGGAGCCATTGGAACTGCGGCGGCAAATAAAACGCCGCGCCGTAGGACGGGCGTCGCGCCTGTCTCCGGCTTCAAAGAAACCGCTTGAGCGGAAATTCTTAAATATGGAGACAGGCGCGACGCCTGTCCTACGCGTTCTGACGCCAAACTTTGACCTTTGAACCTTGAACTCATCCTCTCAATCTCCGTTTCTCGCGCGTTTCAAAAAATCTTCCGAGCGCCGCGCCATATGGCTGGTCGGTTTGCAACTGGATCGCGTCAATGCCCGCCTTGCGGAACAGCCGCAGCAGTTGTTCCTGTTCCTTGGCCTGCCGCTCTGCGAACGCCTGCCGCTTGCGCGCGTCGCCGGTGTTGACCTCGACAATTTCGCCCGTCTCCGCATCCTGAAAAATCAACCGGCCCAGTTCCGGCAATTCCAGTTCACGCGGGTCGGTCACTTGCACCGCCACGAGGTCATGTTTGCGGTTCGCCTGTTTCAGCATCGTGAACGACGCCTGCGCCAGCGATTCCAAGAGCAGCATATGCGAACGCGGACGTGCTGCCGGCATCCTGCCGGCAAAACTGTTTTTAGTTTGTCCTTCCGGCGGGACGCCTGAAGCACGTTTTGCCGCCGAACCGAGAAAATCTGAAACCACCACGGCAATGGCCTTGTGCGATTGCGCCCGCAACAAAAATTCCAGCGCCGCGCTCAAATCCGTCCCGCGCCGCTTCGGCTCGAAGAACAGGACTTCACGGATGACGCGCAGAACATGGCTGCGGCCTTTGCGCGGTGGGATGAATTTTTCCACTTCGTCGCTAAAAAGAATCAGTCCGACCTTGTCATTATTCCGAATCGCGGAAAACGCCAGCACAGACGCGATTTCCGCCGCGAGTTCGCGTTTGGATTGATCGCGCGAGCCGAAGAGGCCGGAGCCGCTCACGTCCACGACGAGCATGAGCGTCAGTTCGCGTTCCTCGACGAACTTCTTGATGAACGGATGATTCATCCGCGCGGTGACGTTCCAGTCAATCGCGCGCACGTCATCGCCAGGCTGATATTCGCGCACCTCGTCGAAGTTCATGCCCTGCCCCTTGAAGACGGAATGATACTGGCCCGCGAGCGTTTCGGTCACGATGCGGTTCGTGCGCAGCTCGATCTGCCGGATTTTTTTGAGAATTTCTCGCGGTATCATGCGCTTGCAAAATGTCTTTGGCCAATTAAGTTTAATTCCATGAGTGCAACCAAAATTCTCGACGAACTTCGCCGGATGCCTGAAAACGAACGGCGCGAAACCGTCCAGCAAATCTTAGATGAATTTACTGAATTCGACGACGAACTGACGCCAGAACAAATCGCAGAGCTTGAGTGCCGTGCCGAAGATGCGCGAAAAAATCCCGGACGCGGAATTCCAGCGGAACAAGTTTTTGCAGAAATTGAAGAACGGCTCGCTACGCGGCGAAAAAACCTTGCTTGCGCGAACAAATCAAAGGAGTAAATTGCTACCATGAGTGCAATGCAAGCGCAAGTTATGGAGCAAGTGGACAAGCTTCCGTTTAAAGAACAACGAGAAGTTTTTGAAAAACTCCGCGACCGATTTGACGACGAACTCACGCCCGAGCAAATTGCCGAACTCGACCGCCGCGCCGAACGCGCACTGGCGCATCCCGAACGCTGCCGCCCGCTTGACGATGTCGTGGCTGACATTGAAAAACGATTTCGCGCCACGCGATGAGTTTTCGGGTGGTCATTGAGGAGAAGGCGGAACGGGAATTTTCCGATGCAGTTGCTTTTTACGACGAGCGCGAGCCGGGAGTCGGCCAAAGATTCGCCAAAGAGTTGCAAAGTTTCTTCAAAACGGTTTGCCAAGACCCTGAAAGATTTCTCTTCGCCAGCCGGTTGACCCAAAAAGCCAAAATGCCAGATCCGTGGCCGTATTCCGTATTCTTCATTGTCAAACGTCAGACTTCCGAGGTGATTATCAGCACCATCTGGCATGGCGCGCGAAATCCGGCGGAACTGCGGCGACGGTTGAAATGAAAAGCCCGCGAGCGTTTCGGTCACGAGGCGGTTCGTGCGCAGCTCGATCTGCCGGATTTTTTTGAGAATCTCGCGGGTAATCATGGGACAGGATATTCTTCAATCGTTTTACCATTTTGGTCTGTCCGCCATGCTTTCTCTAATTTCCACGGATTGTCTTTTGACGTTCGAGCAATCGTATAATGGTAAATGGACGAATCGTCCTTCTTTCCGATGTTGAAGGTAACGGAGTTGGAAGAATTTGCTTCAGGATATGCGGTTTCCCCGCTTTCACCTTTTGACCAGCCGGGTAGTTGGCCTTTTTCCTTCAAGTCTTTTAAGAACTGCATCGCCGTTTCCACATTTTTATCAACAAGTGGGCCTACGCTGGTTCGTTTGAGATACATCGTCTGTTTTGGAAAATCCAAAGTAACAAGATGCCGCGCCAAGAATTTCAATCCAATGACGTTTGCACCACCTTGAACAAAAAGATTCGAGTAGCTTTCGCCAGACCAAACACATTCTTGTAGATGCACTGTTTCAAATTTTTCTCCTTCAACCGCGCCCTGCTCAACAAAGCCGTCAGAAACGCAACCCGAATCAATCAGCGAGTGAGTGTCTTTTCCTCCAGCAAAGCTGACGTGATGAATAAACGGGCAGTTGCCTTTGAATGTAAGCGGAAAGTCTTTGCCGAGTGTCGTGGCATCCATTTGGTCGGAGTTCAGAAAACGTATCTTCCCCGCTTCAAAATCCAGTTGAATGCAGTAATGTTTCAGGCAATCCATTCCGAGAATACCCATGACCGGACGGCCAGTCATTAGTGATTGCCGCTGGAAATCACCAGTGGCAACTTCATTGCCGGTCATCAGCCGAACATTTCCAAAATAAAGATTGGGGGCAGCATACAGGGCTGATTCCGTTTTGCCGTGCCAACCGGAAAGTGTTTTTGTGCCGAGACGTTTCCCCAATTTTGACTCCAAAGATTTATCGAAGACTGTGCCTTCAGCTCCGGTGTCCACTCCAAACGAGAGTTCTTGACCGTCTTCCAACCGGAGCGTCACAAACAACATATCTCCACGACCTGCACTTTTGTTGATCGTTGCGTCAGCGGGCAACTCGGTTGCCGGAACAATCGCGGATTGTTGAAATGTTGTCGCGCAAGAACAGAGCAATACGAGGCTTAAAGTTATGCCGAGCGCGCGAAACTTTAGAATTATTTTCATCACGGCACCGGCAGTTCATCAAAGATTTTCTGGATGACCGTTTCGCTGGTTTTTTCCTCGGCCTCGGCTTCGTAGGTGATGGCCACGCGGTGGCGCAATACGTCCATGCCGATGCTTTTCACGTCCTGCGGCGTCACGTAACCGCGTCCTTTCAAAAATGCGTAAGCTTTCGCGGCCAGCGTCAACGCAATCGTCGCGCGCGGCGACGCGCCGAGTTGAATAAAATCTTTCACCGCAATTTTGTAAGTGTCCGGCTCGCGCGTCGCGCAGACTAAATCCACAATGTAATCCTTCACTTTGTCGTCCACATAAATGTCGTTGATGATTTCGCGCGCGCGAAGAATTTGTTCCGGCGTGACGACCGCGCTCGTGGTCGGCGTCGCCGAAGTTTTTGCCATCAAATCTAAAATGCGCCGCTCCTCGTCGCGCGACGGATAACCGATTTTCAATTTCAACATGAAGCGGTCCACCTGCGCTTCCGGCAACGGATACGTTCCTTCCTGTTCAATCGGATTTTGCGTCGCCAAAACCAAAAATGGTTCTTCGAGCTTGAAAGTATTTTCACCAATCGTGACTTGTTTTTCCTGCATGGCTTCGAGCAACGCGCTTTGCACCTTGGCCGGCGCGCGATTGATTTCGTCCGCCAAAACAAGGTTGGAAAAAATCGGGCCTTTGCGCGTGGTGAAGCCGCCGGATTGTGGATTATAAATTTGCGTGCCGATGACGTCGGCGGGCAGCATGTCCGGCGTGAATTGCAGGCGCGAAAATTTCACGCTGATGCACGCGGCCATGGATTTGACGGCCAAAGTTTTCGCCAAGCCCGGCACGCCTTCGAGCAAAACATGGCCGTTGGCGAGCAGTCCGATGACCAGCCGTTCGGTGAGGTATTGCTGGCCGACGATGACCTTGCCGAGTTCGTTAAACAGCGGCTGGGTAAAGCTGCTGGCTTCCTTGACCGCTTCGTTGATGGCGTTAATTCCAGTATTCATTTTTTTGCAACTATTTTTTCGACAGTAAAATTTTAATTTGCGTTCAAAATTACGAGCGCCGATTTCGCGTAGGACAGGCGGCGCGCCTATCTCTGATTTTAATTTCAAACGAAGACAGGCGCGACGCCTGTCCTACGCACCGGGCAAAATTTCGACTTGCGATTTGTTCAACCAGCCGGATTTTCCCGAACTGTCCGCAACTTGCACCCAGTCATCGCGACGATCCAAAACGGAAAGCTCCGCGCCGTCGTGGACGGCAAACGCATTTTGCGCATCCTCAAACGGCCCGCTGCGCGCCGTTTCTTGGGCGGAAATGACGACGGCCGTCTGCCTTGAAAAATGATTTGCGGCTTGAACGCCTAAAATTGTGCCGGAGAAAATCGTCAGCGCGGCAAAAATCCAAGTGACACTTTTTAATTTTGCCGCGCGCGCAGGACGAAGTTGTTTCGCCGCGAGCAAAAGAAACGTGAGCCAGAACGTAATCGCTGCAAAAACCGCCCGTTCATTGAGCGAAAGATTGCCGAGCCAATTTTGCCAGCGACTTTCGCGAACGGTCGCGCCTTGCACCTGATTGCGGACGAAATTCAGATTCGTGCGGATTTCCGAATCGCGCGGCGCAAGCAATTCCGCGCGGCGAAACGCGGTGATCGCCTTGCCGAGGTTTCCCGATTTGAATTCCGCGTTGCCGTAATTGAAAAGCAGATTCGGCGAAGCGGTGCCGGACGCGAGGATTTTTTCGTAGGCGTTTGCGGCGTCCGCAAATTTTCCTTGCGCATAAAATTTGTTCGCCGTTGAAAAATCTCCAGCCACGTCCGCCGCGAAAACATTTCCGGTGAAAACCAGCGCGAGCAAAACCAAAATCCAGTAGGAGACGACGTGAACCGGCTCCATGCGTCTTTTAGTTAGGGCGAACTGACGTTCGCTGCTACGAACTTTGGTTTTCATGCCTTCACCTCCTGAAGTTCATGGATGACCTTTTCAAATTGCGCGGCGACGGAATTTAATTCACTTGTCCCGCGCACGGGCGCGTAGCGGGCCAGATTGCAAAGCTGGAAAAGTTCATGCAAGGCCTCGCGCATCGGCTGGGGCGCATCGCGCAAAACGGCGTGTTCATCAATCACGTTTTCCGTGATGGCCGAGGCGGGGCAATCCAGCCGTTCGCCCAATTGCTCCTGCAAGAGCCGGAACAACAGCGCGAAAAATTCATCCGACTTGTTTTCCGCCGCCAGTTTTTTCAAATCGTCCATTCCGCTGGCGATGAGTTGCGCCACGGCGCGCTGGCGGCGGAGGCGCGGGTTGTTCGCCAGATTGTCCGTGCGTTTGCGCCAGATGAGGGCGGCGAGAAATGCCAGCACCGGCACGGCCTGCGCGGCGAGAAAAACGGGGCGGGCGACGAGCGGCGTGCTGGGCTGCGCAAGCAACCCGATATTTTCTTTGATGGGCAAAATGTCCTGCGGCGTCTGGTTTTCCGGCGCGGAATTTTTATTTGCCGCGATTGCCGGCATCGGCGTCGCGGCGGCGGCCTTGACGAGAAGCGGCACGGCGTGTTCGGTGAGCGTGTGATACTGGCCGTCGTCAGGATTGAAAAATGAAAATGAAAACCGCGGCCATTCATGCACGTCGGAATTTTGCGGCGTGACGATTTCTTCAAACGTCTTGTCGCCTTCCATCCCGAGCTGGTCGGAGTATTTTACTTTTGATGTCGGCGCGAAAATCTTGAAATCGCGCAACGCCGTCTGGTCGGGCAGCGTCACCGAACCGAGATCGCCGCGTCCGGAAATCATCACACGGACGGTGACGGGATCGCCGACGGTGAGATTCGTCGGCCCGGCGGTTGCGGTCAATTGGTAGTCGCCCACCGCGCCGTTGAAGTTTGCCGGGACATTTTCCGCCGGCAGCGGCACCGATTGCGCCGTGAGCGTCCCGGTGGCGAGCGGAATCTGCTTTCGCTCGCCTTGATTGAAAAATTGGCGGAAGAACGGGTCGCCGCCCTGGTCGTTGGCCGATGGAACCACCAGCGTCGCGCTGGCGGTGAACGGCCCGAGGCTCAACGTGCCGGTCTTTATGGCGGTCAGCGCAAAGGTGAGCGGGATCACGGTGTAGATGCGGTTGCCGATCTGTTCGCGCTGGTTCTGGCCTTGCGCCATTTTGTTGATGGTAAAGCCGTCGGCGGGCTGGCTGGTGAATTGAAAGTTGCCGAAATCCTGCACGTCGTCGCGCAGGCAGACTTGCAGTTGTGCGGTGAGCATTTGCCCGACATAGACCTTCTTGTCGGACAGCGAAAGTTTCATGAACGCGATTTCATTGCCCGAATCAATCGCAGCGGCGGGCGGCGCGTCGGCCTTCAGCACTGTCAGCTTGAGCGGCGGCGTGGAAAGCTGCTGGCCGTTCACGTCGGCGGTAAGCGCGGGAATGGTGAACTCGCCTTCGCGTTGCGGAACGACGGGAAAAGACAGAGTGAGCTTGGCATTCACCTGCCCGGAATTGAGATCAATGTTTTGACTAAAACTTCTGCTGGGGGTTCCAAATTGCAGTCCCGGCACATCGGGCGGAGGCAGTTTTGTTGGTTGGCCACCCTCGAAGTTAAGCGAAAGCGTCGCTGTTTCGCCAAGAGAAATCGTGTCGCGGTCGAGCGCCGCGGTGAAAGTCGCCGCGCGCGCGCGCGATGAAATCAAACCCGTCGCCGCCAGAAAAAGGAATGCGACGATTAAAAATATGTGCCGTATAATTCTGCTCAAGCGCAACAAGGAAATTAATTGTTCAACTTTTTTTGTTTCACCAACAATTTTTCAATTCAACTCATTCGACATTTTGACGCGTAAAATGTTCACGTTTGAGCGCGGGAAAAATGGCCGTTTGATTCAAATCCGCACCAGCGGCCGTCCGGGACGCCTCCAAAATCAGGCCGCAGTCCCGCCCGTCGAAACGGTCGAAGTCGGCGAACCCCCCGGCTCATGACTTCCCGGATGGTTGCCGATTATGCGCGCTTCTGCAACGAAATCCATGTTCCGTTGTCCTGTCAATGAGCGATGGCCGGGCTGAAATCCAACTCCGTCATCCGCGTTGCTTCCGGCTTGCGCGTTTCATCCGCGTCTGCAAAAATTCAGCGACGCGCGCGATGCAAACTCAACCACATTATCCCAGACATTACTGCGGAGTCTTCGGCATTTTCGGCCATCCGAACGCCGCCGAACTGACTTACTACGGACTTTACGCGCTCCAGCATCGCGGGCAGGAAAGCGCGGGCATCGTCACCTGCCATGACGGGAAATTTTACAAACACCACGGCATGGGCCTCGTGCCGCAGGTTTTCAACGACCCGAAAATTCTGCACGACCTCGTCGGCAAAACCGCCGTCGGCCACACGCGCTATTCTACGACCGGCTCGTCGCAATTGAAAAACGCGCAGCCGCTCACCGTGGATTGCGCGCGCGGACAGATTGCCATCGCGCACAATGGAAATCTGACGAACGCGGCGCAGTTGCGCGACGAACTCGAAAATCGCGGCTCTATTTTCCAGACGACGGTGGACAGCGAAATTATTTTGCATCTGATGGCGCAACCGGGTTTGAACGGCGGCGAAAATCACTTGTCCCACACGTTGCGCAAAATCGAGGGCGCGTATTCGCTCGTCATCATGACGGAGAAGGAATTGATCGGCGCGCGTGATCCATTTGGTTTTCGTCCGCTGTGCATCGGCCTGCTCGACGGCGCGTATGTGCTCGCGAGCGAAACCTGCGCGCTTGATTTGATCCACGCGAAATTCGTCCGCGATGTCGAGCCGGGCGAAATCGTCGTCATCAACGAAAAAGGCTTGAGCAGTTTTCAGGCGTTTCCAGAACAGACGAAGCGCGCGTTCTGCATTTTTGAATACGTCTATTTCGCGCGGCCCGACAGCACGATTGCCGACCGCAACGTCTACAAAGTCCGTGTCGAAATGGGCCGCCAGCTCGCGCGCGAATTCAAGATTGATGCGGATTTGGTGATTCCCGTGCCGGACAGCGGCAACAGCGCCGCGCTCGGCTATTCGCTCGAATCTGGAATTCCGTTCGAGATGGCGTTCGTGCGGAATCATTATGTCGGCAGAAGTTTTTTGCAGCCGTCGCAACTCATCCGCGACTTTGACGTGCGCGTGAAACTGAATCTGATCACCGAACTCGTGAAAGACAAACGCGTCGTAATCGTGGACGATTCCATCGTGCGCGGAACGACATGCAAGACGCGCGTGAAAACGCTCAAAGAAGCCGGCGCAAAGGAAGTTCACGTTCTTGTGAGCTGTCCGCCACACATGAACCCGTGCGTTTATGGAATTGATTTTCCCGACCGCAGCAAACTGATGGCCGCGAACCATTCGCTCGAAGAGATCCGGAAATATCTCAACGCCGACTCGCTTTATTATCTGTCGCAGGACGGAATGGTCAAAGCCACCGGTCTGCCGAAAAATTCATTCTGCATGGCGTGTTACGACGGAAATTATCCTGTGCCTTTCGATCCGTTGCTCGACAAACACATCATCGAACGCCGCAAACGCCACACGCAAACGCTCGGCGAAGCGGTTGAGAAAGACGGCGAGCAGATAAAATTGTTGCCGATCTAATTTCCCGACCATTCAGTGCATCGAACAGCTTGATTCCACGCCGACCGGGGCAGAGGGTCTTTTTCATTCCGCAACGCCGCTCGACAAAACTTTTCCGCCGCGCCATCCTGCCCGCATGGCATTTGAACCGGAATCCAGTTCGCCGCTCGATTCGCTCTGGAAGGAATACGCCCGCGCGTTTCAGGATTGGGACGACCTCACGCTCGGCCGCTGGCTGGCACAGACGCTCGGCCAGCTTGAAGGCCGCGTGTGGCGGCTCTCGCACCCGCTCGTCGGCGCCTACCGCCTCGCCGCGCAAATCGCGCACGAAAAACAGATCTGGTTCAAGCGCCTCGTCACGCCGCCCGCCGCCTATGCGGAATCGCCATGCTGCCGCGCGCCGTATCTGCCGCTGCTCACGCGCGATGTGCGCGAGTCCGGTTTGATCTGCCAGCATTGCAGCGAAACGCTCGTGCCGTTCGATGAAATTCCCGCCGAAATCCGCGCCGAAATCGAATCGTGGGCGCAACAATACGAACCCGTCCATGCCGTCGCGCATTGGGACGACCGCCAGCGCAAGCGCGCCGGAAATTATGACGCGGCCTACGAAAATGCGGCCGAGGAAGCCGAACGCCTTCTCTCGCGCGCGGGCCGCGAACTCGCGCCGAAGCTTTTGAATTCCTACGCCGCCGCGATCTGGGAAGACCAGGACGAATGTCTGGAAGTGCGGCCTGAAGACGTGCCGGTTTAATCATCCTCGTCCTCGTCCTCAATTTTTCTTTACGCGGAAGTGGATGGCGGTGAGGATGAGAATGATTTTCGTCAAACATGATTAAATGGATTTTCAAATCGGTGTTCCGTCTGTTGATCACGCTGGTCACGCTGACCGTCGTGCTGGTCGTCATGTTGTTGCTGTCGTATAATTCAATCCTGCGCGTCGTCATCGAACACAACATCCGCGAGCAGACGGGAATGGAGGCGGAGATCGGGCGCTTTCATCTCGCGCTCATCGAGCCGGCCATCGAAATCCAAAATCTGGAAATTTACAATCCGACGAATTTCGGCGGCACGCCATTTCTGAACATTCCGGAAATCCACGTTGAATACGACCGCGCCGCGCTCATGCGCCGCGAGATTCACATCACGCTGCTGCGTTTCAACCTCGGCGAACTGGACATCGTGAAGAACGAAGCCGGCCAGACGAACATTTTTGCGTTCGGCCTCAAGTTGCCGGCAAAAAATTCCGGCGGCGGCAGCAACGTCATGGCAAATCTCAAAACGCAGACCGGCTACGATTTCAAAGGCATTGACACGCTCAATGTCTCCATCGGCAAGGTGAAGTTTATTGACCTGAAAAACCCGCAAAACAACCGCGCGCAGACCATCGGCCTGGAAAGTGTGCCGGTTCCAAACGTGAAATCGCCCGCCGACCTCGAGGAACTTGGAGCACTCATTTACCTGCACAGCGACGGCTTTTTTGACCCGATGGTTGGCCGGAAAATTCCAGGTTTGGACATTCTCAAACAACTTGGATTGTAAAATGTCCGCCACTTTCGCCTTTTTCCAGCGCGGATTTCGTTCTAAATTCGCGCGTGCATCGTGACCCGCTCAAATCCATTTCGCGTCTCGTCGTCAAACTCGGCACCGGCGTGCTGACCGACAGCCGGAAGCAAATTGACCCGGCGCAATTGGAACAACTCGTCGCACAGATTGCCGCGCTGCGAAAATCGGGAAAAGAAATTGTGCTCGTGACTTCCGGCGCTGTCGGCGCGGGCATGGGCGCGCTCGGCTACGAAAAACGTCCGGGCGAACTTGCGGAATTGCAGGCGTGCGCCGCCGTCGGCCAGTCGCGGCTCATGGCGAATTACGCCGAACTGTTTGCCAAGCGCGACCTGCACGTCGCGCAGGTTTTGCTCACGCATGAAGATTTGGAACATCACGAGCGGCATTTGAACGCGCGAAATACTCTTGTGACTTTACTCGGTCGCGGCGTGATTCCAATCATCAACGAAAACGACGCCGTCTCGTTCACCGAAATCAAATTTGGCGACAACGACAAACTCTCCGCGCTCGTCGCCTCGCTGCTGCCCGCCGATTTGCTGGTGATTCTCACAACGGTTGACGGCGTGATTGAAAATTTTAGCAAAAAAAATCCAAAGACGATTTCCGTCATCGAACAGATTGATGCGACGATTGAAAAACTCGCAGGCGGCACGACCAGTGAAGTCGCCGTGGGCGGCATGGCGTCGAAAGTCCAGGCCGCGAAAATCGTCGTGCGCTCCGGCATTCCGCTCGTCATCGCGTCAGGCAAAAAGAAAAACGTGCTCGCCAAAATTTTGAACGGCGAAGACGAGGGCACATTGTTCGTCGCGCAGCCGAACAAATTGCAGGGACGCAAACGCTGGATCGCATTTTTCCATCATCCCAAAGGCGCGCTGTTCGTGGACGACGGCGCGAAAAAGGCGTTGCGTGAATCCGGCAAAAGTTTGCTGCCGCCCGGCGTCGCGCGTTGCGAGGGGAATTTTATAGCTGAAGAAGTCGTTCGGATTTGCGATTTGAACGGAACGGAATTCGCGCGCGGCATCGCGAAATTTTCCGCCGAAGAAATCCGCGCCAAAAAACTCGCGCGCGTGGAACTTGTGCATCGGGATGATTTGGTGATTTTGTAAAAGCCTTTCAACCACGGATGGACACAGATAAACACGGATAAGAATTTTTTAATCTGTGTCCATCCGTGTTTATCCGTGGTTAAAAGTTTCATGAAGAAAAAATCTGCAATTGAAGATTTGCTGCGCGTCATGGCGAAGCTGCGTTCGACGCGCGGCTGTCCGTGGGATCGCGAGCAGACGCATTTGAGTTTGCGCCGCCATGCGATTGAGGAAGTCTATGAATTGATTGACGCGATTGAGTCGCGCGACGATCACGAATTGGCCGAGGAACTGGGCGATCTGCTGCTGCAAGTGGTTTTTCACTGCCATCTCGCGCGCGAACGCGGCGCGTTTGATTTTGAAAAAGTCTGCCGCTTGATTGTGGAGAAGCTCATTCGTCGTCATCCGCACGTTTTCGGAAAAACGAAAGTCAAAAACGTGGATGAAGTCTGGGCGAACTGGGAAAAAATCAAGCGCGCGGAAAAAGCCGGAACGAAAAGTGAACGCAAATCCGCGCTGGACGGAATTCCGAAACATTTACCTGCGTTGCTTCGAGCGGAGAAACTTTTGAAGAAAGCACGCAAGGTTCACTTGCTTGCAGGCAGCCGCGATCCCAAGCAGCCATTCACCGAAGCGGCATTGGCCAAAGAGCTTTTTGCTTTGACAGAATTTGCCCAAAGCAAAGGCTGGTGCGCGGAGGAATTGCTGGCTGGTGAAGTCAAAAGGCAGGAGCGCCAGTTGCGCCGACGGGAACAAGCCAGATTGCCGAAAATCAGGCATTGACAGTCCGCGAAAATCTGGTTCAATGTCCGACCCTTTGCGGGAAATAAATTTATGTATGCAGTTTTAGAAACAGGCGGCAAACAATATCGCGTCGCGGCGGGCGACACGCTGGAAATCGAACGGCTCGAGACCGAGGCCGGCAAACCGTTCACGTTTGACCGCGTGCTCATGGTCAGCGGCGACAAAATCTCGATGGGCGCGCCGACTGTTTCGGGCGCGAGCATCATCGCCGACGTCGTCGCGCACAAGCGCGGCGAGAAAAAACTCACGTTCAAGATGAAACGCCGCAAGGGTTATCACAAGACCATCGGCCATCGTCAGGAATTGACGGTCATCAAGATCAAAGAGATCAAACTTTGATTTCCGTTTTCAACTCTAATCACAATTTTTTATGGCACATAAAAAAGGTCAAGGCAGCGTCCGCAACGGGCGCGACAGCGTCAGCAAACGGCTCGGCGTAAAAGAATTTGGCGGCGAGGTCGTCAGCGCGGGCAGCATCATCGTGCGCCAGCGCGGCAGCAAATTTATCGCGGGCAAAAACGTCGGCACGGGCCGCGATTGGACGCTATTTGCGCTCGTGGACGGCAAGGTGAAGTTCGACCAGAACAGCCGTCGCGTGAACGTCGTGGCCGAGGCCGCCGCCGCGAAGAATTAAATTCCGGCGTGAACAATTTTCAAAGCGAGGCTCACGCCTCGCTTTTTGTTTTCCAGACCGCGTTTGACCACTCGTAAAAAATTGATTAGAGTTCAATTATGACGCTGACATTGCCGGAAACAAAATTTAGCGAAGACGAGTTGAAGCAGGAGCTGGCGCTCTCGCTCTACGCGGCGCGCAAAGTCACGCTCATTCAGGCGGCGGACATCGCGGACGTCGGTTTTTTTGAATTTCAAGGTCTGCTCAAAGACCGGAAAATTCCGCAAAACTACGGCATCGAAGATTTGGAACAAGACATGCGCGCCATTCAAGAGCTTCGCGAAATTAGAAAGCGATGATCGTCGTAGCCGATACTTCAGTGATTCTGAATTTGTGCAAAATTCAGCACGAACATTTGTTGCCGCAACTTTTCCAGCGCGTTTTAATTCCAAACGAGGTGGCCGATGAATTTATCCGGCTGACAACAGTTCAAAAGCGGTTTTCGGGTTTAACCTTGGCACATTGGATTGAAATTCTGCCCGCGCCAAAATCATTTCCAAGGGAAATTGTCGAAGCCGGGCTTCACGCGGGCGAAGCTGCGGCCATCGCCTTGTTTTTGAATCAAAAAGCAGACGCATTACTGATTGATGAAAAGGCTGGGCGGGAAATTGCAGCTAAACTTGGAGTCCGCATCGTCGGCATTGCGGGCATTTTAATTGATGCCCGAATCGAGAAATTAATTCCCGGCGTAAAAATTTTGCTTGATCGTTTAGAGCGCGAAGCGAATTTTTGGATTTCATCCGAGTTTCGTCGAAATGTTTTGCAACTCGCCGGAGAATAATTTGAAATCGTAAATCGCAAATCATCAATCATAAATTCTGCGCCATGTTCATTGACGAAATAAAAATTTACGCGCAGGCGGGGCACGGCGGCAAAGGCTGCGTCGCGTTCCATCGCGAGGCTTACATCACCAAGGGCGGCCCGAGCGGCGGCAACGGCGGGCGCGGCGGCAGCGTCATCCTGCAGGCCGACCACGACCTCAACAATCTCATCGGCCAGTATTACGTTCCGCGCCTCATCGCGCCCGGCGGCGACGCGGGCATGGGCAAGGGCATGGACGGTCACGCCGGAAAAGACCTCATCATCAAAGTTCCCTGCGGCACGCTCGTGTGGAAATTGCCATCGGCAAAACCGATTGAAAAAATCGAGGACGAGGATGAGGACGACGACGAGAACGAAGGCGGGCAGGGAAATAAAAATCCGATGTTCAGCACGAGCACGGGAAAACGTCCGTTGCTGCGCCGCGCGGCGAGCGGTCGCGCGATGGAAATTGATCTGTCGAAGGACGACGCGGACGCCGAAAAACTTTCCGTTATTTCCGCCAAAGGCGAACTCGTCGCCGACCTCACGCAGCACGGGCAGCAATTTATTTTGTGCAAAGGCGGACGCGGCGGATTGGGCAATCGCAATTTCGCCACCGCCGCGCGCCAGACGCCGCGATTCGCGCAGCCGGGCGAGCCGGGCGACGAAGGCGATTTTCTTCTCGAACTCCGCATCGTCGCGGAAGTCGGCCTCGTTGGTTATCCGAACGC